>DATDNK010000141.1:0-20110 GCA_036518275.1 Candidatus Acidiferrum sp.
GACGCCAGGCGTGTTGCTGTGCGGACGACGCGCACTTTGGCGGCCATGCGGATCTTGCGCAGGAGCTCGTCCTTTACGCTTTGCATGTCCAGGTCGACGCCGCCCGATGGTTTGGCGACGAATTCAATGGCGCCCAGCTCAAGCGCACGAAGAGTGCTGGCTGCCCCTTCTTTCGATTCGGAGCTGACGATGACGATGGGCTTCGGATTGGTGGTCATGATCTCCGCTGTCGCCTGAAGACCGTCCACGTGCGGCATGTTGATGTCCATGGAAATGACATCGGGTTTTAACGACGCCGCCATGGACACCGCTTCCCGGCCATCTTTGGCGCTGCCGACCACCTGCATCTGCTCGTCGCTGTTGTAAATGTTCTCCAGCACCTTGCGCATGAAGGTGGAGTCGTCTACCACGAGCACGCGGATTTTCTTGGAAGGGGTAGCCATTGTAATTGTGCTTTTACGCCACAGGCGCAGCCGGGCGTGGCGCCTCCGTTCCCATAAGCTGCTCAACAGCGGCGATCAACTGATCTTCCTGCACTGGCTTGGTGAGGAAAGCGGAAGCGCCTTCCTTCATGGCGCGGTCGCGATGCTTGGCGCCGGCGCGCGAAGTTACGACCATCACCGGAATGCGGCGTGTGGACGGGCTCTGCCGCAACTGGACCATCAACTCGTAGCCAGTCATGCGTGGCATCTCGAGGTCGGTGATGACCAGATGACAGCCATGCTGCGAAATGAGCTCCGCCGCTTCGAGGCCGTCGGCGGCCAGCTTCACGCGGTAGCCGTTTTTTTCCAGCATGCGTCCAACAAATTTGCGCACGCTGATGGAGTCGTCGGCCACCACGATGACGCGCTCCTGTTCAACACGATCGATGGCTTCGGAAGGAATTGTGCCACGCGCGATGGCTGCCGAACCCGGAGCAAAGATGCGGGCGGCGCTGGCGTTGGCTTGCAGCGGGCGGCGATCCGTCGGTTCAGCAGCGACCATGCGGTTCAGGTCGATTAACAAAATCAGGCTGCCATCTGGCGCGATTGTTGTGCCGGGAAAAAGCTTCACGCGGCGGAGGTATTCACCGAGGTTTTTGATTACGATTTCGTCTTTGCCAAGAACTTCTTCAACTACCAGTCCGATCTGATGGCTTCCCGCGTTGGCAACCACCATTCGGAAGAATCCGTTAACGGGTTCGAGCGGGGGCAAGCCAAGGTAGGTGTCCAGGCGAATGACCTCAGTGACGACGTCGCGCACCTTGGTGAGCAGTTTTCCGCCAACGTCCTCGATTTCGTCAGCGCGCAGGCGGCGAATTTCCTCAACGACAGCCAAAGGCAGCGCGAAATTGGTCGAGCCACAGCGCACAAACAGCGCAGGCGAAATGATCAGGGTCAGCGGAACCTTTAGCGTGAATTTGGTGCCTTGACCCGTGATGCTCTGGATTTCGATTTCGCCGTTCAGCGCATTCAAGTTGGCGCGCACGACGTCGAGCCCCACGCCGCGGCCCGCTAGTTCTGTTTTGACAGGAGCCGTCGAAAAACCGGGGTGGAACAGCATTTCGCGCATGTCGCGTTCCGTTAGCCGGTCGGCGGTCTCGACGGAAACCAGCCCGCGTTCGATGGCGCTTTGTTTCACGCGTTGATAATCAATGCCGCGACCGTCATCTTCGACCTCAATATAAATGTGATTGCCGCGGTGATAGGCGCGCAGTGTGATTTTGCCCGTCGCAGGCTTGCCGGCTGCAACGCGGTCATGGCTCAGCTCAATTCCGTGAGCCACGGAGTTACGCACGAGATGGACAAGCGGATCGGAAATCTGCTGGATGATATTGTTGTCGAGCTCGGTTTCGCTTCCCGTGAGCTCGAGTTCGACTTCCTTGTTGGTCGATTTTGCCGCGTCTCGCACGGCACGTGACAAGCGGGAGTATAGCGTCCCGATGGGCACCATTCGTGCTGCAGTGATTTCATCCTGGAGGTGATGCGCCAATTTGGTGAATTCGTCGATGTCGCCTTCCACGCGGCCGATGAATCCTTCGAGCTGCGAAAGTACTTCGTTCACGTCGGCAGAGATTTCCGCCATGGAACGCGAAAGAATGTTCACGTCGTCGTAGCGGTCCATTTCCAGTTCGCTGAACTCGGACCAGAAAGACTTCTCGCCCCCCGCCGCGCTGGACAGCAGCTTCGGAGCAGGCTCGGGGTTCCAGGACGTTGCATTCCGATTAGGGCTGATGCGATTGAATTCGTACTTTTCCTGGAACTCCGCGACTTTGCCCTGCAGGCGTTCCTTCGAGAAGCTCAGCGTATCGACAAGTTTTTCAAGCTCTCCCACGCGACCCACCATTCGCGTGCGGTTAATGACCAATTCGCCGACCGTATTCATCATGCGGTCGAGACGGGCCAGCGCGATGCGAACAGATTTCGCCGCAGATGCAGCGGCAATTTGCTTGACTAGCTTCTTCGCAGGCGCAGAAGGCTGCGATGCAGGTGTCGTTTCTGCCTGCTCGCCGGACTGTTCCGTGGCTTCAGCATCCGCAGGCTGTGCCTCCCCCTCCTCCGGTTCGAGTGGCGCAAACTCCGCAATTCGCCCGAGCAGGGAATCAACGCCTGTGCGCATTTCCGCTTCATCCGCCCATTGCCGGTGAAGCGTTTTCTTCAGAACGTCTACTGACTCAAGGCACAAATCCACAACCGCGGGCGACGGCTCCATTTCGCCGTCCCGCAGACGTCCGATCAAATCTTCCACTCGATGCGCGATACCGCCCAAGCGCTTCAGTCCCACCTGCGCCGCAGAACCCTTGATCGTGTGAATCGCGCGAAACAGCTTGTTGATTTCTTCGGGGTTGTTGTTGGCCTCAAGCGAAATCAGGCAATCGCTGACGACTTGCAAATGCTCTTCGGCTTCCGGCTGGAAAAACTCGAGAATCTCATCCGGCACTTCATCGTCGGTCGGAAGCGCATCGAAGTAGGAGCCAGTTGGACTGGCAGGCACCGGCTCCTCAAGTTCTTCAGGGAGCAGCTGAGCAGGCGCTTCAGATTGCACAAGATTGAGCGGAGGCGGTTCCGCCGGAAACGCGAAGCGGTAGCGGTCCTTAAAGGCGGCGATGTCTTCGAAGTTCTCCTGCCCCGTGTCGCTGATTTCCAGTAGATCGGTTTCGAGCAGTGAGATTCCGTCGGAAAGGAATTCTGTCAGTGGTCCGTGCAGGTCCTCGCCGAGAGGTGCGTTCAATGCGTACTGAAACACATGAGCGAGTTTCCCGGCAATCTCGGAAAAACGCGGAAAACCATAGCTCGCCGAAGTTCCGCCAAGGGTATGCGCAGCAATGTATAGACGCTCGAGATCTTCATGCTGAGGTTCAACGTCCTGCAGCACACTGACATATTCCCGCAAGTATTGCAGGTGCTCGGCGGCCTCCTGGAGAAAAACTTCGACTGCTTCACGGTCGGGAGCGTTCGGCGTGCTCACGCGCGTCCCTCCGTTACCAGTTCCGGCTTCACCAACTCGTCCGCAGTCGGTTTCCGGTACAAAATGCAATCATTCAGTACAATCGCCTGGAACTTCACCGGCATTTTCGAAATCGATTCCGAGTGCCCGAGAAAAAGATATCCCCCGGGTTCGAGCGTTTCATAGAAGCGCTGCACCAATACGCGGCGACGTTCTTCAGAGAAATAAATCAGCACGTTCATGCAGAAAATCGCGTCCATGCGCCCAAGGTAGACGGGCGATGCGAGGTTCATCTGCGCGAACGAGACCATCTTCCGCAGCCTCGGCTTGACCTGCTGACCGCCGTCGACAGCGGAAAAATGATTGGCAAGCTGCTTCTCGGTCACACTGGCAATACTTCGCCCGGAATAGGTTCCTCGCTCGGCATGCTTTAGCGCCTGCCGGCCAACGTCGGTAGCCAGAATTTCCACGTTCCACGAGTCCGCAAAGGACAGGGAATCGGCGATGGTAATGGCGATCGAGTATGGCTCTTCGCCGGTGGAGCAACCCGCGCTCCAGATGCGCAGGGTCCGTGGATTCTTCCAGAACTTCTTTACGTGCAGTTCGGGCAAAACGCGCTTTTCAAAGGCCTCATAAACTCCGGGATAGCGGAAAAAACTTGTTTCCTGCGTCAGCAGCCTCTCAAGCAAGGCCTCGTATTCCACGTTGGATTTACGCATGCTCCGCAGCAGGTCAGTGCCGCGTTGCAGCCCCTTGGCGCGCAGATGTTCCCGCACACGGGTGGAGAAGAACCGCTCACGCGATTCATCGAAGCAAATGCCTGTCCGCTCTTCGATTAGCATGCGGATCTCACTCAATTCGTGCTCGCTCAGCCCGTGGCCTGGTCCCTGGCGCTCGCTCATCGTTTTCCCGTCTGTTTTTTACGCCACTCCCTTACTTGCCGTGCAGGCTGGTAAGGAATAGACGATTAACGAACTGCTCCGGCCGGTACGGGCCGATCTGTGGCTGCAGGTTCCGGTGCCACCGGCGAAACCTTAGATCCCGCACGGAACTGCGCCAGCGCTTCGTTCAAGTGATCTGACAATTTGACGAGCTGGCTCACGGTTGCCACCGTGCCGCGGGTTCCTTGCGACGTTTGCCGCGTAATGTTGGAAATGATCTGCATCGCATGCGCCACGCCTTCGGTTCCGCGCACCTGCTGTTTGGAGGCCAGGGAAATTTCCTGGACAAGTTCCGCCGACTGGCGGACGACGTTCGAAATCGCATCGAGCGCGCGGCCGGCTTGATCGGCCAGCGAAGCGCCGCCTTCCACTTCCTTGGTGCCTTCTTCCATGACCACCACGGCCTCGTTCGTTTCCGCCTGAATCGCCTTAATGAGGGCTGCGATGTCCTTCGTGGCGCTGCGGCTGTGTTCGGCCAGCTTGCGGACTTCGTCGGCAACGACCGCGAATCCGCGGCCCGCGTCGCCTGCGCGCGCGGCTTCGATGGCGGCGTTCAGCGCCAACAGGTTGGTCTGCTCCGTGATGTCGTTAATCACGTTGATGATTTCCGAAATTTCCAGCGAGCGATCGCCGAGCGACTTGATCTTCTTTGCAGTAGCCTGCACGGAGGCGCGAATGCGCTGCATGCCTTCGAGCGTGTCGCGCACGGCGCGGTTGCCTTGCTCGGCGGCGTCGAGTGCGCGGCGCGCTGCTTCGGCGCTGGCTTCCGCGTTGTTGGACACCTGCTTCATGGAGACCGTCAGCTCTTCGACGGCGCTCGAAGTGTTGGTGATTTCCTGGTCCTGTTGTGTCGCGCCGGCCTGCATTTCATCCGCAGCCACAAGAATGTTGTTCGAGCAGGCGGTCACTTCCATAGCCGCCTTGCGGACGCGCTCGAGAACTTTGGTGAAGTTGTCGAGCATATAGTTGATGGAGTCGGTGACGTTACCGAGCTGGTCATTGGTGACCTTGCCGCGAAGAGTCAGGTCACCGCGTGCCACCTGGTTGATGACCGTCAGCAGATCGGTGATGTTCTTCTGCAGGGAGTCGTTGGCGTCTTGGTTGCTCGTCGCTTTGGAAACCTTTGCCACTGCGCGATTCAAGTTGTCAGCAATGTAGCCCAGCTCGTTCGTGGCATTGACTTCAGCGCGCGCCCGAGGATCACCTGCGGCCAGCCGTTCAGAGAACTCTGCGAGCGCCTGCACTGGCCCCACGAGCGCCAAGAGGCGCCACACGAGAATGACCGTCGTGACGAGTGCCACCAACAGCGCGCCGACGACCCCCGTCGAGCCAAAATCGAGCCCAGAGGCTTCGCCTGCCTTCTTTCCGGCGCTGAACGCCAGCCACAGAACGGCGAGATAGGCGAAGCCGTTGAACAGGACCAGCGTCCAGATTGTCGAACTCAGTCGCGATTTCATGCCACCCTCCAAATCCTTTCAACGGAGTGCGCGCCATCCGCGGCGCGTCTCCCGTTAACTCAAATGCTAGGCCCCGGAAATACCTCAAGCAGCCGGCGCAAGTCGATCACCAGCGCCAGCCGGTCATCGTGCCGCAACATTCCGATACAGTGCGGCACGTTTTCGGGCGCCTGCTCGAGAAAATCTTCGTTCTTCACCGAATAGGTTCCAATCACTTCATCTGAGGCGATTCCGATGCGCACGTCTTCCTGATGGCTCTCGCCCCGCAACGACGCGACAACGACGTGCCTAGGAAGCAGTCCAGGCCGGCGCCCCTCGGTAATCGCGATGTCGATCAGCGGCACAATCACTCCGCGCAAATTGAAAATGCCCAGCAAGTACGCTGGACTTAGCGGCAGCTTGGTCACCAGCGGCCAATCCAGCACTTCTTCCACGTCCAACACCGGCAGACAAAACCGTTCGCGGCCGCTGCGGAATACGCAAAACTGCGATTCCGGGGGCCGGTCTTCGATCGGCCCGAGCGCCTCCAGCAGTTCGCCGGCATCGGCGTCTGCCGGCAGAGGCTCAAGATGAAAATCGTCGCTCATTGCCCGCTCAGTCTCCGAACATCTATGCAAACCGCCGCACCGCGCGCAGCAACTCGTCACGCGTAAACGGCTTGGTTACGTATCCATCGGCGCCCTGCTGCTCGCCCCAGAACCGGTCACTCGCAGAACTCTTGGAGGTCACCATGATCACGGGGATGGAATTGAATTCCGCATTTCCCTTCAGGTCACGGCAAACCTGATATCCATTGCGATCCGGCATGACGATGTCCAGCAGGATCACACTCGGGCGCTCGTGGGTAATGGCTTCTTCGACGAGCTTGGGGTCGTTCAGCCCCACGGGCCAATAGCCCTCTTTCTCCAGAAGGCTTTGCATCAGCTTGACTTCGGCTGGTGAGTCATCCACGATCAGGACTTTTTTTTGCACAGCCGTAGTCTCCCCATACTTCTCCACAGAGAAGAGGTGCACGTCAGCAGCCAGCCTTGGGGTTCCCTGTGAGGTTGTGTCGTGTGAGGCTAAGTCTTTATTTATGAATGGGTTTCAACCATAAAACAGACAAGCTAGCGGCGTGGGGAGATCGGGGAGTTTGTCTCTTCCGTCTCAGCTTGAGAAGCATTCTCAGCCTCCTGCATCTCCGAGGCCAGCGATGAGAAACGCTGCATCACTTCATTGATGCGCAAAGCCATACTGTGGATGGTTTTGATCTGCGCCAAGGATTGAGAAGAGAGCTGCCCAGGCTCCAGCAGCAGTAGCTCTGCGTTTCCCAGCATGGAGGTAAGGGCATTGTTCACGCTGTGCTTCATTTCCAGCATGTAGCGGCCCAACGTGGCGTGATTTTCGTTTTTGGCGGCCGCACGCTCCGCTTGACGGGCCAGGCGCAGGGCTTCCACGCGGCGAAGCGATTCACCCGCCACCAGGAGCAAAGTCTGCGCCCAATCTTCGCGCAAGGGCACGTGGACGAGCCGAGGATATTTCGTTCGCAATTGACTGAATTCTTTGGAATCTGCCGGTGCGCACAAAATAACGGCTGTGGACGGATCGAGCGACCGAAGCACGCTCGTCAGCTTTCCGTCGAGAACTGGGCCGACGACGACCAGGTCACGAGATGGAGCGTCCTGCTGCTGCCAGAGATCACTCGACAAAACCGTGATTACAGGGGCCTGCCGCTCAGCCTGCCAGCAAGCCGTCAGCAACCGGCCAAATTCCGTTTCATCGGTGAGTATGACTACGTTGGCGTGTCGCAAGGAAAACCTGCTCCCTGGAACGTTTTTGCGTTCTCGCAAGGTCGGCTGCTGCTGCCGGCTATAGCTTTTCTGCCTCAGCCAGCGTCGAAAGCAAACGCTTTGTGCTGATGCCAAGATTCACTGCCGCTTCCGTATCTTTGGCCTGCTTGGCCACATCCACGCGCTCCTGCAATCTTGTAACTTCCACGCGCGCCATGTTCATAGCCCGATCAAGGGAAGTGGCGTTTCCCGTTTCTTTGGCGGATTCCATGGCGGCGGCTACAAGCACTCGGGCGACGACGGCCCGCCGCACATCCTCAGCCGAGGGCCCGTCTTCACTCACGAATGCCGTGACTTCCCAGGACGACATCAGAATGCGCGCTCCGCCGACTTTCACGGTGGTCATGGACCGCCCCCGGGAAGGAGGCGTGGCGATCAACTGCTCCCAGATTTGCTCCATGCAGGTTTCAAAATCTAGCGCGCCGGAGGGATCAATATTTGCCGTGCCCGGTGCGCTCGATCCTTCCTTCGCTTTCGCCCTGCCGCTGGAGTCTTTGACTGCTGGTGCTGTCCTCTTTGCTCCAGACCCTTGTTTGGAAGCTTCCATCGACTCTTTTTTCGAACCGTTTTGCGCGGAACCCGCAATTTTTGCCAGGGCTTGCTCGACGTCGCTCCGCAATCCCAATAAGTTCTCGAAGGCCTGACTGACCGTGCGTTCCGTATACTCTTTCTGGAAAGGCTGTTTCCACTCGTCGGCAATCTTGTGAATCTTGCTCAGCGGCTCACCGCCCAGTAATCCCGCATGGTGACAGTCAATGGTGCGAACGCCGGCGCTTTGCAGTTGGTCGATGCCTGCGCGGATAGCGATCAAATCCGCGTGCATCAGCTCGATCAGCGTCCGCCGAAGCAAAAAGTTGAATCGGATGAATGCCAGCAGGGCCGGAGGGTCATAAAACATCCCGCCCGCGCCTTCCTTGACCTTTCTGCCTTCCTCAATAAAGTTGGTCTTCAAGATTTCCCGCAGGCTGCGGAAACCGCGCAAGGCTGTGATCATCTTTTCGAGCGGCGCGCACCAAGCCAGGGGCGTTGCATCGGCGTCTCCAAGTACGGACTGCATCACCTGGGCAACGTCGCCGAGTTCAATCTGCTTGTGATAAATCTTCGCGGGAGCGCACAGCGCAAAATACTGGACCAGCAGGAAGTCGATCTTGTCCCGGTCGGGATTGCTCTTTTTCGGTTTGCGCAGGTGCCTGCGTATGAGCGCGCGCAAGCTGGTTTCGCTGGCGTTCAGCGTGGTCATTTGCAGAAGGTGGCGGAGTTGATGGGCCATCACCTTCTGATCCATGGAGTCCAGCCATTCGTGCACTTGGCTGAAGAGGTCTGTATCCGGTTTTTCAGGAAGATTTCGTTTTGCCTGCGGAAAGGGAATTTCGATTTCCAGTTGTTTGGCCAATGCCAAATAAATGGGAAACACCTCGCGCGCCTCTTTCCATTGCGCCAGGCGAGGGTTCTCCGGCCGTGTAGGTGCCGGGATATTTAAGGTAGTGGTCGTCTTGTTCACGGTCGTTTCATCACCCAGTCGCAGGGGCCTTGCAAGAACCGTACGGCCACTGCTTTGCGTCCTTCGTGGTACTGCACGGCATCAACGGTGGCCTCCATCTGAAAACCCTGTGGCCTCGCCTCGAGTCGCACTCGGTCACCAAACTCTAGCGGCAGCGTCGAAAGAAAGATCGCATGATGCGCGCTACTGAACTCGACGATGGTTGCCTCCCGCAGATTTGTCGTGCCGCCCCGGGGTGATGTCACTTGCACCGGGACGCGTACAGCGCTGGCCTGGGGGAAGAATCGTGCCAGTTGCTCCGCACAGCTTTTTTCATTGGCTACCAGTGCCGAACCGCTGGTTCTTCCCACTTCGCCTCACAACTGTTGCTGTTGAATCGGCCTTGCCGCTACGAGACAAGAGACACTCCTCGCTCGAGCAGACACAGACTTCCGCTGACAAATCTGCACGCCGCGAGCCAAAAGAAATTAAAGATGTTGCCGAGTGAAGATGAAGAAACAGAAGGACTTAGGATTTTCCTGCGGGGTCTTAGTGGCCCAAATGTCTCACCCTGAAACGTCGCCGTCTCACCAGTTAACGCGCTACCTGCTCCACGTCTGGCTCGTGAGACGTATCAGACCTCACGATGGAGGAGTCGATTCAGCTTCACCACTGTCACCCTTTAAGGGGATGTTATAGCGTTTAAGCTTGCGGTATAGCGTCGCTCGGCTAATTCCTAGCATCTTTCCCGCAAGTGCCTTGTCTCCGTGGGCTTGCTCAAACACGCGAAGGATGGTCATTCGCTCCATCTCTGCCAGCGCGGTTGTGGAAAGGGAACTGGCTTCTGGAGTTTGGGCCGCGTCGGGTTCGCTCTGTTCGCCGCGGATCGCAGGAGGAAGATCAGGCACATCGATGGTCCTCCCATCGCCCAAAGTTACCGCGCGCGCAATGCAGTTTTCCAGTTCGCGGACGTTACCGGGCCAGTCGTATTGCATCAAGCTTTTCATCGCCGCTGGCGTCACCTGGATCTGCGAACCTCTTGCATAGCCGTCCAGGAAATGATGCACCAGGACCGGGATGTCCGAGCGCCGGTCCCGCAGGGGAGGGAGGTGGACGGTCACCACATTCAGCCTGAAATACAAATCCTTTCGAAACGTTCCGCCGCGATAAGCAGCCTCCAGATCCCGATTGGTGGCCGCGATGACTCGCACGTCCACGGTCACTCTTTCGTTGCTGCCCACGGGACGCACTTCCTTTTCTTGCAACACACGCAGCAATTTGGCCTGCATCTCTAAAGGAAGCTCGCCGATTTCATCCAGAAAGATTGTGCCGCCATTGGCGGCTTGAAACAGTCCCGCTTTCGATTTGATTGCGCCGGTGAAAGCGCCTTTTTCGTACCCAAATAGTTCGCTCTCCATCAGTGTGGGAACCAGGGACCCGCAGTCCACGGCCACAAACGGCGTTTGGGCCATGGAGCCGCGGAAATGAATCGCGCGCGCAACAAGTTCCTTGCCGGTCCCGCTCTCACCTGAAACCAACACGGGTGTGCGCGTATCCTTGAGCCTGGAAATCATGCGCAACACGTCTTGAATATGCGCCGAAGTGCCAATGATGCCGTCTAGCTTGTCTTCCGTGGTCACGCGCTCGCGCAAGAACTCATTTTCCGTGACCAGGTGCACTTTTTCCGCCATGCGTTGCAGCAGCAGCCGCATCTTCTCGACGCGGAAGGGTTTCTCGATGTAGTCGTACGCCCCCAGCTTCATCGCATCCACCGCCGATTCGATCGACCCATGGCCAGTCATAATGGCCACTTCCGTATGTGGTAGAAGCATCTTCGTCTGTTTCAACAATTCAACTCCGGACATGGCAGGCAGTTTCAGGTCCGTAAGAATCAGATCCGGGGCGTCGGATTGAACCCGGCCTAGGGCGGCCTCACCGCTCTCCGCCTCCACGCAAACATATCCCAGTGTGTTGCCGATAGTCATGCACAGCCGGCGGATGCTCTGCTCGTCGTCCACGACCAGTAACCGTGTTTTCATCTCTTCGCTCATGGTTTCCCAAAAGTTCTTTCCACCGTCGCGATCAATTGCTGCACGCGAAACGGCTTCTCAATGCACGGCGCCCCGCTCTGCGCCAAAAATGTTTGCGTTTCACTGTTGGCGGTGTCCCCGCTGATTAGAATGATCCGCGACTTTAATTCCGGTCGGTTCTTCTGAATCCACTCGTGCACTTCTGCGCCGTTCACCGCCCCCGGCATGCGAATGTCGGAGATTACGCCTGCATAACTGCCCTTTGAAAGCTGCCTCAGCCCTTCCTCCCCGGAAGAAGCGTCCACCACGGCGTATCCCCGTCGCTCCAGCGCTGCATGCAAAAACGCAATCACTGACGGCTCATCCTCAATCAGCAAAATGAGCCGCTTAACCGAGACTGCCGGCTGCGCGGTCATCGTCCGCCTTCCTTCGTCGCGGCTGCAGCCAGGGCGCTCTCTGTCGCTACCGGAATACGCACTACAAACGTGCTCCCCACGCCATCGTCATTGTTCCAGCACTGAATCTCGCCGCCATGCGCGCGCACAATCCCATAGCAAATGCTCAATCCCAGCCCTGTTCCTTTGCCTGCTTGTTTTGTCGTGTAGAACGGATCAAAAATCCTTTGCGTATCCGTAATCCCCGTGCCGTTGTCGGTGGTGGCTACTTCTATCATTTCTCCTTGCCGGCGCGTGCGAATCTTGATCTGCCCCCGTCGTCCTGTCTCCTGCACTGCGTCGTATGCGTTATTCAAGATGTTCAAAAAGACCTGCTGCAATTGCTGCACATCTCCTAATGCCGGCGGCAGCTCCTCTTCAAATTCCTCGGCCACTTCCACGCCATGGCTTGCAAAATCGTAGCTCCGTAGCTTGATGGTTTGTCGCAGCACGCTGTGCACTTGCACCAATTCCCGCTGCACCGGTCGCTGTCGCGCGAAGCTCAGCAAGTCCTGCACGATGTCTTTTGTCCGCTGCGTCTCTTGCAGAATGATCTTCAAATCCTCTTGCGCCGACGCCGGCATTTCGGGATTCTCTAGCAGCAAATCTGTAAACCCCAGAATCGCCGCCAGCGGATTGTTGACTTCATGGGCCACGCCGGAAACCAATCGCCCAATGGTAGCCATCTTTTCACTGTGCGCGAGTTTCGCTTGCAACAGCACCGCATCGGTGATGTCCGTCATCACCACCACCACGCTGTTCACCGCATTCTGCTCATCGCGCATCGGGCTCAAGCTGATCGAGAAGTGCCCCATCGAGCCGTCGCTGCGTTTGGCGCGCAATTCGAGGTTCTCCACTTGATGCCCGTTCGCGGTGGTCTCCAGCGCCGCCTCGAAGTCCGCGCGATGCGAAGTTTCCACCCAGTCCACCAGCCGGTGCCCTATCAATTCGCTCTCCTGATAGCCCGCTTCGTAGCAGCGCCGGTTGGCGTAGC
Organism: Candidatus Acidiferrum sp.; assembly: GCA_036518275.1. Taxonomy (GTDB): domain Bacteria; phylum Acidobacteriota; class Terriglobia; order Acidiferrales; family UBA7541; genus Acidiferrum. The sequence goes on from DATDNK010000141.1 coordinate 12,592, forward strand.
TGATTAAACCCGCGGTATCGAGCACAAGAATCATGCTCTGTGTGGTATTGAGAATCTTCTGGTTGAAGTCGCGCTCGCGCTGTAATTGCGCTTGAAACGATTTTTGCTCGGTTACGTCCAGCATCAGGCCGCGAATCTGCACGATGCGCCCTCGCACGTCGCGAACTGCAGTGATGTTTTGCAGCGTATGCAGGAGCGTGCCGTCTTTTCGCCGCAGCGTTTCCTCGTAGTTACGCAAAACGCCCTTTTCTGCGAGTGCTGTCAGGAATTTCTCGCGAGCTTCCGGCGCCGGGTAGAGGTGTGGGCTTACGTCGGACCGAAGCAATTCCTCACGCGAACTGTACCCCAGCATCCGCACCATTGCGTCGTTCACGTCCAAAAATCGTCCTTCCGGCGTGGCGAAAAACAATCCTTCCTGGATGCTGTCAAACAGTTCGCGGTACCGCCGCTCCGCTTCCCGCCGGTCGGTAATGTCCTTCAGCACATGGATTGTTCGCGTATCATCGTCGGTCGCGCCGGGTTTGCGCGAAGTGGAAATCAGAAAGATGCGCTCTGCCGACGCGGCCACGTATTCTTCACGCGTGCGTTGTGTGTCGCGGCAGAAAGGACAGGGCAGGTCGCTTCCCGCTTCAGCGATCTGCCGCAAACTACCCATCGCTTCGCCAACCAGCGCTACCGGCGGAACTCCCAGGTAAGACGCCAGCGACCGGTTGGTCCTCACGATTCTCCACGAGCGGTCGTGCACCACGATGTAATCGCTAATCGCGTCAATGTCTTCTACCCATTGCCGCTTGGACCTCTCCAGTTGCGAGAAGCGCTGAAAGTTCTCCAGCGAGAGCGCCGCGTGGCTTGCCAGAGAGCTCATCAGTCGCTTCTCCTCCGGCCCCAATGCTTTTCTTTCGCGGAATAAGCAAATCGTTCCGAGCTTTTCTTTATCGCTCGAAGCGATGCGCACGAATACCGCGGTTCTTGGCGCATCTGAGTCCGGCAAACCAGCCGCAATTTCCTTAGGCAGAACGCGCGTTTCTATTTCAGTTTGGATTTCGCGCGCATTGGAGAGCAGCCACTCCACCGCTGCGGGAAAGGTGGGTCCACTTTTTCCCGGCATCTTGTGCAATTCGGTGTCGCGGCCCTTGTACACAACCACAGCCCCCCAGTGGGCATCCAGCATGCGTGCTGAGCGCAACGCAAACTGTTCCAGGAAGCTGGGAAGGTGCCGGGATTGCGCTGCCTCAACGGCCAGGTCCATCAACTCTTCTGCGTTGCGAGAGGCCGTCGAACGCGTTTTTGTCGTTGAAGCCAAGAGAATTCGTCCTCGTGATCGCGTAGCTTTCTTGCCGTTCAATGACAAGAGGGAAGTATCTTGCGTCTCAATTTGCGAGTGATCCCTAATCCCTAGTGCTCAACGCTACCTGTTCGTCTCATTCTGAGTCAATGACCGCTGGGTACCATGTTGCCAAACCGCCTACGGCCCCCGAATGCTTTTCGCCGCACCCGTCTCAGGCTGAGACCCCAGGTTTGCTTGTGCAGGAGTTCTGAGACAGGAAGAGTCATCGAGGGTTAACCAACATTTCCTTGGGTGCAGGCTAACCTTCTATTTGTCTGTCGGTTAGAGCGCTTAATGCATTCTCTTTAGGGGCCTTCTCTACCGCAGCGGGCATGGCATCCGGCGTGCCTTTCTTTTGCTCGGGTATTTCTATTCCTTCTAAGGGGATGTGTCGATGAGATGGAGCGAGTGGAAGAATTTCGCGCTGGCCGCAAGTGCGCTTCTGATTCTAACTGTGGGTTCTGGGCGGGCTCAGACCGGCAGCACGGATGAGTCGAAACGCAAGGTGAAGACCAAGGTTCTCCCGGTCTACCCGGAACTCGCGCGGCGTATGAACGTTGCGGGCAAGGTCAAAATCGAGGTGGTCATTACCCCGGATGGGCACGTCAAGACCACACGTGTCGTAGGTGGGCATCCTTTGCTCGTCCAAGCGTGCCAGGACGCTGTGAAGGAGTGGAAGTTTGCGCCTGGGCCGGAAGAGACCACGCAGATCGCGGAATGCGAGTTTCGGGCCGCCGAATAGTGCGCGAGGTTCGCAAAGGCTTTTGGAGAGACGCGGCTCAACACAGGCTGCTGATGACGGGAGTGGAGGCAATACGCAATGACGATTGGAAAGAAGCTATACGCCGGATTCGGGTTGATTCTGGCCATTCTAGCGGTCCTGTTCCTGGTGAACACTGTCACCGGCTATTTGGAGAAGTCGGCGCGCAATAACGCCAGCATGGCGCTCGAGAGCGTGCGGACGGTCGAATCCGTGCGCTACCAGATCATGCTGAATCGCCTCAACATGAACAATTTTCTCTTGAGCGGCGATCCCCGCGATGAAGATAAGGTCAACAAGGGCCTCACCGATATGGCCGATCTCCTCAAGCGCGGAGAGGCTCAGGCCACCAGCGATGCCGTCCATACCGCGCTCATCCAGGTCGAGAGCACGGAAGCCAGCTGGGCCGACAATTTCGCCAAGCCCTTGATTGCTAAGCGCCATCAGGTCGACTCCGGAGACGCTACGGTTTCGGACCTACAGATCTTTTATTTGCAGAAGGATCCTTCGTCCTGGCTCGTAAAGTCGTCGACGGTGCTCGATCAAAGCAATGCCGATATCACCAAGTTCCTGGAGCAGACAACGAAATCCGCGAACACCGCTGCTGCCTTCAGCGTTTTCATGACCATCGGTGGCACTTTGCTGGCCTTGATTGCTGGAGGATTGATCGCATTCTACACCGCCCGATCGATCACGGAACCTCTGAACCATCTCATGACCGTCACCCGCGAAATCGGTGACTCGGGCGACCTCGATCAGAACATCGATATTCACCGCAACGACGAAATCGGCGCTTTGGCCACCACTTTCAACAACATGGTGGCCTACCTCAAGGAAATGGCCAGCGTCTCTATGTCTGTCGCTGAGGGCGACCTCGCCGTCGAAGTGGTGCCGCGTTCCAAGCGCGACACACTTGGCAATGCTTTCCTGCGCATGTCCCACGGCTTGCAACAGCTCGTGCGCACCACGCGCGATTCTGCCGGACAAGTCTCCGCCGGCTCCAATCAAGTGGCTGGCGCCGCCGACGAATCCGCTAAAGTCAGCGTTCAGGCGTCTTCCGCCATCGAGGAAGTCACTAGCACCATGCACGAAATGAGCATTAACGTGCAAAACGTAGTGAAGAATACGCAGCTTCAGGCTTCCAGCGTTGCGGAAACTTCCGCGTCCATCGATCAGATGGTCACTTCGATTCAGCGCGTTGCGGACACTGCAAAGGTTTTGCTCGACATCGCCAACCGCTCCCGCGAAGAAGTAGTTACCGGCATACAGACCATGGAAAAGGCCACCGACGGCCTCAACCGCACCAACCAAGCCATTCAGTCTTCCGCGGAAATCATCAACATCCTCGGCCATCGCGCCGACGATATCGGCAAAATCATTGAAGTCATCGACGACCTCGCCGAGCAGACAAACCTGTTGGCCCTCAACGCCGCCATTGAAGCTGCCCGCGCCGGTGAGCATGGTCTCGGTTTCGCGGTTGTTGCAGACGAAGTTCGCAAGCTGGCGGAAAAATCCACACAATCCACCAAAGAAATTGCCGACCTCATCCAGAGCATTCAGCGCGAAGCGCGCCAGGCCGTGGAAAACATGGAGCGCAGCACGCGCATCGTCGAGGAGGGGTTGAACCTCGGCAACGACCTCGGCTCTGCTCTGCACAAGATTTCGAACGTGGTCACCGAAGTCTACAAGTTCTCTCAGGAAATCGGCGCCGCCACGAATGAGCAGTCGGTCGGCTCCGCACAAATCGCCAAAGCCACCAGCCGCCTTACCGAAATCACCCAGGAAATCAATTCCGCTGTCGAGGAACAGGCTTCCGGAGCCCAGGCCGTCGTTCGCGCCATGGATAAGATGCGCGAGCTCGTCCAGCAATCCGCTTCCAGCTCCACGGAGCTTTCTGCCGCCGCCGAACAAATGCTGAAGCTCTCGCGCAACTTGCTGGATGCCATGGATCGCTTTGTTCTTGACCGTTCCAGCCAGCAGCATCCGCGCGGAGGCGAATCGCGCGGCAAGCGGCGCGGGCCTGGAGCGGACCATGAGCAGGAAGCCGAATATGCCGAATTGGTTCGTTCCTAGCGCACCGGAGACTCTTTGATGGAAAAAGACCTTCAGGTCGTTGGTTTCCGGATCGGCAACGAAACGTACGGGGTGCGTATCGCCTCCGTTCGCGAAATCGTCCGTGTTCCGGAAATCACCGCTGTGCCCAGCGCTCCCGATCTCATCGAGGGAGTGATCAACCTGCGCGGCAAGATCATTCCGGTGATGGATCTGCGCAAGCGCTTCGGACAGACTGAGATTCAACCCGACAAAAAGAACCGCATTCTCGTCGTCGAGCTGGAGAACAAACTCGTCGGCTTGATTGTCAACGCCGCCTCCGAAGTGCTGAAGATTCCGCCTTCTGAAATCGAAGCTCCCGGAACTGTTTTTGCCGAAGGCGAATCCGGCTACGTGACCGGAGTCGGCAAACTCAAAGGCCGCCTCATTATTCTCTTGGATATTTCGAAGCTCCTGCAGCGTCCCGAATACAAACGCCTCGAGGAGGTTGCGGAACCCGTCGCTACCGTCAGGTAGTCCCTGCTTTACTTTTACTGACGGACCGTCGCACTCGCACGTCATGGGAACCCTCACCACCGCACAGATACAGCTCACGGAAGCGGAATTGAAGCTCCTTCAGACTTTGGTTTACCAGGAATGCGGCATGTTCTTTGATGAACGCCGCTCACATTTCTTGAAGGACCGCCTACAGCGCCGCCTCAAAGCCTGCAATCTCGATTCTTTCTACTCTTACTACCGTCTGCTGACCAGCAGGGAAGGCCGCGCCGAGTTGGCTTTGCTGCTGGAAAATCTTACCGTCAACGAAACCAGTTTTTTTCGCAATAAGCCGCAGCTTGACCTGCTCCAGAAATCCGTGCTCGAAGACATACTTCGCCGCAAGCAGGAACGCCGCGACTACAACCTTCGCGTCTGGAGCGCCGGCTGCTCCTCCGGCCAAGAGCCTTACACCGTCGCCATTTTGATTTGCGACGCGCTGGCTTACTACTACTTGCGCAATCCGCTTCCGTTTGACATGCCGTCACCGAAGCCTCTTATTCCTCCACCCTGGAAAGTCGAAATCGTCGCGTCGGACATCAGTTACGCCAGCCTTCGCATTGGACAAGAAGGCCTTTACACCGAGCAGCAGATGGAGCCTGTGGATTACACCTGCCGCCTGCGCTACTTCGAAAAGTCTGGCGACAAATACGCGGTCAAGCCGCAACTAAAACAGCTGATCCAGTTTGACTTCCACAATCTAAAAACCGAGTTCTTGCCGCGCCGCAACGACATCATCCTTTGCCGCAACGTCATGATTTACTTCGACGAAGCCGAACAGAAGCGCCTGATTGAAAAGTTCTGGCACTGCATGAACCCCGGCGGATATCTCTTTGTGGGCCATGCGGAGAGCCTTTTTGGCCTGACGCAGAAATTCCGTATGGTGCACGAAAACAACGGCACCGCGTATCAACGCATTGAGGCGACCACGTGAGCCGTCAGTCCGACGATCGCAACAGCGAACTGCGCTCTCTCTTCTTTGAGAGCGCCGCCGAATTGTTGCAAGCGCTCAACGAAGCGGGCTTGGAACTTGAGGCCCATCCCGCCGACGAGGAAGTCATTCGCCGCGTTCGCCGCGTGGTCCACACTCTCAAGGGCGACTCGGCTGCTTGCGGGCTTCACAAACTTAGTGAACTCGCCCACGAACTCGAAGACGTGCTCACTCCCCAGGTTGCCGGCATTCATGGCCCGGATCTTCCCGAAGTTGTGCTCGCCGCGGCCGATAGCTTTGACGCGATGCTAGCTGCTTATAGGAAGAATGCGAAGCTTCCGGCCCTCGACGCGCTTCATGCCATGATCCGTCGTCTGCTGGAGGCGCCGGCGGCGGATTCTGCTCCCGAGGTTGCTCAAGCTCCTGGGCAGTTTGCCTGGACCGAATACGAGCAGCTCATGATTTCCGAAGCCGTCCACCGCGGCGATTCTGTTTACAACATCGCTCTCCACATCGATCCGAATAGCTTGATGCGTGCCGCCGCTTTCCAACTCATCCGCAACGTTCTTCATGGAAGCGGCACCGTCATCGCTTTGCGCCCGGAAGATAATGTCGCGGCCGCCAACGTCGAGGTGGTCGAAGCCGCGCTCGCCAGCACGCAGTCCGAAGAAAAACTGTTCCAGCGCTGCCACATTCCTTCCATCGTGTCTGAAGTGCACATCGAAAAAGTCACCGCCTCTCAAATGCCCGAGCACGAGTTGCTCGGTGACCTGCTCGAAGCGCGGGCGGCTGAAGTCGGTACCGGTGCCGAAGGGATTGAGGGCGACCGCACTCCCAAAGCATCCGCACGCAGTTCAGCGGCGGTCGCCGTTTCGGAAAGCACGCTCCGTGTGGACGCCGCGCGCATTGACGCGGTCATGAATCTGGTCGGCGAGCTGATTATTGGCAAGTCCATGCTCCATCGCACGCTCACCGAATTCGATCAGCAGCACGCTCGCGATCCGGTGCGCGCCAAGCTTGCTGACGCTATGGCCTTTCAAGCGCGTATCCTCGATGAGCTTCACAAATGCGTTTTGAAAATTCGCATGGTGCCGGTCGAACAGCTCTTCCGCCGCTTTCCGCGCATCGTTCGTGACGTCGCCAAGCAATGCGGCAAAGACGTCGCGCTGGAAATCTCCGGGCAGGCCACCGATCTTGACAAGGGCATCCTCGATGCCCTCGCCGAGCCGCTCATGCACCTCGTTCGCAATGCTGTGGATCACGGCGTCGGGTCTCCCGAAGATCGCCTCGCTTTAGGAAAACCTGCCCGTGGCACTGTTTATCTCAATGCTTATCATCAAGGCACGCAGGTAGTGATTGAAGTCCGCGATGATGGCCGCGGCATCGACCTCGCTCTCGTTCGTGCCCGCGCCGTCGAGAAGGGAATCATCAAAGCGGAAGAAGCGCAGCGCCTCAGCGAGCAGGACGTCCTGAATTTGCTCTTTGAATCCGGCTTCAGCACTGCCAAGGAAGTCACGGAAGTTTCCGGCCGCGGCATCGGTATGGACGTCGTTCGCAACGTGATGGACCGCCTCAAAGGCACTGTCCACGTCAGCTCTCAGAAAGGCCGTGGCAGCACATTCCAGCTTCGTGTTCCGCTCACGCTGGCCAGCATTCAGACCCTGCTATTCCGCGTTGGCGGCCGCCTCTTTGCCGTTCCGCTATCCTCGGTCGTCGAAATCACGCGCATCAACGACCACGAAATTCACAAAGTGGATCAGCGCGAAGTTCTCCGCCTCCGCGAACAAATCCTCACGCTCGTGCGCCTGAATCATCTCAGCCGCCTGCGGAGCATCGATTCGCAGCCGCAGAAGAAAAAGAATTTCGTCATCGTCATCGGCGCAGCGGAAAAGCGCTTCGGCCTCGTTGTCGACAG
>DATDNK010000142.1:0-3586 GCA_036518275.1 Candidatus Acidiferrum sp.
CCGAACCGGCACCAGCCGCGAAGGCGGTTCCGGCACGAAGCAGCAAGGCAGCGGATGCGCCGAACACAACGCCATCTCCCGAGCCTTCGCCGCGCGCGGCTCGGTAAAACAAGTTTCTTTGCCCCATCGCCCTCTTGTCCCTGCCCGGGTGCCCCGCCACCCGGGCTTTTTCTTTTTGTGTCTCCCAAGTGCTAAAGTAACTTTGTATCGAGAATCGCCATCTCTGTTTCCTGAGTCGTTGGGAGGCCGCCGTGAATGCGTGGGGTAGGCAAAGGAATCCATCTCCAAGAAGTGCGAGCCAGACGCAGGGGCCATCCGGAGCCTGCGCCATCTGTGCTGGCGTCAGCCTTTTGTGTTTGTCCCTTCTGTTGACGCCTGCTGCCTCTGCGCAGCGCACTTCGCTCAAGCCGGGATGGAATATGTTTACTCCCCAGCAAGACATCGAAGTGGGCAAGAGAGCAGCGTCGGATGCAGAGAGACAATTGCCTCTTTGCAATGCGCCCAAAGTCGATGCCTACCTGACAGAGCTGGGAACGCGTCTCGTAGCGAAGCTCCCAACGGGTGGCGTGCAGTATCCCTTCGAATTTCATTGTGTGAATGACAAGGCCATCAATGCGTTCGCTTTGCCTGGGGGATATGTATTCATCAATCGCGGAGCCATCGAAGTTGCTGACACGGAAGCGCAGCTTGCCGCCGTCATGGCTCATGAGCTTTCCCATGTGGCGCTGCGCCACGGGACGAATCAGGCCACCAAGGCTCAGGCGGCAGAAGGTTTTCTGGGAATCGCCGGCGGGATCTTCGGCGGCTCGACTGGAGGAGCACTACTAACTCAGTTGGGCGCGTTTGCTGTCGGTGGTGTGCTACTGCGCTATTCACGGAGCGCCGAATCGCAAGCAGACGTCATGGGAACGCAGGTCCTTTTCGACGCCGGCTATGACCCGCGCGCCATGGCGCAGTTTTTCGAAAAGCTCGAGGCCGAGACGAAAGGAAAGAATCCGCCGGAGTTCCTATCCGACCACCCGAACCCCGAGCACCGCCTGGAACGCGTGGACGAAGAAATCGAAAAGCTGGGCGGAGTCCCCCCAAACGCCAAGCGAGATTCCGCGGAATTTGAGGCCATCAAGCACGAAGTTCTGGCTTTGCCGATAGTGAAAAAGCCCGCTCCAGCAACCGCCGTAGCCCCAAAAACTCCCCCACCGCCGTCGGGGAATCTTACGGCTTATCAGGCGAATGGTTACACGCTCAAATATCCGGACAACTGGAAGAAGTATCCGGACAGCAATGGGAGTGGTGCTTCGTTTGCGCCGGATGGTGGCGTCGTGGACGACGGCAGCGGGCACGCTGCGCTGGCGTACGGGCTGATTGTCAGTGTCACGCAAGCCAGCGGCGATCCCAACGATTGGGATACTCTGAACAATGCCACGCAGCGGCTCATTCAAGACCTTCAGAAATCGAACCCCAACATGAAGATTACGCGGCAGTCAGAGCGGGTGCGCTTGAACGGCCAGCCGGGCCTCGCGACGTATCTCAGCAATGATTCACCTGTGGGCGGCCAGGAAACCGATTGGCTCATAACCACGCTGCACTCTGAAGGGCTGGTCTCCTTCGTTTGCGTGGCTCCCCAAACCGCGTACGAAAGGTACGACAAGACCTTCAACGCCATCCTCGACAGCGTGCGGTTCCAAAAATAACGCTTCAGGCTAGGACTCAGGAACGGCTCGAGGCTAGCTCTTCCGCCAGTTTGCCATCGTATTGGGCACGGTAAACTTCTGAGGCACGTTCGAGAGCTTCGGCGATGCTTCCGCAGATATTTTCGGCGCCGACGTGTCGTGCGAACTCCGCCTGCTTCATCAACTGGGAGGGTTGCTCTCGTGCGCCGCAGAGCAGCAGGGACCGCCCCGACTCGTGCAACGTGTCCGCGAGGTCGCGAATTGCGCCCAGGCCCGTGGCGTCAATCGCGGTCATATTGCGCAGCCGGAGGATAACGATGGGCGGCAGCTTGTCGAGGTTGTGGAGGATGTCCGCAAACTTATCCGTCGCGCCAAACAGAAACGGCCCGTGAATTCGGTAGACAATCGCATAGTCCGGAATGTCCTTGCCCTGGAGCACGTGCACGCGGCTGTCTTCAATGTAGTCCTTCGTAACCGGACTCACGGTTGTAGTTCGGGAAACCTTGCGAATGAACATGAGCGCTGCCAGCACCATTCCGACTTCCACGGCAAACGTCAGGTCGGCTACAACGGTCAGCGTCATCGTGAGCAGCCAAACTGCAATGTCCGCCGCGCTCAATTTCAAAATTTCGGGGATTTCTTCCCAGTCACCCATGTTGTAGGCGACGATCATCAGGATCGATGCGAGCGCTGCAAGGGGCACGCTTTTCACCAGTGGCGCAGCGAAGAGAATAATCGCCAGCAGCGTGAGCGCGTGAATCATTCCCGCGACCGGCGTCTTCGCGCCGGAACGCACGTTGGTAGCCGTGCGCGCAATCGCGCCCGTGGCGGGCAAGCCGCCAAAGAGCGGCGAAATAATGTTCGCAACGCCTTGGCCAATCAATTCCACGTTGGGATTGTGTTTGTCATTGCTCATGCGGTCCGAGACGACGGCCGACATGAGCGATTCGATTGCTCCGAGCATGGCCACCGTAAAGGCGGAAGAGAGCAATTGGCGAAAAACATCGTAATGAAATTGCGGCACTACGATGGTGGGCAGGCCCTTGGGAATGCCGCCAAAACGGCTCCCGATGGTCTCCACGTTCAAATGGAGCAGCATGACCGCGGCCGTGGCTCCAAAAGTGACCAGGATGGCCCCCGGTATTTTCTTGGCGTACTTCAGGCAGAAGACCATCACCGCAATCGAGAGAATGGAAACCGCTGTCGCGGGCATGGAGAACGTGTTCCAGGCCTGAGCAAACGCCTTCATGCGATGAAAGAAGTCCCCGGGGACGTGATCCATCTTGAGGCCAAAGAAATCGCGAATTTGTGTGCTGGCAATAAGAATCGCAATGCCGTTGGTGAAGCCAACGACGACCGGCCTCGGAAAATACTTGACCATCGTGCCCATGCCCGTGATGCCCAGGAGCACCAACAGCACGCCCGCCATCATCGTGCACATGAACAGGCCATCGATTCCGTGCTTCGCGACGATGCCTGCAACCACCACCACAAACGCGCCCGTAGGACCGCCAATTTGCGTTTTTGAGCCGCCCAGCGCCGAAATCAAAAAGCCTGTCACGATAGCGCAGTACAACCCTGCTTGGGGAGGCACACCCGAGGCGATTGCGAACGCCATTGCCAGCGGTAACGCCACGAGGCCAACCGTGACCCCGGCAATCACATCCGAAAGGAATTTGTGCCGGTCGTAATGACGCAGCAGGATTACAGATTTCGGCAGCCAGTCTTCAATTTCAAATTTCATGCTTTCTTCAATTTTCGAGGTGAAGGAAGTCAGTCAAGTTTATCAGAAGCACGAAAGATGCCGGCTATCCGATGTGATTTGCTGTTCCTCGTCGCAAATAGGTGAGAAGCTAAGCGGCCTTCCTTCGAAATGGAGTTAATCGCGCCAGCTAATCCGCGGCCGTGCTGCGCGG
>DATDNK010000143.1:0-4306 GCA_036518275.1 Candidatus Acidiferrum sp.
ACGCGGCGCTGACCTGCGGCGGCGCCGGTGAGGCCTTGATGGAGAGGGAGCTGCATGCGGGCCGGAACAGCGGCGTTGCAGCGCATGGCGAAGACGGATTCGAGGAGTTGCGTCTGCTCGTTCCAGAGCATGACGCTGAAAACGTCATAGTCCACAATTTTCCTGATGCGCTCGGCGACGCGCCGCAGAAGTTCCTCGCGCTCGAGAATGGACGTGAGTTCGCGGCTGACTTCATGAAGGAGCGCAAGGGTCTTCGCCTGTTCGGGGTAGGCGACAAACAAACTCTGAGGAACGGGATCCGCATCCCCAAGTAACGCAAAAGAACCGAGTTTGGCAGCTTCGTCCAAACTGAATCACCCTCCGCTCGTTCTTTATTCGATGCGGCAAACTACCGGCGGTTTCATGCATTAGAGCATGAAGGGAGAGACGATAACAGGGCCAATGTGGATGCAAAGAAAGGAAGAGTTAGCGGCACCATCGAGCGAACCACGTTAGAGGCTATACGGTGCCGCGTCAGCGCCTCGTGCGGCGAGGCGGGTCTGACTCTTCCGCATGGTTGCCCGGCTTGTCTGGTTTATGGAACAAGCCTTCACTACAACGACGGAGAGAAACTAGCTCAGTCTCGTCCAATCCGTAGCGCTCCACGGCGGTGCGGTAACCTTTCCAGTTGAACGGCCGATGACGGCACGCCAAAGTCCGAAAGAAGCGGTCGAAAAAATAAAAGCCTATGCCGAAGTTGGTGTCCATAAAGCCGTCGCTATTCACGCTTCGATGATGGATGTCGTGGAGCCTGCGAGCATTCAAGAACCAGACCCTCAGACCGGGCACTCGCGTCATCCAGAAGTCTTCGAGGTGCATGCGGTCGTGAAGGTAACTGAACATGAGAAGGGGCCAGGCCAGCAAAGTGCAAAGAGCTAGCACCCGGTACGCGCGCGGCACCCCGGCAAAGAGCATCGCTCTCCAGCAAAACAGGAGAATGATGGTGGAAGGCGCCAGCCATTCGAGGCCGATATTGCCGACCGAGAAGCGGTTGTCTGTGGCGTCGTGATATTCCGCAGCGCGCATGGGTTGCCGGGGGCCATAGACCAGAAAATGATGGATCAAATGGCCCCGGCTGAGCGCTGGGAATTTGTCGCTGTGCAGAAGCCGATGCAACCAATACCCGGCAAGCTCCGCGACTACAATGGAACCCGCCAGCGTGGCGATCGCTCCAACGAAGGTGGCGTGAAAGCGCTCGTAAGTCATGGTGCACCTTTCTATTTCTAGCGGCCGCCGAAACGAAAAACGACGTTGATCGAGGCGCGCGCCGAATGCGTGGTGCCGTTGGAGAAGCGCAGGCCGATGTAGTCAAACTGAGGACGAATGGCGATATGGCGCGATACAGCTAGATCTACGCCGCCGCCGGTGCTCCAGGAGAATCCATGCGTGCTGCCAAAACCGCTGACAGTGAGGCGATCCGCACCGACCAGGGCCTGCACGAACGGAGAGACGCTGCTACGGCGATTCGCAGAGAAGCGCGGGCCGGCAAGGACGGTAAAAGTGTTGGCCGAGGTACCGGACTGCGAAAGGTGATAGACCCCGAAATCGCCGACGATACCGAGCCAGCCGTTGAAGTAACCGGCGCCGGAAACGCTGCCGCCATGAGTGTTGGCTCCGCCGGAGAAGCCTTCGCGCAAATAGGAATAGCCGACCGAAACATCGCCGCGCGGGGCCTCCTGTGCTCTTGCCGCCGCAGCTGAAACAAAAATCGCAAGAATTAAAAAGCCCAAGTTCTTCATGTTGTTTTGACTCCTAGGAAGTTCCGGAAAATTCGTCCGGTAAGCTGAGGCTACGATTGCCCGCGAAGAGGGTTCAAGCGACAAGGAACGCCACGGCTAAAGGTGAGCTAGATGTCGCCCAATGTCGCTGTAGGACGGGTACAAGGCGCCAAAGGCAACGGGGGTACTGGTCGGAGGCGGGTGTGAGGAGACTGAGAAACAGTATGAGCGCCAGCCTTCGGCGCTCACTCCTGTCGGATGTCAAAAAATTGAGGGGACCAAAAAAGCTACTTCACTTCCCAGATGTCGCCGGCGCTCAGGAGCTTGTTCAAGTCTCCGGGCCCGCGCTTGGAGATGACTTCCTGAATCTGATCCCTCATTACATCTTCGTAGCGCGGCAGATCGTCCCAGGCGCGGAAAACGCCGATGGGGGTCGGGAAGCCCGGGCGATGCTCCATGTGAGAAAGCAAGAAGGCGTAGGAAGCGCGCGGATGATGTGCGTCGTGAACGACCAGATCGCTCTCGCCGATGCCGTTGCCGAGTGGCACGACCTCGATGTCGCCATCAGGTTTGCGGCGAATACCCTTATCGCGGTTTTTGCCGAAGATGAGCGGCTTACCATGCTCGAGTTGAAGAACATGCTCGCTGCGCGCATCCTTTTCGGTGAGCGAGAACCACGCGCCGTCGTTAAAGATGTTGCAGTTCTGCAAAATTTCGATGAATGCGGAGCCCTTGTGCGCGGCTGCGTGTCTTAAGGTGTCTTTCAAATGTGACTGGAAAACGTCCACCGAGCGCGCCACAAAAGTAGCCTCGGACCCGATGGCCAGCGAAACCGGATTGAACGGACGGTCCGCGGTGCCGTAGGGAGTCGACTTGGTGATCTTGTGGAACTCCGAAGTGGGCGAGTACTGTCCTTTGGTCAGCCCGTAGATGCGGTTGTTGAACAACAGGACCTTAAGTCCGACGTTGCGCCGCAACATATGGATCGTATGGTTGCCGCCGATGGCCAGCGCATCGCCGTCACCGGTGGCCACCCAAACTTCGAGGTCCGGATTGGTGATTTTGACTCCGGTAGCGACGGCGGGCGCGCGTCCGTGAATGGAGTGGAACCCGTAGGTATTCATGTAGTAGGGGAAACGGCTGGAGCAGCCGATGCCCGATATCACGACGAAGTTCTCCCGGCGAATGCCAAGTTCCGGCAAGACGGACTGCACGGCGGAGAGAATGGCGTAATCGCCGCAGCCGGGACACCAGCGCACTTCCTGGTCGGTTTGAAAGTCCTTTTTTGTAAGCGTTGGTGGAAGAGTTGCAGTGCTCATCGGTGGTTCCCCTGTATTCCCAGCATTTCATCAAACTTTTGCTCGAGTTCGGCTTGTTTGAACGGACGGCCCTGAATCTTGTTCAAGCCGACCGCGTCCACAAGGTACTTGGCGCGAAGGACCCACAAGAGCTGGCCCATGTTGAGCTCCGGCACAAGGACTTTCTTGTAGCGCCTGAGAATATCTCCAACATTGGCGGGCAGCGGGTTCAAGTAGCGCAAATGTAGATGGCCGATCTTGCGTCCTTCGGCGCGGGCGGCCTTGACGGCAGCGGTGATGGAGCCGGCCGTCGAGCCCCAGGAAACCACAAGCAAGTCGCCTGAGGGATCGCCTTCCGGCTGCGCATTGGGAATGTCCTGAACGACGGCCGCAACTTTCGCAGCACGCACCCGCACCATATTCTCGTGATTGAGCGGCTCGTAGTTCACGTTGCCGGTGCCATCCTGCTTTTCCAGGCCGCCGATGCGGTGCTCGAGCCCGGGAGTCCCTGGTAGCGCCCAAGGACGCGCCAAGGTCTGCGGGTCGCGTTTGTACGGCATGAAACCGACAGGGTCGGTTGCGAATTTCACGGGAAAGGCCGGAATGTCTTCGGCCTTGGGAATGCGCCAAGGTTCCGCGCCGTTTGCAAGATAGCCGTCGGAAAGGACAATCACAGGAATCATGTACTTCAGCGCGATGCGGGAAGCTTCCAAGGCAACCCAGAAACAGTCGCCGGGAGTAGCCGCTGCGAGCACGGGAACCGGTGCTTCCGAGTTTCGTCCAAAGAGCGCTTGAAGAAGGTCGGCCTGCTCGGTCTTGGTGGGCAGGCCGGTCGAAGGGCCGCCGCGCTGAATGTCGCAAATGACCAGGGGGAGTTCCGTGGCGACGGCAAGCCCAAGAGCTTCCGTCTTCAAGGCCATGCCTGGGCCGGAAGTCGTGGTGATGGCCAGCGCTCCGGTGTAGGAAGCACCGATGGCCGAAGTGATTGCGGCGATTTCGTCTTCCGCCTGGAACGTGATTACGCCGAAATTCTTGTACTGCGATAGCTCATGAAGAATGTCGGAGGCCGGTGTGATGGGATAACTACCCAGGAAAAGATGAAGCCCCGATTTCTGTGCCGCCGCAACAAATCCCAGGGCTAAGGCTTGATTGCCGCTGATATTGCGGTAAAGACCTGGGGTCAATTGGGCCGGTGGAATCTCATAATTAACTTGAAAAGCCTCGGTGGCCTCGCAATAGGAATAGCCGCCT
>DATDNK010000144.1:0-15230 GCA_036518275.1 Candidatus Acidiferrum sp.
CTGGGGGATCGCGCAAAAAGGCTTCAGCCCCATCATTCAGCTGGGAAACACCTCGCTGCTGGTCTACTGGGTGCACATTGAGTTTGTATATGGCAGGTTTTCGATTTTGCCGAAAGGGCAGTGCAGCGCGCTGAAGGCCACAGCGGGATTGCTCACCATTTTCCTGGCGATGGTACTGCTTTCCGTGGCGCGAACAACCTGGAAGAAGCGAAAGGCTAAGGCCTCGAAGCAGGGTCTTGCGGTAGCTGCTGCGACTGCGGAATCTTGATGATGACTTCGCCGGGCTTGGCCAAGCCCAACTCGTCGCGGGCAATCTTTTCAATCTTGCGGGGATCGCTCTTCAGGTCTTTCACATCTTCTTCCAACTGAACGTTTTCCTTGTTGAGCCGGTTGATATCGGCGTTCACTTTTTTGATTTCCTGTTGCGTGCGCCGCATGGCCAGGTAGCCGTGAGTGCCGAAGATGTCGTGAACTACGAGCACAAAAAGCAGCAGGCCCAGAAGCGCGCCTCCGTAATGACGGAACCATTCGGAAGCCTTCTCGCCGGAATCCGGCTTTTTCAGCTTTGCAGTACCCATTTTGTCGCTTCGCTCGTCAACTTGGCAGAGGCCGCCGCGCTTTCTGCTTCGACATAAAGCCGGAGCAGCGGCTCCGTGCCGGACAATCGCAGCAGCATCCAGGAGCCATCTTCAAAAACGAATTTTGCGCCATCGGTGCGGTCGACGGATACGACTTTTCGGCCTAGCAGTGTCGAACTGTCCACGGCCACCTTGCGTACGGCATTTGCCTTTTGTTCGTCGGTGAGATGCAGATTCTCGCGCACCGGCCAGAATTCGCGCCCGAGCTTTTTGTACATCGAGCGGATTTGTTCGCCGATAGAGGCGCCGCGCGCGGCAATCATTTCGGCCACTAGCAGGCACGCCAGGATGCCGTCTTTCTCGGGGATGTGCCCTCGAATCGTCAGGCCAGCGCTTTCTTCGCCGCCGAGAGCGATTTTGTCTTCGCGGATGAGCTGGCCTATGTACTTGAAGCCGACGGGCGTTTGATGAACGGTCTGGCCATGGGACTTTGCCACGGCGTCGATCATTTGCGTGGTTGCCACGCTGCGCGCCGCGGGCATTTTCCATTGACGCGTTTCCACCAGGTAGTCATAGACGAGCGCCAGAATCAGATTCGGCTGAATCCATGTTCCGTCGCCATCCATGATTCCGAAGCGGTCCGCGTCGCCGTCCGTTGCTAGCCCCGCCGTGGCCTTCGAATCCAACACGACTTTGCGCAACGGCGAGAGATTTTCTTCGGAGACGTCGGGCCCTGTGCCGTCGAACAGGCAATCCCGCTCCGTTCGAATCGCCTCAACGCTTACGCCGTGGTCGCTAAGCGTGCGGTCCAGGTAACCCGCGCCGCAACCGTGAAGCGCGTCCACAACGAACTTCACGTTGGCCTTTTTGAGGGTATCGAAGCGCACGAGTTCTTCGAGCCGCTTCAAATAGTTTTCCCTCAGATTCACCGTTTCGCTCGGCTTCACTCTCGTGGCGCTATGCGGGAGTGGGGGCACGCCGCCTTTGGCGGCAAGCTGGGCGGCGCGAGCTTCGATGTCTTTTGTGATCTCCGGCAGTGCGGGGCCGGCGTCTGCTGAAGAGAATTTTAGACCGTGATATTGCGCGGGATTGTGGCTGGCCGTGAAGTTGACCGCGCCGTCGAGCTTGCGGCGCATAATTTCGTACGCGACCGCGGGTGTGGGCGTGAACGTCTCGCACAGGATTGTGCGGATGCCATGATGCGTAAGGATGTCCACGGCGAGCTGAGAGAATTCCTCGGAATAGAAGCGCGTGTCGTATCCGACGAGAATCGAGGGCTGCGGGGACTTCGCCTTCACGTGTTCGGCGATGGCCGCCAGCGCCAGGCGCACGTTCGCGAAGGTGAAGTCTTCGGCAATCACACCGCGCCAGCCCGAAGTGCCAAACTTGATGGGAGAAGCGGTGCTCAATCCAGCGCCTGTGCTCATGGCGGGCTATTTTAGCCTTTCACGCTATGCCGAGAAAGCCGTTATTATTGTGGCCCCATGAAGCAAGGAAAGAGCGTTCGCGCAAAAGCAGGAAGCGCACGGATTGTTTTTGTCACGTGCCCGTCGCTGGCGCTCGCGCGCAAGATTGCACGCGGCGTGGTGCAAAAACGCCTGGCCGCCTGCGTCAACGTCGTTAGCAGCCCCGTCGAATCGTTTTACACCTGGAAAGGAAAGTTCGAAACCGCGCGCGAGCATTTGCTGATTATCAAGACCACCGCCAGCCGCTTATTGCAATTGGAAAGGGAAGTGAGACGCCTGCACACCTACGAGGTCCCGGAATTCATCGCGTTGCCCATTACGGAAGGTTCGGCGGAATATCTCTCCTGGCTGAGTGCGTCCGTTGTAAGGCCTGGCAGATAGGGAAACGTCATTGCAAGGCCCAAGGAGTGGACTGCTCAGACGTACAACAACGCTTGGTCCAAGTCGGCAATGATGTCTTCCACGTCTTCGATTCCTACCGAAAGCCGCACGAGTCCTTCGGTTATTCCCACGCGTTCGCGCACCTCTTTGGGCATCGACGCGTGGGTCATTAGCGCGGGAAGTGAGATCAGCGTTTCAACTCCACCAAGGCTCTCTGCCAGCGAGCAGAGTTGCAAGTGATTCAGAAATCTTCGTGCGGCGTCCACCGAACCTAAATCAAACGAAAGCATCGCGCCTGGGCCTTTTTGCTGGCGCCGGGCGACTTCATGGTGTGGATGCGACGGTAATCCCGGGTAGTAAACTTTGCGCACCTTCGGATGTGCGTCCAGGTGTCGCGCGACGGTGATGCCATTGGCGTTGTGCTGCAGCATGCGGACGGCGAGCGTCTTGATTCCGCGGGACACCAAAAAACAATCCATGGGCGCCAACCCGCTCCCCGCAGAGCGCTGAATGAAGTAAATCTTCTCCGCGTCCTCAGGCCGCGTCAGCACCACGGCCCCGCCCATGGCATCGCTGTGCCCGTTCAAGTATTTCGTCATCGAATGGACTACGATGTGTGCGCCAAGCTCGATCGGCTTCTGCAGGTAGGGGCTCATGAAGGTGTTGTCGACCACGACCGTGGTATTCCGCTCGCCGGCGAGCCGGGAAATCGCCGCGATGTCCGTGACGCTCATGGTCGGATTCGAGGGCGTCTCGATATAGAGCATCTTGGTGTTTGGGCGCAACGCCATGCGCACAGCTTCGGGCATCGAAGTGTCGACGAAGCTGAATTCCAGCCCGAAATGCACGAGCAATTGCGTGGAAAGCCGGAAAACGCCGCCGTACACAGCTTCCGACAGAACGACGTGATCCCCAGGCCGCATCAGGCGGAACACGGCATCGATGCCTGCCATGCCCGAGGTGAAAACGTATGCGCTGTGCCCTCCTTCCAACTTGGCCATGGTGCGCTCAAGAGCCTTGCGATTCGGGTGATTCGTTCGCGCGTAGTCGTAACCCTTGTTCTTTCCCAGCTCTTCGTTGACGTAAGTTGAAGTCTGATAAATGGGAGCGACGATCGCGCCCGTGGCGGGATCCGGCTCTTGGCCCACATGAATGGCATTGGTGGCAAAGCCCATGATGCTCTCCTTAGTTCTTTCTCATTTTTGTGAAGCAGGCAGCCTGAGGTTGGCTGCTGACCGCCCGCGCGCACTTCCTCGGTTCAACTGTCCCCGTGCTGCATTTGGAGCAGGTTCTTGAAACTTACAGGAGCCTCACAAGTCCGTCAATTAGGCTATCACGGAAGTTTCCACCTCATGGCAAGCTCGCGCTGGTCCGCAGAAATCCCGGCGGGGCAGCAGTTCCTTCCTCCCAAGCATCCAACTCCAGTGGGACAAAGGCTTGACCTCGGGCCGTCCTTCCGTAGAGGATGGTGTTCGGGCACATGATGAACTTCTCTCGAATTCTTCTTTTGTGTTCTTCCGTTGCGGCATCGCTCGTCCTGGCGTGTGCGATTCCGGCGCAAAATCCTCCTTCTTCTTCTTCGGCTCCCGAACCCAAGGCTGGCGCTCCCAAACCGGATCCACTATCGCGCATCACGATTGAAGTCACGGGGGGGGACAAAGAAACACCTGTTGAGAACGCCAGCGTTTATTTCAAATACATCGAAGAGCATAAGATCAAGAAAAACAAGACCATGGAATTGAATGTGAAGACCAATCGCGATGGTGTCGCGCACGTTCCGGACGCACCCTTAGGCAGGGTGCTCATCCAAGTTGTGGCCGAAGGCTGGAAGAGCTATGGCCGATGGTTTGACGTCACCGACCCCAAACAGACCATCAAAATCCATCTCGAGCGTCCGCCGAAGTGGTACTGAACTAGCATTCCTTTTCCCTCCGACAGGGATTTGCCTCGTTTCATGAATTTCTCACGGAGCCTCTCTTGGTTCGTTTAATTCGGTGAACGAATGGTTTCCACGGACATGAGTAGGAAGGTGCATGAGGCCGAAGATCGCAAGCATGTTAGCTTGCCTCTTCGCAAGAGCTTGATATCTGTTGAGTCCGGAAACGTGTCCGGAAACGGTGCTGCTGCGATCTCGTTCGTAAACGGGCGCAAAGCTTCGTCGCCGGAAATGAATTTTGTCGCGCTTGCCTTACCACCGGACTGGAGCAATACCCAAAACTCTGCAATCCCCTCGGAATTGTTCACGTTCCGAATCTGTATTGCGTGGCTCTTCGCGAGATTACCGCGGGCCTCTTCCGTCAATCGGGCAATATCGACGTCGCTGCCCAGAAGCGCTGCCAGCCGTGACCTCGTGTCCGGCACCGGTTGGCTTGTTGTGAGGGCCATTGCATACATTTGAGTCGCCTCAGTCTTCCTACCCTCTTTTTCGTAGATTTGCCCAAGATGGTCGCCGATTTCGCCAATGCTTCGGACCTGCCAGGCGCTACGGACGTATTTCTCCGCGTCCTTGATGTTCCCCTGTTGGAATTTGACCCATCCCAATGTGTCCCAATAGGCGCTGAGCGAAGCGGGCAGCGTGACATCATGATTGGAAAGTTGGTCCAGCGAAACTTCTTTAGTTTGCGCGCTCGCCGCCGCGATTGCCAGTTCGGCGTACCTCTGGGCTTGGTCTAACGCTAGATTCTCGAGAGCCATCTCATAGGCCACCGCATTCCATCTCGCGGGAATGGGGTCAAGATCAGCTGATTTCCCAAACTGCCTTGCTGCCTTTTCTGGTTGGCCTGTCTTGCCGTAAGCACGCCCCATGTTGAAATAGATTGCCGGATCGTCTGGCGTGATCGTCGCCGCCGTCTCCAATTCACCGATCGCCTTATCGTAC
Source organism: Candidatus Acidiferrum sp. (assembly GCA_036518275.1). Lineage (GTDB taxonomy): Bacteria > Acidobacteriota > Terriglobia > Acidiferrales > UBA7541 > Acidiferrum. The sequence goes on from DATDNK010000144.1 coordinate 5,304, forward strand.
TCACCGATCAGCACGTATACCCTGCCGAGATTTGCATGCGCCCAGCGATCTCTTGCATTAATCGCGATTTCCTTTTCGTATTCTGGAATGGCCTCTTTATATTTTTTCTGCCCCGCAAGCGCCTCACCAAGATTGTTGTGCGCGAACTTGGCCTGAGGGTCTAACTCGGTCGCTTTCCTCAGCGCTCTTTCCGCTTTTTCGTATTCGCCCAGTTTGTTGTATACCCATCCGAGCTGATTCCAAGCCATCTTGTGCTTGGGATCCTTCTCAACCACCTGTTCCAATATACGAGCGCCGCCGGCGTAATCCCCATTGGCTTGGGCCCGCCGTGCCGCTTCAAATAGTGCTTGGGCAACGTGAGGCTTCGTTTCAACGGAGCCTTTCGGTGATGCGGCATCACTGTCTGTCCCGGATGGCGGTGGATTGGCCGGCGGTGTCTTCGCTCCCAAGATCTTCACTTCTTTCACAGGAACGCCGACTGGCGTTGGACCTGAGGCTTCCTGAACGGTCGTGAAAAACAACTGGCAGTCCTTCGCATACACCGAGCAATTTAGACTTGCTTTGCGCAGAATTCGTACAGGCGTGTCGTCCGGAAACGTTTGCGGATACTTAACGGCGGCAATTGCCGCGATCGCGTTCCGAAGTTCTTCACTACCGGACAGAAAGACCACATTGTCGGCTTTGGATCCGCTGCCGATGGAAATGACGAAGTTCGCTCTCGCGGATTCCCCCCGAAGCTTTGTCGAAAGAGGAATATTCAGTGATCTCATATCCGCCAGGGCCACGTGGGCATCCGGAGCCCGCGCACGAATCCGCGAGGGGCCGGCGGAAGACCAGGAAGTTAGAAGGGGCAGCAAACGCTTCATCTCTTCGCCTATTTTTTGACGAAGCGCGGCGTCGGGCGGGAGGGTTGTGGCCCCCAAGGCAGCTTCCGCCATGTTGCACACCGCTGCGGCTTTCTGTTTCCTTCCAAGCTTTTCATAAACTTCTACCAGGTGCTCTCCAATCGCAGGAGATTGCATGAGCTGCCATGCAGCTTCCAAATATTTTTCCGCCGCTCCAGCGTTCCCTTTCCGGAACTGGATCCAGCCTAGGGTGTCCCAAGTCGCAGCAAGCTTGGGCATCAGGCCAAAATCCGAAGGTCCAGCCTCATCGGGGGAAATATCCATCGTCTGCGCGGCAAGGGAAGAAACGGCTCGCTTGGAGTAAGAAAGCGCGTCGTCAAGCTGGACGTTGGCCTCGGCCAGAGAATAAGCCACATCGTTCAGTTCGTCGGGCCCAGGATCGTCGCCTAACCCTTTCTTGAACTCGACCATAGCGTTCTCTGCATCGGGGACACGGAGGTAGGCAAATCCAAGGGCCAGCAACAAATGGCGCGGCACGTCGGTATGGTGGCTAATCGCTCTCTGCAAAACAGCCACGGCGTCGGATGTGCGTCCCGCGTCGGAGTAAGCTTGACTCAGACGGAGCAGAACGGTGTCATTGTCCGGGTCGTTTGCCAGGGCTTTTTCCAGCACAGGGATAAGCTCTTCGGGTTTGCCCGTGACGAGAAGATTCGGATTTGGCAGAAAGGCGCCGATTGGATAGTTACCGCCCACAAAAATGAAGCGCCGCTGCGCTTCGTCAACGGCCTTAACCATCTTGCTGAACTCGCCTCGTTTGTTGCCGGGAATTTCGTGCTGCAGCGTCTTTAAATGCAGCGTTCCATGCAAGACGCCCTTCTCAAAGGTATACGCTGCGGTAAACTCTGCAAAATCTGTTTTTTGCTCTGGCACACCCGGAAGGACGACAGAGAATCCTTCGGGTAGTTTGACCGTGGAGTCGTACTTCACGTCTTGGGGCGAGCCTATCGGAAGAGGTTCCTTGGAAAGCTTTTGTTCCTCGGTCAGATCGGGTAGGAAAAAGGGCGGAGCGGGAAGCAACATGCGATGGTTTTTCCAATCGGGGAAATCCGTACGGTGATAAGAAAAGCTGATCCAGAAAGGTTTTTCGGTGTCCTCGGGTTGGGCGACAGAAACGTCGCTAACGGTTCCTGCAAAGCCCATCCGTGCCACGATGTTCTGAGTGAGCTCCGGCCAGCGGTTTTGCGGTGTGGCGCGGTATGCCAGACGCAGCACCAGCTCGCTGTCGCCCCGGTCCTCGAAACGCATTTTTGCGTCGAGCGTCCCGCCCACATCTATCGACGCGTCGATCTGCACATGCTCGAAGTTCAGGAAAGGAGGGTCAGCTGGCGTGGTAACCATGCGAGCAGTCGAAGAACCCGGAATCACCAGGGCCTTGCGGTCGCGGATGTTTTGTGTCAACAAGCCAAAGGGAGCAACTTCCGGTGTCGTGTCCGAAAAGAGAAGAGCGTCGCCCTGAGGGATCGCCGTAATAACGTGATCAAACAAACTCATCGTTGGAAAGGATGGGTCCACACGGTATTTCGAACTTATAAGCACGGGATAAGCCCTTATCCCCGCGGCCTGAAGGAGGGCCGCGAAAAGCGTATGTTTGTCCTTGCAGTCGCCGTAACGGTTGACGAGCACTTCGGAGGCGGCGTGCGGTGTGTACCGGCCAAGTCCCAGGTCTATGCCAATGTACCGAAAACGCGTCGAAACAAAGCTGTAGATAGCCCGGAGTTTCTCATCTTCGGAGGTTTTGCCCTTGGTTAGTTCTTCAGCCTTGGCTCGTATCTCGGGAGTTACGACGGCTTTGGCTTGTTCCAGCGAGCCAAACCAGTTGCCCACATCTTCCCAGGAGGTGAAGGAAGAAAGCTCGACGTCCGGCGGAGAAGCGCCGTGGAAATCTTTCTCCCACTGCGGAATCTTGGATTCCTCCTCTTTTTTGAGGTTGGAGGACGTGAATGTGTATATGCGACGGCCGCCCTCCTCGCGCAAGGAAGGCTGGGCGCCGGAATTCCGGAACTTTACAGGGACATTTGCTGGAACATCTATCTGGAGGATTTCTTTGATGCATATTCCCGCACGAAAGTAGGAATGATCGAACCAGAAATGGCCTGGGGCAATCGGATCATGAACAGTCCAACGAAAATGGGCCTCAAGGACATCACCCGTTGCCAATGATTTGACAGCGATGTGTTTTTCGCGTTGGTCGGTGTACATGGGGGCTTCCCGGCTGACCGCGGAATCCAGTTCCTGGATATCGGAAGATGGCGTCTCAACAGAGGTGCCATCAGGCTTGTGCACCCGAACGTAGAGAACGTCAAGTGACTCGAAACTGGACGCATAGGGATAGACGAGCAGTCCGAATTCCCGGACTGCGGATTCCGATTGGATGCGGGCACGAATTGTAAAATCCCGGTGCCCCTTGCCATCCCCTTCAAACTGAACCCGGTTCTCGATCAGTTCAAAGACGTACGGCTCTTTTGGATAGGAATCATTCGTAGCCTGCTTAGAGTCGAGCGGGGAATTAGAGCGCGCATTGACAGCTTGCGCCCTGCTGGTTCGAAACGGGAAGAGCAGCAGAAGTAGCAGAAGGCCTGCTTTGCGACTGACACTCATTTGGCACCGCCCCTGAGGAAGACCACCCGCAAATTAACACAGAACGAGGCTGGAATGTGCAAGGTCGCGCGCTGTCCCGACCATAGAAGAAATCGTTTCATCCGTGCAACAAGCAGCATCTGGGAAACCCTTCAGGGCCATGCTGGGACAAAGTTTATTAAAACCTTCCCGTCATGGAACATACGTTGAATGCATTCCCAGCTTCTTCTTCTCCCTTATGGAACACTGTGACCGCCGTAAACACTCTAGGCGAGTCGTTAACAGACAAAGGGAATGGAAACGAGCGTTGTTGCACACTAATAGTGCAATGAGCGCGAGAATGTTGAACTGTCGGAAGTTACACCATGCTGCGGCCTTGATTTCCACAAACTTATCAACACTTGTGTTGAAAACTTTACATTCCAGAAACAATCCTACGGATTTTCGGCACGAAGCTTGCTCCACGTCGCGCTCCCGCCACTTTGACCCCAACAAAATCAGAGTGTTACAGTAGAACTTTGCGTTTACTCATGAACGAGACCTATGAAGGACCCTTTTCGCTGCTCCAAATGTTTTGGGGTAGCATTACTGCGCGTCCGCTCCGCAGCTTTCTCAGCGCGATTGCCATTGCCATTCAGGTGATTCTCGTTCTGATGATTGTTGGTCTCACTTCGGGCGTTATTTCTGAATGGGGAAAACGCGTGGAAGGCGTGGGCGCGGACATTCTCGTGCAGCCACCGAACTCTTCCATCTTTTTTGCTTTTTCCAGTGCCGTAATGCCAGAGTCGCTTGGTGATCAGATTGCCAGCGTGAGCCTCGTCGATGAGGTAGCCCCGACTGTTATCCTCACGGAACCAAAGAGCTTAGTCATGGTCTACGGGATTGACTACCAGCGCTTCAACGCGCTCAGCAAGGGCTTCTTGTTTCGCGATGGCCGGCCTTTTGAAGGCCCCGATGAAGTAATTGCCGACGACATCATCGCTCAGACGCGTCATTTGAAGGTCGGCAGCCAAATCACGCTGCTGAATCACCAGTTTACCGTCAGCGGCATCGTCGCCCACGGCAAAGGCGCTCGCTTTTTCATTCCGATTCGTAAGGCGCAAGAAATTGCGGGCGCCGAGAAGCGCGTTTCCATGTTCTATGTGCGTAGCAAGGGAGATACAGAAGCGGCGCGCGCGCAGATCGCTAAATTGCTGCCACAATACAGCATCCGTTCTCTTGCCGAATACGTCTCGCTCATGAATTCTTCCAACTTGCCTCAGCTTCGCCCGTTCACACGTACCATGGTGGCTCTTGGAATCGTCATCAGCTTTATCGTCGTTCTTCTCAATATGCACACACTGGTGATGGAGCGCACGCGCGAGATCGGCATTCTGAAGGCCCTCGGTTTTTCCCGTTTTGACATCGTTCGTATGCTCCTCACGGAGACATTCATCCTTGCCCTTTTCGGCACGGGCCTTGGGATTGCACTTACGTTTCTGACACAAGTCATTCTGAGAGAGACCAAGCCTGACCTCCCCGTTCTTATCACCGCACCCTGGATCTTTTCTGCGATTGCGCTGGCATTGATCGGGGCCGCGGCGGGTGCTCTGTATCCTGCTTTCCGCGCCGCTACCTACGATCCTGTCGTCGCGCTGGCCTACGAATAACGTTTCAATCTTTGGCGGCAACGGATGAGCCGCCCCGATGAAGCAAACTCAAATGACACATTCTCCGGACAAGTACTATCAGGCACGCATTCTTGATCGCCGGGAGGTTTCTCAGGATTTGTGCACTCTGCGCGTCGATCCTGGAGGACCGTTGGAATACCGCGCGGGGCAATACGCGACACTCGGCCTCGAGCAGGACGGCGTTCGAATCGAACGCCCCTACTCCATGGTTTCCTCTCCTTACGAAGAGGCGCTGGAGTTTTTTGTCGAGCTGGTCCCACAGGGTGGCCTGACGCCAAATCTCTTTCAATTGAAGCCAGGCGACGCGCTTCTCTGCCGCAAAATCGCCAAGGGCCGTTTCCTGCTCGATTTGCGGAGCGGCCGAAAAAACCACCTGCTCGTTTCCACGGTCACCGGCATCGCTCCGTTCGTCAGTTATGTGCGCACCGTTCATCGCGATTCGAAGAACGGCGTCGGACCAGTGCCCGGCGGGCATAAGTTCTTCTGCCTTCAAGGCGCTAGCCATTCTTTCGAATTCGGCTATCGCGAGGAACTCGAGCGATCCGCGACTGAGGTACCGTGGTTCAAGTACACCGCTACGTTGAGCCGGCCCTGGGACGAACCACAATGGAGCGGGGAGATTGGGCGCGTGGGCGACCTCTTGCGAAAATACACCGAAGCCTGGCAATTACGGCCTGAGGAAACCACGGCCTACTTGTGCGGGCATCCGAAAATGATTGAAAACTGCCGCGGGATTTTGGGGCGAGCCTGTTGGAAGAAAGATGCGATCCTCGAAGAAGCATATTACCAGGCAGCGATCAAGGAAGCCGGCGGCTCCGCTTGAACTTGTTGACTAGATACTCGAGGGCTGATACCTGACAACTCCTCTTACGCTCCGGGCGCGCCAGATTCCAGTTCCTCGACCACATCGTCAATCGTGGACAGCGGAATCCGGATATGCACGTTCTCCTTCGGCGAGTCCACGTCCACCAGCAATTTGCCGGCGCGCGTGCGGACCTGAGCGTGCTCGTCGCCGTCGTTGACTTCGATGAGATCCACGTCCGGATACTTTTTAAGCTCCTTCGCAAAGGCATGCATCGCGGGCAGCGCCTCGCGCGCCTGCTCTGCGGCATTCCGCAGATGCTCCTTCGGAACGAGGTGCATGACCATCGGCACGACCGCCGCAGGCACCCACATGTGGACGTGCGAGCCTCCCGCCCGAGACTCGTCCACGTCTATGCGAATCAGCCCCTCATGGAAAGTGTACGCACCCGCCAACACAAACGCTCCACCGAATCCGAGAGCAGCCTTTGCCAGCAGCATCATGGTTGCCTCCTGGGCATTTCCGTTCGTTGCGCCCGCAAAAGTTTTCAGTCCTAAGTTTTAAGTCACAAGTACGAACAGTTGGATCATTCCGCCTGGTGAAGAGACCTTACAACTGCTCCTATCCCGACTCCTTTTACAAGAACTTAAAACTTAAAACTAACTCCCTCAGTCCGCCACGTTCTTGGAATCCAGCCAAACCTTCACGGTGTTTTCGCTGTCCTTCACGGAGACCAGCTCGACGTCGCCCTGCGCGCCCAACGCATGGAGCGCCGCGACCAGGTCCAATTCATCCTTGCCCGCGGAAAGTAGCGCCTCAATCACTTTCATGGGCACTTTCACCTCGACCTGCGACTTCTTCGACCCATCCTTGTCCACCACATGAATCATCAGGTGGCTGCCCTCCTTGGCCACGCGTACATCGTTATCATTGCCCTGTACAGTGACGTATTCCCCGTCCTTCGCCGTACGGATCGCGTCCATGATGGCGTGCAAGTCGACATCGCCGACTTCCGTTGAGTCAATCTTGACCTTGCCGTTATGCAGCCGGTCGTGGTTGACCGCGGGCAGGACCTTCTCCGCCAATTCCAGAGGCACGTTCACCCGCACCGTCTCCCCCTTGCCATCCGTGCAGATCACACGCACGTGCAGCCAGCGCTCGGCCCTCTCGGAACTCGTTGACGCGGCAGTCTTTGCTTGCGCATTGCTGGGCTGGGTGCTGGTCTGAGCCAGCCCTCGCGCCGGCGAAAACAGCAGCGCCGCAGCCGTTAAGAGCGCAGCCCCGGTGATGAATCCTCGGTTGACATTAGACATGGTGGATTGCCTCCTGGCCGGTTTGTCGGTCCTGGTAGGGGCAACTCCGGTTCTTACTTGTCAGTTTCGACAAGGGAGACCCCTTCCTTAGGACTTCCCGGCTGCTGGAGTGAGGTACGAGCCGCCCCTTAAAAATGTTTCCTTAAATCCTAATCCTTGTTTCCTCTAATCCCTCATCCCTAATCCCTCATCCCTATCTTTTTTGCACAGCCGTCCACAGCTTTCCACAGTTGAACTTGCAGATTTCTCTTGCCAGGAAAATCGGGCAGGTTTACTCTGCGCCCAGATTGAGCCGGGAAGCCTCAAAAACTTTGCGGCACAATTGAAAGAGGGCGCAGCGGTCGCAAGGCCGTTGCGCCCTCAATCTTTTTTGCCTCAACCTCTAGTACCTTCCAAGTCGTTTCGCGCTGTCTGGGACTTCGCTCGTCCTAGAAATGACTGCGAGAATTCGTGTCGTGTGACGCGCTGTAGGGGCGGGGCTTGCCCCGCCCGAGAGTCTGCGGTGGAACCTAGTTTCTAGACACAACACTAGCTACCGACATCCCCCCATCTGTCCAATCGCATCGCACTTTTTCGGTAGCTTCTAACGCGCAAGCGTCGCCGTTCGTTCTTGCGCTCCCAGAAGCGGAGCCTCGCGCCCCCGGGCGGTCACCTTTTCCACCGCCTCGATTCGTCCGTCCCGCACCAACAGCGCGCAGTCAAAATTGTTCACCGTAGGGCAAACGTGGCGCGGCAGCAGGTAAAGCGCCTCACCCACGCGCGGGCCGGCACTTTCCCCCGCAACCGCCATGGGAAGATGCTCCTCGCTGGGCAAAAGCGGCGTGAGTTCTGGATGTCCCGCGACCGCGCACGTGGGCACACCCGCATCGGCGGACACCGCCTTGTGCCCGGCATCGCACGTGATCACGCCGGGGCGCGGCTTGCTGACCACTCGCGTCAGCACCAGCACCGCCGGCCGCAAGTCGTATTCGGTCGGCAGTTGCGCCAGGCTCGTCGCATCGTTATAGACAGTCGTTCCTGGCGACACGCGGTGAACAAACCCTTTGCCTCCGAAACCTTTATACGAGAGGGAGCACGGCAGTGTTGGCGTACCCGCCGTAATTACCTCCGGCACTTCGACTCCGCCGCGTTCGATTTCGCTCACCATTTCCAGCAAGCGGTCATACCCCGCATGCGCGGCTTTGCTTCGCTCGGGCTCTGCCACCCCGCCATACTGGCCGTCGTAGTAGTGCAGTCCGCGGAACTCCAGCCCGGCATCTCTTACCGCGCGCACCAGGCTGGCAACTTCGTCGCTGCGGTTCTGTTCAATCCCCGTGCGGTTCATGCCCGGATTAATGTCGAGAAAAATTCCCAGCGGGCTGCCTCGCCATTGCCCCACTTGCTCTTCGTTCTCCGTCAAAACCGAAATGCGCACGTCCGGAAACGCTTCGGCGATTTCGCGCACGCGGCGCGCATTCGCGCCCACGGCGGGATAAGCAAACAGCACGTCGCTTGCGCCGCTGCGGCACGCCACGAGCAGTTCGAGTGTCGTCGCGCACTTGAAATTGCGGATGCCGCGCTCCACGAGCCTGCGCAGCGTGTAGTCCAGCTTGGCGGTCTTGATGTGCGCGCGCCAGCGATTCGCGTCGCCGCCGAGTAGATGCAAGGTTCGCGCAATGTTCCAGTCGATCCTTTCGGGATAGACCAAGAGAGCCGGCGTAAGCACATCCTCGATATCAGAGATGCGATACGTTTCGTCCCAGGGAAATTCGTTCAGCATGGATTTCGGCATAGCGATCAGCGTCGATAATAACGCACAGGATTGGATCGCGGCTACGCGATAGCTGTTCCAAATTGGAAATGCTCCCAAATTCCTTTGGGGCAGCACTAAATTGAGTCTGTGCAACCTGTTGCTTTCGGCACATGATTGAAGTCCCTCTCGAAATCTAGCGCCAGCCCCCTCCTTGGTGCCCTTGGAGGTTGCAGATGGAAAAGCTCCCCATTGTCTTTGCCCGCGATCGTCGTTTTGTTCGCCGCCACAGCATCAAAACCGCCCTTCGCGTCCGCGTTTGGAAGTCGGGCCTTCCGGAAGAAAGAACGGAATCGGTGAACCTTTCTCAGCGCGGCATTTTTTTTGCCAGCAATTCCCGCCTCGTCGAGGGCGAAGTCGTCGAAATCCTGCTTAAGATGCCGGAGCAAATCAGCGGCCAGCCCACTACCGAATGGCGTTGTACCGGACACGTCGTGCGCGTCGAACCCGCCAAATCGCCGAAAGCTAAGTTCGGCATCGGCGTCCAGTTTTATTGCTACGAGGCTTCACGTTTCGAACAACCACAAATCTGTCAGCCTGCCCCATTGTCACGGGATGTGCCGCTCCACCAGGAAAGATGATTTGTCCTTGCGTGGCAGTTCGCAGTCGATCGGTCAGGCCCCTTCGCTTTCACGCTGTATGCATCCCGATATCCACGATCGTCAAGCACCGTAGGTGCGGCACCGGGCGGAACCGCGTCATTCCGAGCCTGCTGCTTGCCCGTGATGGGGGGCACCAGGACAACAGCTGTCATTCCGAGCGCAGCGAAGAATCTCTCTTTCTGCGAAGCCCTGGCCTACTAACCGATACGCCTGCCCTTCTCACCTTAGCAATAGAAATCACGCACGCTACAGGAACGTTGTCATTCTGA
>DATDNK010000145.1:0-2536 GCA_036518275.1 Candidatus Acidiferrum sp.
CGCTTCCGCGAGCTTGGTTTTGCCGCGGAGGAAGCCATGATTCAGGCCGGACGCAGGCGTTTGCGGCCCATTGCGATGACCGCAATAGCCACCATCGCCGGTATGGCGCCGCTGGCCTTTGGCATCGGCTCGGGTTCCGAAATGCTTAAGCCGCTTGCGGTTGCCGTCATCGGAGGGCTGCTCAGCTCCATGGTTCTGTCGCTGGTCTTTACTCCCGCCATTCAGTTCTACTTGCGCCCGCGCAAAGCCGCAGAAGCGTAATTCGCGGCAAAAACTGCTTTTGAGTGCCCTAATCCCCCGTACGCCCGTCAAAATTCACGAAGCTATTCTTGACGCATATAGAACTCTTTTCTTTCGCTGTTCTCCTCGCGGCTTGCCGTTTGTGGCACAGTAGTGTGAATGGCAGCTTCAGAGAATTCCAGCGCCGCCGGGCGCATCGCTTTCAACTACCCAAGTTTCGTTCTTTTCCAGTGGGCCCGTTTCTTTATAGTTCTTTCTGCCGAAATGCAATCGGTCGCGGTGGGATGGGAGGTCTATGAAATCACGAGGCAGCCTCTAGCACTGGGTTTTGTCGGCCTCGCACAATTCCTTCCTGGCGTTTTGCTCTTTCTTGTGTCCGGGCACGCCGCGGATCGTTACGACCGACGCAAACTCGTTGTTTTGTGCTACTGCGGCTCGGCAGCTTGCTCAGGCGCGTTGCTTTTTCTTACGCTGCGCGGGTTCCGCTCCGCGTATCCGATTTACGCGGTGCTGCTGTTCTTGGGGGTGGTTCGCTCCTTCAGCGGGACCGCAACCCGCGCCTTTCTTCCTCAGTTAGTTCCGGCCAAGGACTTCCAGAACGCTGTGGCTTGGCATTCGGTCTTCTACCAGGGCACGGTAATCCTCAGTCCCTCGGTCGGAGGGATTATCTACGCAGTTACGGGCGGGCCGGCCGCGGTTTACGCGTTTTCTCTTCTCACAGCCGTGCTGGCCGCAGTGTCCACTTTCCGGATAAAAGTGCAAGCCGTCGAGCGCGATCCCGAGCCTTTGAATTGGAAAACCACGCTGGCCGGTCTTCATTACATTTGGCGCGAGAAACTGATTCTCGGGTCGATCTCGCTCGATTTGTTTGCCGTTCTTTTGGGAGGAGCGGTCGCACTGCTTCCTGTCTATGCGAAAGAGATTCTGCTGACCGGTCCGTGGGGCCTTGGGCTCCTTCGCAGCGCTCCCGCTGCGGGCGCCGGAGTCATGGCCGTATTGCTCGCCCACAGGCCCTTGGGGCGCCACGCCGGTTCCAAAATGTTGTGGTGCGTCGCAGGATTCGGCTTGGCCACTATTTTTTTCGGCATTTCGCGAAACCTCGTCGTCTCGCTCATCGCGTTGTTTCTTGTTGGCGCAACCGATATGGTCAGCGTCATCGTTCGCCAGTTGCTCATCCAGCTGGGCACGCCGGATGAAATGCGCGGTCGCGTGAATGCCGTAGATTCGGTATTTATCGGCGCTTCCAACGAACTGGGTCAATTTGAATCGGGCCTCACTGCACAATGGTTTGGCAGCGTCCCCGCGGTCGTGCTGGGTGGAGTCGGCGCAATCCTCGTGACCGGCTTGTGGGCTTGGTGGTTCCCGGAATTACGCAAGGCGCAGGAGGCAAGGCAACTTGCAGACTGAAGGTCTAGCGATCGCCTATGCCCGGGATATGCTGCGGAGCGACTCGGAATTCTGAAGCCGGGCGTACTCTCAACCTCAACCGGCTTTGTGCTCAAAACTAAAGTTAAAAGCTATTTCTTCGTGGGCTTGGCCGGTTTCGCTGGCTTGCTCTCTTTTGCGGGCGTGCCACCCATATCATCCATGGCCATGGCCATGGGCGTCGCATTTCCGGCCAACAATTCCTTTTTCACTGATTCTGTAATTTTGTCCGCGTTCTTGGCAAGCATAGTCACCTGCCAGATTTCTTTCTCCGGAACCTGGCCCTTGAATGCCGGCATCCCTGTCATGCGAATGCCGTTTTCCACTTTCCAATACGTTTCCCAGGGCTCATCGTCCGTCACGCCCACTCCGTGGAAAAGTTGCGGCGGGTCTGGAAACATCCCTTGCGCGACAGCGGACTTGGGCTCGCCCGGCAGCCCGTGGCACGTCGCGCATTGCTCTTTATAAACTTTGGCTCCGGCAATCAGGTTGGCTTCATCGGCAGGCACCAGCGGCTGCGGGTGCGGCAACTTGTCCAGGTAGGCATGGAGTCCGTTTTTGGCCAACCTCCTTTCAAAGGGCATCGGTTTGGCCGCCGTCGCGACCGGCGCCATTCCCCAGGAAAAATACAAATACACGCACCCCACAAGCAGCAAAATTCCAATCACGACTCCCAGGATGAAGCCTTTCATAGCCATTCTCCTGTCCCTTTCGGGATCGCTTCGATTTGTTCCGACAAACTTTTCCGTGCGCTGATAGTCTACGGTGTTCGCCGCGATTGTGCACGCCGCAATTACAGCTGCTCAAGCTGCGGGGCATCGCTCGGTCCCGCTTCCGCGTAACCTTTGTTCTCTCCCGCCCGTCCTATATA
>DATDNK010000146.1:0-6854 GCA_036518275.1 Candidatus Acidiferrum sp.
CACTTCGTCCGGCACCTGAAAACCGTAAATGCGCCAGAAGGCGTGACGCCGACGGTAATACTCGAAATATTCGTCGCGTGTCTCAAGCGCGCGGAAATACCATTTGTATTCGTTGACGTCGTAAATGTCTTTGCCCATCAAAACGCGGTCCTGATACTTCACCAGGAAATCGTGCGCGGAATACGGCTGGCGGCCGAGTTCCGCTAGCACGGCGGCAATGTCCACGTACATGTTCGGGAGCGAATCCAGGGTTTTCCCAAGACGCTCGAGATCGTTTCCGTGAAACGCCAGGTGCGCGGCGATGAAATTTGTCTTTGGATGCTTGGCGAACAGGTGGTTGCGTTCGGCGATGAGCGTTTCAAACGGTGGATATTTTTCCGGCGGCCGCGCTCGCCCGGGGAATTGTTTTAACTCGAGCCAGCGCTCGTTGTGATAGTCCCACGGATCGAAGAACGCCGAAGGCTCCGCGATGTGAATGAGCACGGGAATGCCCAGCTCGGCGCACTTGTCCCAGACAGGATCGAATTCGGGGTCGTCCACGCGCACGCGCTCTCCGTTCGCATACTTCAAGTCCATACCGAAATTCTTAAAGATTTTTAGTCCTTGCGCGCCGCCACTCTTGACGTCCTGCTCAAGCCGCGCCGCCGCGCGCTTGCCATAGCCGGGAGTGTTGATGTCGTCGTAGCTCAGGTTCGCGAACACCACGAACCGGTCCGGGTGCCGTCCTTTCATTGTGGCGACAGTCTGCCGCAGTTGGTCGCCGGTGCCGCCGCTCAAATTGACCATCACGCGCAAATTGATGGTGTCCATCTCACGAGCAAGGCGGTCCACTTCATCGGCGGTGGGATTCCAGTGATGGCTGTGGATGTCAATGAAAGGAAACTTGGCGCGATCGATTTTGTGTTCTTTGGTGACCAGCGTGGACTTGGGCTGATACTCCTCGATGGTCGGGGTTTGGGAATATTTCTTCGTGGATTGATCCTGCTGCTGCGGCGCTCCAGCATGGATTCGCGCCAGCAACAAAGCGAAAACTGTGACGGCAAGTAGGGAGCTAAGAAAAAGTACGCGTTGGAGTCTCATAAGATTCCCGGTGATCATGAATTGTCAGACGCATCTTCTCACAGGCAAGTTTCGGGACGGTCAGGAATCCTTGATCTCGCGGCCGGCGAGAACTTCTCCTTTGACTGGATTGCTCAGCTTGGTGGTGGAGCAACTAGCCGAACTTCCGGGAATGCCTGAAGCGCAACACAGTCAAATGATTTGGTCGTTCGCGTTGGGAGGCGCACTAGAATGAGAGGTGATGCCGCAACGCCTGCTAATTCGCAACCTGCTGTTTGGAGGGCTGGGCCTCGTGACGGGCTTTCTGGCGCTGGCGGTTGCTGTGCCTCTCGAGCCCCAGGTCCCTGTACCGCTGCTGGTGCTGCTTTCGCCGGGATTAAAGATCGCCGAGCTGATTATGCCCGACACGCACGGCTCCCTGGCGTGGACGTTCGGCTGGTTCCTGCGCATTGCTATTGCGAGCAACGCAGTGTTTTATTACGGGATCTTTGCCTTGCTTGCACACCTCCTGACGCGGCGTCGCACCAGCTAGCGCTGGACCCTTGCGCGCAGTCCTGTTGCCCGCGAAAAAGAATGAATGATGCGTTCTGGCGGGGATAAGAACGGGCGGAGGTAAAACTCTCCCAAGAGGTAACCTCCGCCCATGCACCTGATGAGCGCATGGGAACTGGCAGCCGGAGGCACGGACACTGATTAGCGGCCACCAGTTCCTATGGGTTGTGATCTACCAACATAGTGAAGCAAGACCCCAAAACGTATCGAACAGCAACAATGGGCGGTGGGTGAAGCTAGACGCGGCGCATAAGGAGGCTGCTGAAAGAAGAACTCGCATCCTCCCTGCACAGACTGTGTCCATCAATCGTTCGGTGTGTCGGATCAGCGGGAGGCCAGGAAGGTGCGCGGCGCGTCCTTGGATTCCACCTCGGCGCGGCAAAACCTCAGGACTTCCTCGGTGTTGTGTCTGGATTTGCCTTCGTAATCGCCCTGATCCTGAGGCAGAAGATCGATTACGTGACCGAATTCGTGCAGAAGCGCGAGAACCTGAGCGTGGAACGAGCCGCCGGAATAGGGCCCGACCTGGATGTTGCGCGCACCGCGAAAGAGGATAGGGCCACCTTCGAATCGATCGTCAAGCACGTTGGCGAGAGGAAAAAAGAAGGCGCCGTTCATGTTGATGGTTACAGTGGAGTTGAGTCCTTCCCCTTGCAGCACCCGGGCAACGTATGGATTGCGGATGAGGTCGATGCCGTCACCCGCGGGAATTCTTCGGACATAGACATCGCCACCGCGGTCGAGAGCGAACGTGACCGTTCGAAAGACAGCGGCGGGATCAGCACTCTTTGTCCGATACCAATCCGTGCAGGCGTTCTCGGAATGAAGGATTTCGAGCACTTTGTCGCGAGCGCGCAGGATGTTGTGCCCTTGCTTTCCCATCGTGTTCAGGTCGTCGCGCACGATGTCGGGGGATGCCGAACACGGGATGGCCGCTTGAGTCGACAGATTGCAGGGAGTTACCGCCGCAGGTTGCACCTTGGACGTACTGGACATCGAACGATCACACGGAGGAAGCGGGCTATCGGCCAGGGGACCAAGGCCGGACGGCGTTGAGAAGGAACGAACCGCATTGTCCGAGCAAGCGCTAGCAGGCAAAGATGGGCTGTGAAGACGGAGAGAACGTGCTTCAGCACTCAGGAACTGCGCCGACTGAGAAAACGCGGGCGGAGTGCAAAAGCTTGCCAACAAAAGAATGACGACGGCCTGAACGCTCCTTCGAGCGGTAAACATCTGGGTCTCCCGCCCGGACGTGGAACTCACCACAGACCGTTCTGAGCGGGCCGCCTGATGGCCGTCAACCGGAGGCTGCTCAAGGAGCGGTTGAACCTCTATCCGGGACTAAACGGGAAGACGAAGCAACTGAGAAAGAATCACCTCAAACATTTCTAGAAGAATTCTCAGGAGGAGCTTAACCGTCAAACGCACGGAACTCGCAGAAACAGGGCCTTTTCTGCCAAATGGAGAGGAACAGTAACTTTGTTAAATTTAGAAAGCCTTTGGAGATCTGAACATGTGCTCAGGCCTAGCGCCTTGACAGAACGGGGCAGAGGACCTAGGCTGCAAAACTCGGTGAAAATTTCTCGAGGCGCGCGGGGACAACGCATGACGCAAGCAATCGGAAGAACCTCAAGAATAAGGGCGCGCGGAGCTTTGGCCGCTTTCTTTTTTGCGGCTGCCGCGTCGCAACTCGCGCCGGCCGGACGCGCAGAGTCAACGAAATACGAAGTGACGGTGGAGCGGGGCATGGCCGCGAAAATGCGCGATGGAGTGACGCTTCGCGCGGATATTTACCGGCCGAAAGCCGACGGAAAATTTCCAGTGCTGCTGGTGCGAACACCTTACGACAAACAAGGAATCATGAATTTTGGACTGCGGGCGGCGGAGCGCGGCTACGTGGTGATCGCGCAGGATGTGCGCGGGCGGTTCACTTCGGAAGGTGAGTGGTATCCCTTCAAGAATGAATCGCAGGACGGTTACGACACGGTGGAATGGGCCGCGGCGCTGCCGTATTCAAACGGGAAAGTGGGAATGTTTGGCGGGTCCTATGTGGGAGCGACGCAATATCTTGCAGCGATTTCCAAACCGCCGCATTTGGCGGGCATTTGCCCCACGGTGACGGCATCGAATTATCACGACGGGTGGACGTATCAGGGCGGCGCATTTGAACAATGGTTCAATGAGTCGTGGTCCAGCGGACTGGCGCTAGATACCATGCGGCGACGCTCGGAGAAGGGCATGAACCCGTTAGAAGGAACCAAGGTATTGCCGCTGCTTTCCTACCCAATTCTCGAGGCGCCTTCTGCGACGGGCATTGCGACGTATTTCACCGACTGGCTGGCGCACCCGAACTACGACAATTATTGGAAGCAGATTTCGATTGAGGACCACTATGCGGATATCCAGGTGCCGGTTCTTGGAGTTGGCGCGTGGTACGACATTTTTCTGGGTGGGACGCTGCGCAACTATGTGCGCTTGAAGAAGGAAGCAGGCAGCGAAGCCGCGCAACGCGGGCAAAGGCTGATCGTCACGGTCGGCGGACATGCCGGCGGCGGCAGAAAAATCGGAGCGGTGGACTTCGGAGAAAAACTACAAACGGATGACGAAGAGGCCATGCTGCGCTGGTACGACTGGCTTTTGAAAGGCGAGGCCAACGGAGTCGACAAAGAGAAGCCGGTCAGAATTTTCGTCATGGGGAAGAACGAGTGGCACGACGAAGACGACTGGCCGCTCGCACGCGCGAAGAGCACGCGCTATTTCCTGCACTCGGCGGGCGGTGCGAACAGCTTGAGCGGAAATGGCGCGCTGAACACGACCACGCCCACTGAAGAAAAAGCCGACCAGTTCGTTTACGACCCGAGCGATGCGGTGCCGACGATTGGCGGGCCGCTGTGCTGCCAGGCGTTGCCAACGGGAAACGGGCCGCAAGACCAGCGGCCTGCCGAGGAGCGCAAAGATGTTTTGGTATACACCACAGCGGCATTCGCGAAAGACACCGAAGTAACCGGGCCGGTCTCGCTGGATTTATACGTGAGCACTTCGGCGGTGGACACGGATTTTACGGGCAAGCTGGTGGACGTTTGGCCCAATGGATTTGCGCAGAATCTGACGGAAGGAATCCTGCGTCTGCGGTACCGCAATTCGCAAGAAAAGTCGGAGTTGGCGAATCCGGGCGAGACATATCACATCACCGTGGATTTGTGGGACACGAGCAATGTGTTTTTGGCGGGACATAAACTGCGGCTGGAAGTGTCCAGCAGCAATTTCCCACGCTTCGACCGCAACCTGAATACCGGCGAAGAACAAGCGCGCGCCACGCGCACGAACAAAGCCACCAATGTGATTTATCACGACAAGGCGCATCCGTCAGCGCTAATTGTGCCCATCGTCCCGTGACTCGTACGCAGCCAGTGACGATAAGCCTACAGGTCTCCGAGTTCGAGTGTTACGTCCGCGTTTTTCCACGCGGCCTCAAATTCCCTCCGAACCCATTCCGCGTCAGGAATCTTGTTCTGGGCTTCTAGACTCTTCAAGAGACCAAACAGCGACCGGGGATTTCGAGGGTATTGTTCCAGGTCCGCGCGAAACACAGCTTCCGCCTGCACTTGTTGGCCGTTCAGCATCAAGGCAGCGCCCAGAGATTCACGTACAGGATAAAACCATTCGGGTGGCTCACCATAATAAAGCCCGTCCTGAATCTGAACCGCATTTTTCCAGTACTCAATCGCACGTGCGCGGTCGGAGTGCGCGGCGGAGATGCGCGCGTCTAAAATGTTTGCGGCCAGGTCCAGGAAGGTCCGCGCTTTGTTGGAATACATGCTGAACTCAGCATCTTGCGGCAATTCTTTACGCACCGCTTCCAAAGTCTTACGCTCCATTTCTGCCATCTCGAGGTGACCCGTTGCGGCCGCAGCCGATCCTCGGGCGAGATGCCAGAACGCGGTTGTCACCGCCAGGTGTGAGTCCGGCGGGGGTAGCTTCAAGATTTCATCCCAGCGATGGAAACGGAGAAGGACGTAAATCAGAGTGGGCACGTAGGGTTCGGCCATCGCCTGATTGGCCGAAACCATGGGGCTGATGTGCGCAACCACTTCCTCGGCGGCCTTTCTGGCGTCCGCAAACCTGCCTTGCATGCAGTCGGCAGCGGCAAGGTACTGGAGGTTGTGAGCGAAGTAGATGATGTCGTACATGCCGCCGGTGGTGCCGCTGTCTCGCAGGTAGACACGGTCGGTGTCAGCAGCGATGGCATTGCTCCGCGCCGAGGCCGCGTAGTCTCCATCACGGAAAAAAGTGTGCGCGGGCATATGCACCAGATGTCCTGCCCCGGGCGCAAGCGTTTCCAGACGCCGGGCGCTAGGTAAGGCCCACTCGGGATGCGGCGAGGCTTCCACGGCATGAATGTAGTAGTGATTCGCGCCAATGTGGTTGGGATCGCGCCGCAACACGGATTCAAGCACCGCAACAATCTCCTCCGTACCTTCGGCGGGGCGGCCATCGAGTGTCCAAAGCTTCCACGGGTGGAGATCCATTAGGCTCTCGGCATAGAGTGTGGCTGCATCAAGATCGTCGGGGTAGCGCCGCGATAACTCTCGCATCGCGTAAGCATAGTCCGTGTCGAGTTTTCTTAAATTCACGCCGGGATCGGCCGAGTAGCGTGTCGCCAGAGCTTGAATATAGGCGCGCTCGCTTTCGGTCGCGTGCGGCGACAGCGAGATCGCCTTCCGCACCGCTTCATATGCGGCCCTTTCGTGAGGAGGATCCACGTCGAGATTGATGCATGGACCGAATGCCAGGGCGATGCCCCAATAAGGCATCGCTGCTTGCGGATCAAGCTCCGCGGCGCGCTGGAATGATCGAGCGGCTTCTTCGTGGTTGAAACCAAAGACCAGGGTGAGGCCCTGATCGAAGAAACGCTGGGCCTCAGGGTTCTTCGCGGAGATGGTGTGGTGGTGTTCACCCAAGCCCGACATTAGGACTGGGGATCTTGACTGAGCGAACGACGGGCAGACAACCGCAAGCAACACGACTGCGTGGGCCAGGGGTCTCATCTGAATTCCTCCAGCGTTCAAGGGAGGCTATCAAAGTCCCCTAAATGTTCAAATCGCTTCAGATGCTTATACCACGTATGCCCCAGAGGCACCGAGTGGTTGGTCGGCTACTCAGAAGTTGGGCTCTGGGCGCTGATTGTTCGCATCGTGCCGCGAACCGACATGAAGTAAGGACAGAGGTTTCTCGGTTGCGAA
>DATDNK010000147.1:0-5846 GCA_036518275.1 Candidatus Acidiferrum sp.
TCCGCCGTGGACATCAATCACGTCCTCGGTGAACTCTACAAACTCCTCGCCTCCGACAAGATCTCTCCCCGCCGCGGTGCCGTCATGGCGTATACGTGCAGCCTTCTTCTCCGCACCCTACCCGCCATCGACGACGAACTCGAACCCGAGAAGCCCCAATTCATCTTCGACCTCCCGCGCCCCAAGCGTGACGACGACATCTCCCCCGAGCGTGCCTACGTGAACCGCATGTCCGAACTCCACACTCGCGTCTCCAAGCCTGTCCCGCCCGACACCTGCGACGGCTGGCCTCCCGACCCGGAGCAACCCAAATGACCAGCCAGCAAAAACACAAGTGTCGGCTTCCTGCTAGCTCTGTCTTTTCCAGTAGGGGCACGACATGTCGTGCCCTTCTGTCTTGCCTCTGTAGAGGCCGACCTTCAGGTCGGCGTTTTGGAGTGCAGCGGCTCGACGCCGCTTTCTCCGCATGGAAAAATAGGGGCGGGCTACTTGTAGTAGGCGGCGTTTTTTTCGGCGAAGGATTTCAAGTTTTCCGGGAGATCGTCAATGGGGTAAATGGAATTGAAATCGCAGGCTGGGACGCACGCGCCGCAGTCGGTGCACTCATCAGGATTGATAAAAAGCTGGGGGACTTCCGCGAACTTCGGTTCATCCTTTCTCGGGTGGATGCAATCGATGGGGCAAGCTTCGACGCAGTTCTCGTCCTTGGTGCAGGTGTCCGTGATTACGAATGCCATTTGGAAAAACCCTCCCGTCGCCAGGGGAGCAATCGCGGGGCCAACCGCTTCGGAAGGGAAGTTGCTGAATTTGCAGGAATTAGCGAATTGAAGAAGGTGGAAAATAGAAATCGGACTAATTTAGGGTGTGTGGGATCACACAGCATTATGGGTACATCACAGCATCAATGCGCCGAAATAATGCAGTTTTACGCGGTGGCGGGCTTGGGTTGATGCACTTTCGCAGGACCCAAATCCGGGAGGAACGCGGTCAAAATGCCAATGGCGGGAAGATAGGCGCATACATGATAGACAAAGTCGATGCTAGTGTGGTCGGCGAGCCTGCCGAGCGCCGCCGAACCTATGCCACCCAAACCGAATGCCAGACCAAAAAACAGGCCGGAGACCATGCCAATTCTTCCGGGCATGAGCTCCTGCCCATAAACCAGGATCGCGGAGAACGCGGACGCCAGAATCAGTCCGATGATCACGCTGAGAATGCTGGTCCAGAACAGATTTGCGTAGGGCAGAACGAGTGTGAACGGCAGCACACCAAGAATCGAGCACCAGATGACCAGCTTGCGGCCGAGTTTGTCGCCGATGGGCCCGCCGAAATAGGTTCCTACGGCCACCGCGCCGAGGAACAACGCAAGATGGAGCTGCGCGTTCTGCACCGAAAGATGGAAGCGGCTCATCAGGTAGAAGGTGTAGTAGCTGATAAGACTGGCGAGGTAGAAGAATTTCGAGAACAGCAGCGCCCCCAGGACCCCAAGACTGATGGCCACTTTCTTCGTGGAGAGCGGTGCATGGTGCTCGACATGAACCGTAGTGGCGAGGCGATCCGGATCGACGGGAATCGTGGTGGACCTGCTGAAATGGTGCTCTTTCACCCACAGACCGATGCGGACCAGCAGGATGATGGCTAGCAACGGCAAGAGAGAAAACCAGGCGATGCGTGGCTGGCGGTTCCCAAGGACGTAGGCCGCGAGGAGCGGGCCGATCGAGGTTCCGGCGTTGCCGCCGACCTGAAACAGCGACTGCGCCATGCCGTGTTGCCCACCCGAAGCGAAGCGCGCCACGCGTGAAGACTCCGGATGAAAAACAGCCGAGCCAATGCCCATCAGCGCGGCCGCGGCAAGAACCGTTCCGTAAGTAGGAGCGATGGCGAAGAACAGCAAGCCCAGCAGAGTCACACTCATTCCCGCCGCGAGCGAGAAAGCCTGGGGACGCCGGTCGGTATAAAGGCCGACAAGCGGCTGCAGGATGGAAGCGGTGAACTGCGAAGTGAGCGCGATGATTCCCACTTGGCCGAGATTCAGCCGCAGAGCATCCTTCAGCAACGGGTAGACGGCGGGGATGAGAGACTGGACGGTGTCGTTTAGCAAATGGCAAAAGCTGATGGAAAAGAGAATCGGCAATACCGTTTTTGCGGCCACGCCAGCACCGCTGCGCGCTTCAGCTCGCACTCGCGCTTGTACGGCATCCAGATTCGTGCCAGTTGCCATTTGAGCCTACAGTTCCACCGATGTTTTTGTAGGATTTAGGGCCATGAGTTTTATCTGGCGGCGGAGGCGAGGCGGCGGGAGACGTACTCGGAAACGTAGGCGTCGAATAATTGCAACAAGCGCTGGCACACCGGGCCGGGCGCGGGAATGGCGTGGCCGGCGACTTCGCCGACGCTAATCAAATTGCGGTTCGTCGAAGTGATGAAAACTTCTTCGGCGGAGTAGAGGTCCTCGGGCCGCAGCGACTGCTCGACGACGGAAAGGCCGGCTTCGGGGGCGATCTCGAGGAGGATGCCGCGAGTGATGCCTTCCAGGCAGCCGGAATTGAGCGGAGGCGTGATGATTTTGCCGTTTTTAACGGCAAAGATGTTTGCGGAAGTGCATTCCGCAACTTCGCCGCGCTCGTTGAGCATCACGACTTCGTCGAAACCTTCTTTGTTGGCTTCGGCGATGGACCAGACGTTGTTGAGCCAGGAAATGGTTTTTACGCCGGCGAGCGGCGAAGCAGCATGGCGGCCATGGGCGCGGAGTGTTAGGCGGACGATTTCGCGGTGCTCGGGAAGACCGGCCGTGTAGACGATGAGGTCAACCTGCGGGCGGGATTCGGCGCTTTGCCAGAAGCCCACCGAATTGTAGACCAGATAAATGCGCGCGCAGCCTTCCGTGACTTTGTTGGCGCGAATCACTTCATGGAGATGCACGCGGATTTTCGCCGCGGTGTACAGCATGGGCAGATGAATGAGGCTCGCGTCTTTTTCCAGGCGGCGCCAATGGCGCTCGTACGCAAACGCTTCGCCGCGCGCGATGCGCACGGTGGTGAAGATGCCCCAGCCACAGATGAGCCCCGCCTGGCCGGGCGAAAGCCGCACTTTCTCAATGGGAAGAAGGCTCTCGTTGTGGAAGACGAACGGGTGAATCACTCAGGCCGCCTCTCAGGGACAAAACAATATTGTAACCGAAGTTGCAGGAAGATAGGCGAGCGGGAGCAACCGGGGGTGGCGCCACTTGAAATCACTGACGCTACATTGCAACGCTTCCTTCCCCAGACACACTAGTCCCAAGAGCCTCCGGATTCTCTCCGGCAGCCCAATTTCCCCTTAAGGAGATGCCCATGCCCGCAAAGAGACCTGCACGCCCCAAGCCGCCGCGGAAGCAGCCTCCGAAGCCGCCCACTGCGGCAACCGTTGCCTGCTGGGAAGACGACCCGGGTGATCCCGCGACCACTCCGGCGCTTAGTCCCATTACTGTTCCGGTGCCCAACCAGTCCGCGCCGCCGCTGCCGTACAAACTTGGCGGCAAAGCTCCTGCTCCTCAGATCTATCAGCCCGGCAATCTGAACTTTGTCTACTACGCTAATGCCAGCGCGCTGCGCCGCACGGCAAATTTCTGGGGTGGAATTGTGCCTGCGGGAACCACTTGGGAGGTCGGCAAAGTTCTTGCCGTGAATATCGATAGCGGCGTCGATCTCAACGCCTTCTACACTCGCGGTGGCGGTGGCGATGCTCCCGGCCTGCACTTCTTCCACGCTTCGGTGGGGGGCCGCGTGTATTTCTCCGGCGAAAGCCCCGACGTGTGCTGCCATGAGATGGGCCACGCGGTGCTCGACGCGCTGCGGCCGCAGTTGTTTGAGGCCCAGACGATCGAAGCTGCTGCATTTCACGAATCGTTTGGCGACATGTCCGCTTTGCTTTCAGCACTCCAGGTGGCGTCGTTCCGCCAGGCGCTTTTGAGCGAAACGGGTGGCGCCATCAATCATGCTTCGCGCCTGTCGCGGCTTGCCGAGCAATTAGGCGCGGCGATTCGCGTCGGGCACCCCGACGCCGTCGATCCGGACTGTTTGCGCAACGCGGCAAACTCGTTTTTCTACACCGACCCGCAAACGCTTCCGCCCAGCGCGCCTGCTTCGCAACTGTCCTCAGAGCCCCACTCGTTCTCGCGAGTTTTCACCGGCGGATTCCTCGACGCGTTAGCAGGCATTTTCAAATTGCAGGGTGATACTCCCTCACCCGATGGGCTCGTACAAGCCTCTCAGGACATCGCCAACCTCTTGGTTACGGCTGTCCAGAACGCTGCTGTCGTACCCGATTACTACAGCCAGGTGGCCGCCCAGCTCGTGCAGGCCGGGGAAGCGGGGCCCTTCAACGGCAAATACCGTGATGTGCTGAAGAGCGCCTTCGTCCGCCGCGGCATCCTGTCGTTGCAGGCGGCTGCAACTCTCAGCGGGATCAGCCGGCGCGGCGCGCGCGGCATGACCATGACTGCCACAGGACAGCCTGTTACGTACACACGCGCGCTGCCAGTGGCAGCCATCTCGGCCGTGTCTTACGGTCTCAAGAAGAATGTCCTCAAAGTGCATGTTGCGGGGGAACCCAAACACCTTGCGGTGACCGGATCGTCTCTGCTCCTTGGTCCGGCGGAGCCGCGCTCGCCACAGAGCGCCGCAGAATCCTATATCGAAGATCTCTTCCAGCGTGGGCACGTGGATGTCGGCAGGCACGGCCACCCGACCGCCGCCCTCAAGCATCCCTACGCTTTCAAGACGCACATCATCGTCGAGCACGACGATGACCTCCTGCTCCAGCGCACGGCCTTCGATTGCGGGTTTCACTTTCCCCTCGATCAGCCGTTTTGAGGCGGTGCTTCGCGGGATTTGACCATCGGCAGTTTCTGGCGTAGGTTGGTATCGAGAGGCGCCAACCATGCCGAGAAAAAAGAAAAAAGCCGCGCGCACCGGCGCACCGCGCGCAAAGTCTCAAAAAACTGTAGAACCGTCTAGCGTGACGGAACAGGCGCCCCCTCCTGTCCCAACAACCGCCACGGACCTTGCGGCGGCAACCCAGCGTTTTACCAGGGATCTGCAGATCCGCGGCGAAGCGGCGAAACTGGACAAGAAAGGCAAACTTCCTCGGCACGCCACGCACGTCATCAAAAAGCAGCATCCGGATGGCTCTGTTGAAGTCGAACGCGTGCGCTTCAAGACCTTCTGAACCTGCTGTCCGCTTTCCGCAGTTTGGTCTTGACCACTCCGCCCAACTGGCCGTTCCGGTTTTGAACTCCGCCTGAACAGCCGCAGTGGTCGAGGAACGCGTGGCAGATACCGCGCCGGCCGTGCACTCTCAGCAGGACAACACCTGGAAAGAGGCGACACTGGACACCGGCGTGCTGATCCAAGTGCCGCTGTTCGTGGAGCGCGGGGAGATCGTGCGCGTGGAAGTGGAGACCGGACGGTATCTGGAGCGAGTGCGTGCGGGACGCAAGCGGGGCGCGTGAGGCGCCAGGGTTCTCGCTAAGCCTCGCGCGAGGTTTCCTGAAGATGCAGAGGTTGCCGAAGGTTGAAGTCGCTCGGGAAGTCTATGGGAAGAAAAGAGGGCGGGCTGAAGCCCGCCCTCTTTATGGATTATAGTTGGCCAGCGATCAAAATAGCAGTTTCAAAGCAAACTGGATTTGGCGCGAGGAGCCAAAATCGCCGGTTGGGAAGCGAGTACTTTGAATGATGCCAAACGACTTGCTGGTCGCGGTGAGAACCGGATTGCCGAAGTTCGGATGGTTCAACACGTCGAACATCTCCGATCGGAACTGAAGGTTGAATCTCTCGGTGATTTTGGTGTTCTTGGTCACAGAGAAA
>DATDNK010000148.1:0-9105 GCA_036518275.1 Candidatus Acidiferrum sp.
ATTTGGTGTGCTTTCCTTGAGCCGAGTTGACGCTAAAGGAGTGCAAAGATGTTTTTCCTGATTTTCTCGATTTTGCTGTACTTCCTACCGACCATCATCGCGCGCGACAAGACTGACGTGATGGCCATTTTCATCATCAACCTGCTTTTCGGCTGGACCATCATTGGCTGGCTCATCTCCCTGATTTGGGCTTGCTCGGCGGAAAGATACATCCCGGTTGGCACTGTTCCGGTGAGCTCGGGCAGATTCTGCTCCCAGTGCGGCACGTTGTCGCCCTACGGAGCGCATTTCTGCGCCGCTTGCGGCAGGGCGGTGTAATTGGCGGATTCCCTGGGACCTCGGATGACCAAGCCAGAAACCGACCAGGCGCTGCGTGAGGAGTTCAACCGCTGGGCGGAAGCCGGGCGCGGCGAGGGCATGGAGCAGGAGCACCTGCCTATCACGTTGCCGGTCCTGGAGAAAATGCAACTTGCTCCAATCCACAACGTTCTCGACATCGGATGCGGCGCGGGGTGGCTGTCGCGGCGGCTAGCGAAATTGGTTCCCCAGGGCCGCGTGGTGGGCATGGACGTTTCGGACGAAATGATTCGTCACGCCCGCCGCGCCAGCGTGGATTTCGAAAACCTGATGTTCGTCGCCGGTGAGGTGGAAGAAATTCCCTGGGAGCCGAATTTTTTCTCGCATGCGATTTCTGTCGAGTCGTCATATTACTGGTGCGATCCTGCCGCCGGCATGCGCGAAATTTTTCGCGTGCTCAAACCCGGCGGATCGGCGTGGATTCTCATCAACTACTACCGCGACAATCCCCACTGCCATCAGTGGGGCGATTTGCTCGTGGTAAAAACCCATTTGCTCTTTGCAGAGGAATGGAGTGAATTCTTCCGTGCCGCCGGTTTCGGACACGTGCTGCACGAACGCATTGCCGACCCTTCGCCGTCGCCGGAGGTTTACGCGGGCCGTTGGTTCCGCGACGCGGCACAACTCCGCGCCTTCAAAGCGGAAGGCGCGCTGCTGGTTCATGGCAAGAAGGAATGAAATTTCTTGTAACTCGAGAACTCTTTTTGCTGCTCAATTTGATGGCAATGGGCCCGCTGCCAAAATGCATGGCAAATGTCCTTGCGCCGTGATATGAACGCATCCACACAGGAAATCCTTCCATGTCATTTGTCAGTAAAGGCGTAGCGGTTGTAACCGGAGCGGGCTCGGGCATTGGCCGCGCGCTAGCGCAGCGGCTGGCGGCGTCAGGCTCGGCGCTGGCCATCGCGGACATTGATGAAGCGGGATTGCAACAGACCGCGCAATCTCTTGCAAAAAATAGCGCGCTCGTTACCACGCACGTCGTGGACGTTGCAAAGGAAGAAAGCGTGAAGTCCTTCGCAGCCGATGTGCAAGCGCGACACGGACGAGTTACATTGTTAATCAACAATGCGGGAGTCGCCTTGCTTGGAAATTTTGAAGAGATTTCGCTCGACGATTTTCGCTGGCTGATGGACATCAATTTCTGGGGCGTAGTCTACGGAGTCAAATATTTTCTGCCGCTGCTGAAGCCCGAGCCGCGGGCGCACATCGTGAATTTGTCGAGTGTGTTTGGCCTCATCGCGCCAACAGGACAAGCACCATACGCTGCGAGCAAATTTGCGGTGCGTGGATTTACCGAAGCGCTGCGGCATGAGTTGGTCGGCAGTTCCGTCGGCGTCTCCTGCGTGCATCCCGGCGGAATCCGAACTCCGATCGCACGTCACGCGCGGCTAGGCGCTGCGGCGCCATCGGCAAGGAAGGAAGAAAGCGTCGCAAGATTCGAACGGCTGGCGCGCACCCCGCCGGAAACAGCCGCTGCCCGAATCCTGCGGGGGGTGGAGCGCCGCGAGCCGCGTATCCTCATTGGCAGCGATGCCTACCAAATCGACGTCTTGCAGCGTTTGCGCCCTGCCACTTACTGGAAAACCCTCGCGCGGAAGCTCGAAGACTCCAGCATGATGAAGCAGCCCAGCACCGCCAAGCAACCGGGCAGCTAAGTCGAAACCGGGCCCGGATCCACTGGGCGAAAGCACCGAAGGTTTTCTTCGGTGCTGAGTTCCCGTGGCACAGGATGCCCGAGCGCAAGGGCCCGCAGCCAATCATCTTCCTATGGACATTGCAAAGGAGAGATGGTACTCTCCCTTGGACAATCCAAAGGAACAAGCGTGAAGGTCGAGTCAGAAAAAAGGAACGACGAGCGCTATGGACGCAAAGAAATCGGAAGTGCTGCAGGGGACGCTGGACCTAATGATTTTGAAAACACTGCACGCCTTGGGGCCGCTGCACGGGTTCGGAATTGCGAGGCGCATCGAGCAGGTGAGCCACGATGTTCTCCAGCTCAATGAGGGAACGGTGTACACCTCGCTGCTGCGGCTGCAGCAGCAGGGATGGATTGCTGCGGAATGGGGCACGTCGGAGAACAACCGTAAAGCGAAGTTTTATTCCATTACAAAGCGCGGGCTGAAACAGCTCGAATTGGAAACGGAAAACTGGGAGCGGATTGCGGGAGTGATTGGGCGCGTACTGCGTCTGGAAGAGGAGAAATAGCCATGAGCTCACAGCGTGGATCAAGGGTACGAGCTTTCGCCGCGAAGCTGCGTGGGTTGTTGAGCGAACGGCGGCGTGACGCCGAATTTGACGACGAGATGCAGGAGCATTTGAGGTTGCTGGCCGAGAGATTTGAGGCGCAGGGCATGTCGAAGGAAGAGGCCGCAGCGTCAGCGCGGCGGCAGTTCGGCAACGCGACGTTATTGCAGGAAGATCGCAGAGAATTGCAGACACTTCCGTTGATAGAAACCTTGTGGCACGACCTGCGGTACGCACTTCGCACGTTGCGCAAAGCACCGGGCTTTACCATTGTCGCTGTTCTCACGTTGGCATTGGGCATTGGGGCGAACACAGCTATCTTCACCTTTGTAAAATCGACGCTTCTCCAGCGCTTGCCCGTCCGTGCCGACAATCGCATCGTCGTAATCTGGGTGAACAACCTGAAAGCTGGCTGGAGCCGGATCGGCCCGGCCGGGCAGGATTATCTTGATTGGAAAGAGGAGCAGCCCAAGTCATTCGAGGACCTCTTTCTCTTCGAGCACGGCAGCGGAACCATCACAGGCGGAGGCGAACCAGAGCAGGTCGCTGGTCTGCGCGTCACCACTAACTTCGGCGACTTTTTTGGAATCAAGCCGGTCTTAGGCCGCACGTTTCGCGTGGACGAGGCGGCAGCGCGGCACAATAACGCGGTCCTAGCGTATCGCTACTGGCAGGGGCGCTATGGCTCGGACCCTTCGGTCATTGGCCGAAGTCTCACTCTCAACAGTGAGTCCTATACCATCATTGGCGTCTTGCCTCCCGAGTTGAACACGGTTTTCCCCATAGATGTCGTTGTGCCTTTCGATAACGATTGGCTCAAGCGAGCGGAGTCGGATCTGGGCGTTTTCGGCAGGCTCAAACCTGGAGTAACCCTCAAGCAAGCTTCCTCGGAAATGAGCGTCATCATGCAACGCATCGGGGGGCAGCGGCCTTCGCGCATCGGGTATGGTTCGATCCTGGTGCCGCTCGAATCCGTACGCATGGAATACATCCGTCCGGCTCTGCTGGTGCTCCTCGGCGCTGTGGGCTTTGTGCTTCTGATCGCTTGCGCAAACGTTGCCAACCTGTTGTTGTCCCGTGCAGTGAAGCGCCAACGTGAAGTGGCGATCCGCATGGCG
Organism: Candidatus Acidiferrum sp.; assembly: GCA_036518275.1. GTDB lineage: Bacteria > Acidobacteriota > Terriglobia > Acidiferrales > UBA7541 > Acidiferrum. The sequence continues at coordinate 3,723 of DATDNK010000148.1, forward strand.
CTCGGTGGTGGACGCGTCCGGCTCATGAGCCAATTCCTGACCGAGAGCGTCTTGCTCGCAATGCTCGGAGGCACTGCGGGGCTGCTTTTGGCATTCTCGAGCACTTACTTGTGGACAAAATACATGTCGGTGCGAATTCCCGTGCCCAACGCAGCGGACCAGGTTTTGCTTCCGAGAGTCCATCTGGACACTGCTGCGCTGGCTTTCACCTTAATCCTCTCGCTGCTGACAGGAATCATCTTCGGGCTCGCGCCAGCGTTTCAGAGTTTGCGCTGCAATGTAAATGAGTTTCTCAAAGATGGGGAACGAGGCTTCGCCGCAGGCCGCCGCGGGCAGAAAACGAGAGCCGCTTTAGTGATTCTGGAGAGCGCGCTAGCGTTTGTGCTCGTGATTGGGGCGGGCCTTGTGGTGGAAAGTTTTTCCCATCTTTTGGCAACGAATCCCGGGTTCCAGCCGGATCACCTGCTTACGCTGCGAATCAAACTGCCCAACGACGCGAAAGACTCTCCTTATCGGGACCCGCTGAAGCAGCAAGCGGCCTTCCAGGACTTTCTCACGCGAGTGCAAGCGCTGCCTCGTGTCGATTCCGCTGCCTTCACGGAAATCGTGCCTCTCAGCCAGGACGACATGGACATGGGGTTCTTCACGGTCAAAGATGCCCCGCCGCTGGCGCCCGGCGTGCGTCTATCCGCCGATTTTAGGGACGTCACGCCGAGTTTCTTCCAGACGATGGGCATTCCCCTGATTCAGGGCCGGAACTTTGCAAATCAAGATAATTTGCAAAGTCCCAGGATTGTAGTCATAGACGAGACCTTCGCTCGTCATTTCTTTCCCAATCAAAATCCAATTGGCAGGAGCCTCCAATTTGCTGGTTCCGTCCATCCCGTTCGCGAAATCATTGGCGTCGTTGGCAGCGTTCGCGACGCGGGCTTAGACCAGCAGCCGCGTCCTACAGTTTACTTTCCGTCCCTGCAGTCGGCCGATCAGACGATGAGCTTAGTCGTGCGCACCTCTTTGCCTCCTGCGGCAATCATCCCGGCGATTAAGAATGCAATTTGGTCCGTGGACGCCAATCAGCCGCTTTTTAATATTCGTCCGATGAGTGCAATCCTCTCCGAGATGACTTCCGCGCAACGCATCGCTTCGCTGGTATTGGGCATGTTCGCATTCCTGGCGCTAGCGCTGGCGACGATTGGAATTTATGGCGTGACCTCCTACGTGGCTGGCCAGAAAACCCACGAAATTGGTATTCGCACGGCCCTGGGCGCTCAGCCGAGCGACGTGTTGCGCCTCGTCATTGGACAGGGCGTGAGGCTTGCGGTTTGCGGTGTGTCGATCGGTTTACTTGCTTCGCTCGCTTTGACTCGGTTGATGTCCAGTCTGCTCTACGGTATTGGCGCGACGGATCCGCCGATGTTTGCAGGCGTCACGATTCTGCTGACACTTGTCGCCCTCGCCGCTTGTTATATTCCGGCGCGGCGGGCGATGCGTATGGATCCGCTGGTGGCGCTGCGCTATGAATGAGGCATGGTCCGTTGGCCCAGCACGCGAACGATGAAAATGAAGTCGAGATGGTGTTGGGGCCGCCGTGAGCGAGTGGAAGCGGGAAAAGAGTCCTGAGTGCGAAACAACGGTAGCGGGGGAAACGAGAAAAGAATCATGAGTTCACGAGGAGAATCCGGGCTACGCGCTTTCGTTGCGAAGTTGCGCGGGTTTTTGCACGGGCGGCGGAGTGACGCGGAATTTGACGACGAGATGCGGGAACATTTGCAGTTGCTCGCGGAGAAGTTTATGGCGCAAGGCATGTCGAGGGAACAAGCTGCGGCAGCAGCGCGACCGCAATTCGGCAACGCGACCCTACTGCAAGGAGACCGCAGAGAGTTGCAGACGCTCCCAAAAATTGAGTCATTACGGCAGGATTTGCGCTATGCCACTCGCGTGTTGCGCAAATCGCCGGGATTCACAACGGTCGCCGTCTTGAGCTGCTGGCGGCGCAGCTTTTTCCGGGGCAGGATCCAATCGGGCAGAAAATTCAGATTACCACGCCCGGTGACTTCACAGACGAGACACAGCCTTATTGGACAATCGTCGGGGTGATTGGCGACGTCATTCAGTATGGTTTGGCCTCGCACACGACCATGCAGATTTATGTGCCTTACACGCAATACGACTGCGAAACATCAAATCTGCTGTTTAGAACGAGCAGCGAACCCTTGCAGCTTGCATCCGCCGTACGGACCGAATTGCGCCGGATCGACAACACTTTGATCGCGCCTGAGTTTGCTCCCATGGACCAGGTGGTGGCTGGATCGATCGTGGAGCAGCGTTTCTCGACTACTCTGCTCACGATCCTCGGGCTGGGTGGACTTCTGCTGGCCGCTATGGCATGTACGGCGTGATCTCTTACCTGGTGGTGCAGCGCACCTCCGAGTTCGGGACTCGGATAGCCTTGGGAGCCACGCCGCTCAATATTCTTGGGCTGGTGGTCAGGCAAGGGATGCGTCCAGTACTGCTCGGCGCAATCGTTGGCATTGCGGCGTGCTTCCCAGCCACGCGCATCATTGAGCATTTACTGTCCAAGACGAGCAGGCTTGATGCGCTGACATTCGCAGCGGTAAGCGCGGTCCTGATGGGCTCGGCGGTGCTGGCTTGTTACCTGCCCGCGCGGCGCGCCACCAAAGTCGATCCGATGGTGGCGCTGCGCTACGAATGAGGCATGGTTCGTTGGCCGGCAACTCGGAAGCCGTAGGGAATCAAACAAATAGCATGATAAACACGAAAGCGGCCTTTTGACGGGGATTGCCGGTACATATATACTCCCGGAAGCTAGTGAGACGTCCCGCAGATACGTGAGCTCGCTGCGGGTGGGGTCCCCCGCCCCTACCACGGGTTACGCGAAACGAAATTGGGGCAGTCTCTTCTGGACGAAGCTTGAATAGCTGGAGTTGCGCCACATGGGTGTTCTGGACCAGCGGTTCGAAAAGAATTTCATGATTACGTCGGTGGACTACGTGTTCAACTGGGCGCGGAAGAGCGCGCTGTGGCCGCTGACGTTCGGGCTGGCGTGCTGCGCCATCGAAATGATCGCCTCGACCACTTCGCGATTTGACATGGCGCGGTTTGGCGCGGAAGTGTTCCGGCCGTCGCCGCGGCAGGCGGACCTGATGATCGTGTCGGGTACGGTTACGCTGAAGATGTCGCCGGTCATCCAGCGTGTGTGGGCGCAGATGCCGGATCCCAAGTGGTGCATTTCGATGGGGGCGTGCTCGAGCGTGGGCGGGCCGTTTAATACTTACTCGGTTTTGCAGGGCGTGGACCGCATAGTGCCAGTGGACGTTTACATCGTCGGATGTCCGCCGCGACCAGAAGGGCTTTTCTTCGGATTGATGAAGCTGCAGGACAAAATCGACCAGATGACGCTGGCGAAGCGCCCCACGGAAATCCGCTTGAAGCCGGAAATGGTGGAAGATTTCAAGAAGGGCGTGATGGTGGCGCAGACGCCGGAACCTCGGTGAGGCGGAAATTGGAGAAGGGAAAATCGAAACTAGAAAATCGAAACTCGAAATTCCACCTGAGACGGAGAAGAGAAGCGAGAAGAGGAGGGGCCAAGAGCCAATGGCGTTTGCGAGAGCTGCTAAAACCAACGAAATCACACCGGGGACGATCCGGGAGTTCCAGGTGGAAGGGAAGGCCGTGGCCCTGGCGAATGTCGGGGGCAAATACTACGCCATCAACAACACCTGCCTGCATCGGGGCGGGCCGCTTGGGCAAGGGGTATTGAACGGAACGGTGGTGACCTGCCCGTGGCACGGCTGGGAGTACGACGTGACCACCGGTAAGGTGAAGCAGAACCCGGCGGTGGGAGTGGATTGCTGCAAAGTCGAGGTGCGGGGCGAGGACATCTTCGTGGATGCCGGATGAGCAGTCTATCTAGCTGAAAAAAAAGCAGATAACTAAGAATTCCTGGGCCAAAGTGGTCGCCGGACATCCTTTCACAGCGAAGTAGGTCTCTTCCTGTCGAATTCTCACATTTTGTTTCGCTTTTTTGATACCACCGTGTATAGTTCTGCGGATTCTAGGCCTCGATGGCGATAACGACAGCTCAACGACATTATTGGATTTTCAGCGCGGACCCTCACCACTACCACTGGGACACACTTTTCGTAAAAGGGAAAGAGATGTGGCACGGGGCGGGGGCCAAACCGGACGCTATCCGTGCGCTCAAGCAGGTGCGCAAGGGCGATCGGGTGCTGTGCTACCACTCGGCGCCGGAGCGGGCACTTTATTCCATCGCGGAGGTCACGCGCGACCCGTATCCCGACCCCCACGACCACAAGGGCAAGAACCTGGTGGCGGATTTGCGGGCTTTCGAAAAGCTGCCGCGGCAGGTCACGCTGGAAGAGATGCGCGGCAATACGGCGCTGAGGAAAATGAAGCTGCTCAAGAACGTGAGGCTGCTCATTTCGTCCATCAGCGACGCGGAGTACCAGGAAATCCTGCGCATGGCCGGAATTGTGGCGACGCCTGGGATTCCTTTGCCCTAACGCGCGGAGTCTTGCTCTTGCTTGACGAAATTGCCAGTGGCAAAACGCGCGTGATCGACCTGAGCTACGCAATCAACGACAAGCTGGTGCGCTGGCCGAGCGACGAAGAAGTCTTTGAAGCGAAAGTAAACGCCTCCGTTGAGAAAGACGGGTACTTCACGCGAAGCTTCTGGATGCTGGAACATTACGGAACGCATCTGGATGCGCCAGTGCATTTCCCGCCGGGAAAAGCGACGGTCGATCAAATTCCCGTGAAGCAATTCTTTGGGCCTGCCGTGGTCCTGGATGTACGGGCCGAAGGCGCGAAACACGCGGATTACCAGCTTCCCGCAATGCGCGTGGAAGAATGGGAGAAGCGGCACGGACGGATTCCCGAAGGCGCGATCGTGCTGCTGAGAACGGGATGGGCGTCGCGCTGGCCGGACGCTCAGAAATACCGGAATCAAGACGCACAGGGAAGAATGCACTTTCCGGGCTTTTCCGTAGAAGCGGCGAAACTGCTGATCGAGCGAGAAGTCAGCGGGCTCGGATGCGATACCATGAGCGTCGACTATGGACCCTCGGCGGATTTTGCAGTGCATCGGCTGGCTCTGGGCGCGGGGTTGTATCACCTGGAAAATCTTGGAGACTTGAGCGCGTTGCCGGAAAGCGGAGCATTCCTGGTGGTGGCGCCCATCAAGCTGGAAGGCGGTTCCGGTGGGCCGGTACGGGTTTTTGCATTGCTGCAGTGAGGGCCGGGGCTCTTTTCTGAAACATTTGTTGCGCTTTTTGCGTCTTATCGGGTGGACGGGTGTGGCGGGTTTCAGCGGGCAATCCGATTCTGAGACCGTGATTTGCAG
>DATDNK010000149.1:0-4171 GCA_036518275.1 Candidatus Acidiferrum sp.
TCATTCGAAGGAGAAGGATTCGCGGCGAGCGCTTCCATCATGGTGCTAATGCTTTCGTCGTTCAACGTCTTGAAATATCCGGCCTTGGTGTAATAGCGGCGGCCATGTGGAAATTCGGAATCCGCCAAGGTTTGCAAGGCACGGAAGGAAAGCACTTCTTTGGTCACCGCTTGGTGATTGACAACCGCAAGGGCGCGATCGACGTAGCGCCGGCCTTTTTCGAGATCGCCGACCCAAAGAGCCGAGGCGCTGGCGACGGGGCGTCCGCGGAGATACGCGGGAATGTTTTCCGCGTGCGGAGCGCTCCGCAACGAGAAGCCCCATCTCAAGTTATCCGGGGCCTCCGGCATGAATTCGCGCCATCGGCGAAGAAGTGCTGGCACTTCATCACCCGGGCATATCCCTCTACCGAATAGAACCGCGCTTACCGGATGAAGTGTCACTTCAAATTCGGTCACGACGCCAAAGTTCCCGCCTCCCCCTCGCAGTGCCCAAAACAGGTCAGGGTTTTCTTTGCCGTTCGCGCGGAGAATTGATCCGTTCGCAATAACCACGCTAAAGCCCCGCACATTGTCACAAGAGAGGCCGTAGATACGATTGAGCCATCCGGTGCCGCCTCCGAGAACCAAGCCGCCCGCGCCCGTGTGAGAAACCACACCGGCAGGAAATGCAAGTCCAACGGTCTGCGTCGCGGAGTCAATCGAAGCGAGCAGACATCCGCCTTGGAATCGCGCGGACCTGTCCTCCTCGTAGACTTGAACCTTGCGCATAGGCGACAGATCAATCACGATGCCATCGTCGCAAGAGCTAAAGCCGCCAAGGCTGTGCCCCCCGCAGCGGACTGCGGTAATTACACCTGCGGACCCGGCGGCGCGCACCGCTGCCTGCACATCCCTTGAATCGTGACAGCGAGCGATCAGACCGGGCCTGTGAGCCACCAAGCCGTTCCAAATTCGACGGGCGTCCGGGTATTCCGCGTCGTCAGGCTGCAGCAAGCTCCCTTGGAAGGAGCGTTTCAGCGTGGCATAAACTTCTTCAATGGCTTTGCTCATATTGATGAGGAGAAAGGCAAGACCGGCCAAGAGGATAAGAATGATTTGAAAGCCATGCAAGCAGCATTCAGTTAGCATGGTGCTTGACACGCGGTCCTATGCATTATAGCGTTCGCGTGCCTCACGCCCGCAAGACAAGGCTCGATTTGGCTCGGACCCAGGACTTAGGAAATGAAATGAGCGGTATTGCCAACCCCTCCCCCGTTTTGGACCAGTCCTCAGGGTTCCCTGTTGAATCCATCCGCGCGTTGTTTCCCGCTCTTCAACGAGAACCCGGATTCATCTTTTTCGACAATGCCGCAGGCGCTCAAGTGCCGCAGATCGTGCTTGATGCTGTTAACCAGCACCTGGTGGAGCGCAACGTGCAGCGCGGCGGCCGTTATCGGCACAGTCAGCAGGTGGATGCGACGATTGCGCGCGCACGCGAAAGTGTGGCTGCTTTTCTCAATGCCCGCGATCCGAACGAAATCGCCTTCGGCATGAATGCCACTTCCTTCATTCGCATTGTGAGTTTGGCGATTGGCCAGACGCTTGGCGTGCGCAACGAGATTATCGTCACGGACATGGATCACGAAGCGAATGTTGCCACTTGGCTGGCCCTGGAAAGAGAAGGCGCGAAATTTCAATGGTGGAAGATGCGGGATGACGGCAATCTGCATCCCGAAGACCTGAGACCCCTTCTGTCTGCAAAGACGCGCCTGGTGGCGTGCACCGTTGCGTCCAACGCTCTGGGCTCGATCGTCGACGTTGGAACGGCAGCCAGACTCGTCCACGAAGCGGGTGGCGAGATTTTTCTTGATTGCGTGCACTACGGGCCGCACGCTGCGATTGATGTTCAAAGCTTCGATTGCGATTACCTGGTCTGTTCCGGCTACAAGATTTTTTCTCCTCACATGGGATTCCTATGGGGACGCCGCGAACTTCTGAAGAAGCTGCCGACCTTTCGCGAGGAGTTCATTCCCGATGAGCCTCCCGGGAAAATCGAAGCGGGGACGTTTATCTATGAGAATGTGGCGGGCATGGATGCGGCCGTCTCGTATCTTGAGAATCTGGGCAAGACTCTAGGAGCAGGCAAAGGAGACCATCAAGCAGACTCCCGGCGCGCCCATATCGTCCGTGCGATGACGGCCATTCGTTCGTATGAAGAATCTTTGTCGCTAGAACTGCTGCGCGTTTTGCGTGAATGCGGCGCCACGATTTACGGCATACGCGAAGGCCACCGCGTGCACGAACGGGTTCCCACCCTGTGTTTCAACCTGAAAAAAACCTCTCCGGCAAAGGTTACGGAGACGATGTCGGATGCGGGTATTGCGATACGGGATGGTCACATGTACACGCCGCGGCTGATGAAGCGCTTCGGTTTGCGCCAGGATAGCGGGGTCGTTCGAATCTCCGCAGTGCACTACAACACAATAGAAGAGGTACGTCGCTTTGCCGACGTCTTGCTCAATTTGAGCAGGCATGAATAAAGTCCCTGAGACCTCCGCGGGCCTTGGGCGTGGCGCAAACGACTTGCCTAGGCACACCGGGGAGCCGGTGGAACTGAAGCGCAGGCTCACCCAGCGGCAGCTCAGCATGTTAGCCATTGGCGGGGCGATTGGGGTCGGCCTCTTTTTGGGAAGTAGCGTAACGATTCGGCTGGCGGGGCCTGGAGTGATCGTCTCCTATCTTCTCGGCGCGATCATCGCACTCATCGTCTCTTACTCGCTGGTAGAAATGGCCGTCGTGCATCCCGTCGCTGGCTCTTTTGGCGTCTACGCGCAAACTTATCTCAGTTCGTGGGCGGGATTCTCGATACGCACCACGTATGGACTAGTTCAGATCATTGCCATCGGTGCGGAAGTGACGGCCGTGGGGATTTATTTCGCCTTTTGGTTTCCGTCCGTTCCCCAATGGATCTGGGTCGCAGCGGTTTCCATTGGGCTGGTCGCGCTGAATATGCAGCAGGTGGGCCGCTTCGGGGAGTTCGAATACTGGTTTGCCCTAATTAAGGTTTTGGCAATCGTTTTCTTCATTGTCATTGGCTTGGGTTTGATACTCGGCCTGGGCCACAGACCGGCTGTGGGCCTCTCCAATCTCACAGCGCATGGTGGCTTTCTCCCCAATGGCTGGAAAGGCGTCTGGCTGGCGCTTACTCTTGTGCTCACTAGTTACATGGGCGTGGAAATCATTGCAGTCACTGCCGGCGAAGCCGAACGTCCGGAGGTATCCATTCCGCGCTCGATGCGCACGATTGTGTATCGGCTCATCCTCTTCTACGTTCTCGCCATTACCATCATGCTGGCGATGACACCTTGGAATCTCACGGACGCGGGCACAGGCATTACCGGGAGTCCGTTTGTGAGCGCTTTTTCCGCCGTTGGTATCCCTTACGTGGCAAGCATCATGAATCTGGTAGTGATCACGGCGGCGCTCTCAAGTTCCAATACGGATTTGTACCTCACCACGCGCATGCTTTTTTCCTTGTCGAGAAGCCAACATGCCCCGGAATGGCTCGGGCGCCTCAGCGAAAGCGGCGTTCCGCGGCGTGCCCTGGCTGTTTCTACGGGAGGCATGGTGGCGGCGATATTGCTTGCGATCTATGCACCAGCGAAAGCATTCCTCCTGCTGTATGGCACTGCAGTAGCTGGGATGCTTTTTGTCTGGATCGTTATTCTGGCGACCCATCTTGCGTTTCGGCGCGCGCTCGGTCCCGATCGAGTTGCCCATCTTCCCCTACACCTGCGATTCTTTCCGTATTCGACATGGCTGGGCATCATCGCTCTTGTGGGGATCACCGCGAGCACATTTTTTGTCGAGGGCCTGCAGTACTCGGTCCCGGCTTTCGCTTCTCTTCTTTTGCTGATTTCTTTGGCGTACCTGAGGGTCCGAAAAGATGCCGTAAGTGCTTGGTCCTAGGTCACTTAGTTGCATTTCAGCCAGCATACCCTAAGCATACATCTGGGAACACACGCCCAGAACCAGCTCCTTTAGTCCTGCCAGGCGAATCCGCGAGGCAGTCGTTTGCTCCCGAGTGGACGGGCAATCCGGAAGTAATCTCCGGCCGTAGATGCCACGGCTGTTCGGACTATTGGAGGACCGCAAACAGCGCCCAGAACGAAAGGTCGCCGACCTCCGAC
>DATDNK010000150.1:0-4277 GCA_036518275.1 Candidatus Acidiferrum sp.
CGCCAACCACCTGTTCTTCGGTCCGCTGATGGGCGAAACCTTCGACATAAAAAATATCCAGGCAGAATCCAACGGCCCCGCTGAGTTGAAGACCAAGGCCGAAATTGTTCAGTACTTGAAGGACTCCTTCGCGCTCGGCCATCGCGCCCTTGCAACCATCACCCCCGAAAACCAGGTCACGCCGCTGGCCAAGCCGGTCTTTCCGTTCCTCTCCACGCGGCTCGGCATCGCCCAGATCGGCACCTTCCATCCCATGGATCACTACGGCCAGATGGTCGAGTACCTGCGGATGAACGGCATCATCCCGCCCGCCAGCCGCCCGCGCCCGCCGCAAGTGCAACCTCCGGCCGCGCAGCCCAAGTCTTAAATGTAGCGCCGCCCTTTAGGGCGGCATCTTGCCTTATGTAGCGGCGACTTTACGTCGCCATTCTGCTCCGCCGACTTCTTGGCGGCCTCTTCCCTCTTTGTAGTGGCGCAGGCACCGCTGCGCCCTTCCCCTTGGCCTCTCCTTCTCTTTGTAGCGGCGACTTCCTGCCTTAGCCGCATCTGGACCCTCTCTGTGCCCCTCTGTGCCTCTTTCCTCTGTGTCCTCTGTGTTAAATCTTCTGCGGTTATCGCCTTTCACGGCGATCCTCTCACGGACATCACCATCCTCCGCCAGGTCAAATTCGTAAGGAAGGGCTGCGTCATCGTCGTGGACACCTTCCACACCCCAGCCAACTAATCCCGCCGTCCTTGTCCTTCCGGTGGTCTTCAAGATCTCGCTAGTTGGTGGGTCAGTTTCCGAGTTGCCCGTGATCCGCCCCGAATCAGGTGCCACGCTGTCAGGTACCCTGGAATCGCGCACCGACCAGCCGAAGGATTTTATTCGTCGCGGAGGGCGGCCATGGGATCGAGCCGCGCCGCGCGGTGCGCCGGCAGATAGCTGGAGAGAATGGCCACGGCGGCGAGAGCAATGGCGGAGAGCGAAATCGTCAGCGGGTCGTAAGGCTTGAGGCCGAAGAGCATTGCGCCCGCAGTTTTGCCCAAGGTCAGCGTCAGCGCGACGCCGACGGCCAGGCCGATCACCAGCATGGTGCCGGCTTCGCCCAGCACCATGCCCAGGATATTCCGCCGCTGCGCGCCGAGCGCCATGCGCAAGCCGATTTCTCCGGTGCGGCGCGCCACGGAATTGGACATCACACCGAACAGCCCCATCATGGCCAGTAACGTGGCCAGCGCACCGAAGAATCCGGAAAGCATGGCCATTAGCCTTTCCCGCAGGAGCGAATTCTGGATGCCTGTCTGCATCACGTGGAATTCCGTGCCGATCTCGGGACTGGCATCGGCCAGCGCGTTTTTCAGTTCTTGCGTCAGCGTTCCCATGGGGAGGTTGGAGCGAATCAGCAATCCCGCACCTTCGTCCGGCTGGTCATCCTGCGCGGTAGTCACGTAGACCTCCGGCGCGAACTCATCGCGCAAGTCGTAATACTTCGTGTCGCCGACCAATCCCACGATCTGGTACATCGGCCGCGCCCGGCCCACCTCCTCCTCAATTTGAAACTGCGCGCCAATGGGATTGCCGCCCTTGAGGATTTTCTTCGCGAAACTCTGGTTGACCACCGCCACCTTGGGAGAGTTGGCCGTGTCCCGTTCGTTGAACGTGCGCCCGGCCACGATGGGCATCTTCATGGTGTTGAAGAAGTCCGGGCTGACTTGCGTGAAAGAAGAGCTCACGTCGGCGGGTTTTGTGGCGCCGGCCAAGATAACGTTGTTGCTCCAGCCAAAGCCGCTGAGCGGCACCACACTGGCGTCCGCCACTCCCTCGACGCCGGGAAGTGCGCGCAAGCGGTCAATCAGATTCAGCTTGTAAGTCTGGCGTTGCGGCGCGGGAATTTTCAGTTGGCTAAAATCCAGATCGGCTTCCAAGATGCCGGCCGTCTGGAAGCCGGCGTTCACCGAAAGAATGTTTTTCAGGCTGCGCACGAAGAGTATCGCCCCCACCAGCAAGACCAGCGAGAACGCCACCTGCGAGACAACCAAGCCGCGGCGGAGGCTGAAATGCTCGCGCCCGCCGGCGAGGTTCCGGCCCGCGGATTTGAGCGCTGCTGCTGGCGCGATGCGCGTGGCGCCGAAAGCGGGAGCCATGCCGAAGAGAATTGTAGTCAGCAGCGCAATAGCCATGGTGAAGTTGAGCACGAGCCAATCCGGATGAAGATCGACGAAGACATCGGGCGCGCTCGTGCCGATGAAGGCCACCAGGAAACGGCTGACCCATTGCCCCAAGACTGCGCCCAAAACGGTGCCGGCAACACCGAGCAAAAGACTTTCCACGAGCAGTTGCCGGATGAGGCGTCCGCGGGATGCACCGAGCGAAAGCCGCACGGCGATCTCGCGTCCACGGGCGCTGGCGCGCGCCAGCAACAGATTGCCGATATTGGCGCAGGCAATCAGCAAGACCAGCCCGGCGATGGCCAACAGCGTCCACAAGGGTGTCTCGTAGCTCCGCCGCAGATTCGAGAATCCTGTAGCTGCCGGAAATGCGCCGAACTTGTACTGCAGGTAGTGCTTTTGCCCCTCCGCATCGTATTGCGGGGGCACCGTGGCTTCCAGGATGCCCTTCGAAAGCGCCGCCATTTCCGCGTTGGCTTGCTCGATAGTCACGCCGGGCTTCAGACGCCCCACGGCGGCGAGCCAATAACCATTTCGCAGGTCCATCAGGGACAATTCGCCGTGCATAAGCACTTCCGAGCACAGTGGCACGGCCACGTCGAATTGACGTCCAACGTCAATGCCCGTGAAACTCGGCGGCGTGATGCCGGCGATTTCAAACGAATGGCCATCGAGTGAGATCATCCGGCCCACAATGTCCGGACCGCCCCCGTATTCCCGCTGCCAAAAGGCGTAGCTGATCACCGCGGGCGGGGAGCCGCAGCCGCGGCGGTCATCCTCCGCGGTCAAGGTGCGGCCACGCAGTGCGCGGACTTCCAGCGTCTTGAAAAAATCGCCGCTGACCCAGATGCCCGAGGCGTAGCGTGCTTCGCCGCTGGGGGCCAGGTTGAATCCTCCTTCGGTCGCCCAGGCAAGCATGCTGGAAAAAACTCGTTGGTGATCGCGGATCTGCTCCCATTGCGCGTTGGTGATATCTGGGTAGCGGCCATGGATGCGGCCGTGCCTCCAAGAGGTGTCCAGGATGCGCACGTTGGCGAGCTGCTGGGGATTGCTTACCGGCAGCGTCCGAAGACGCAGCGAATCGATCAATTGGAAGATGGCGGTGTTCGCGCCGGTGCCCAGCGCCAGGGAAAGCACCACAATAGCGGTGAAGCCGGGATTGAAGCGCAATAGCCTGAGGCCGTGGCGAAGGTCCGGCAGGAGAGAATGCAGCCAGCCGCTGAGTTTCATACCATTATGACGCTCGGCTAATATCTACGTTTCACGATTTCTAGGCGGTTGGGGTCAGAAACCAAGCCCAAGACTCGGGTTCCGCATCCCGGCCGCCTTTCAGAGTGCTCCTAACATCCAATATTAAGTCTCTAACCTCAAGCATCCACTCGACTTAGCTTTCCCTCCTATTTGTAACCTTTTGAACCCTTTGCACGCCTCCGCAACTCCTTTCCCATCAGTCACTTGTTGGGGCCTTGACAAAATCGTAATTCGGGTTTATACTGTGTTTTGGCCGTTGGGGCAGATCTTGGTGTGCCCGGTTGACAACAATGAACGGCCATCGCCTCTTCAACTTCACCCCGAGCTTCGAGGGGAACAATCCTCCAAACGCCGTGTGTTCCTCGAACCTCTTTCCTTTCAATAACTTTCGTACTCTCATGCACGACAGAAACGCACTTAACTCTTTTAGTTTCATGCACCTGCGCACAACTTTCTTCGCCACGGAGGGGTGGGGTAGCGAGGGATCTCTCTTCATGAGTTTTCAGCAACTTAGAAACTGCTCCTGCCTTTCACCCCACTCCGACTCTCTTTGTTTTCATGAAGTTACGCACTGCCCAATTTGCAAGTCATTTATTCTCACAACATTGCAACAGTACCCGGGGGTAGTAGGGGGTCTTACAAGAATCCTTCGGTATTTTGGTTTAACTCCCTACCTTCGTACTCCGTATCCGCCGAAGGCGCGCGCGAGAATTCCTCGATTTTCACCAGTCACTAGTCACGGATCACTAGTCACTGCCTTATTTGTTGATGTCGTCTTTGGCTTCGAGGCGCTTCAGGAGCGGCTCGAGGAACGGCTTCGTCTGATCCGGGGCGCCGCTGATGGCTTGCGTCATCTCTTTCGAGGCTGCCGGAAA
>DATDNK010000151.1:0-13478 GCA_036518275.1 Candidatus Acidiferrum sp.
CTTGGCATTCACACTGAGGCGCTAACCCAGGAAATTGAGCGCGAGATCGGGCGTCTCCCCAAGGTACAGGGCTTCGCGCAGCAGCACATGGGGCGGCCGCTAAACGACGTCCTCGAGCAGGCTTTCAAAGAGGCGGATAGCTTTAAGGATGAGTTTGTTTCGACCGAACACTTGTTTTTGGCGATCGCCAAGCGCGACCGCGATCGAGCCGGACAATTATTGAAGCGGCAGGGAGCTTCGCACGAAGCGATCTTGCAGGCTCTGACGGGAGTGCGCGGAAACCAGCGGGTGACGTCTCAGAATCCGGAGGCCACCTACGCCTCTCTGGAAAAGTACGCCCGCGACCTGACGGAACTGGCGCGAAAGCAGAAACTTGACCCCGTTATTGGCCGCGATGAAGAGATTCGCCGCGTGATGCAGATTCTAGCCCGGCGCACCAAGAACAATCCCGTTCTGATTGGCGAACCCGGCGTCGGCAAGACGGCCATCGTCGAAGGACTCGCCCAACGGATCATTTCCGGCGACGTGGCGGACGTGCTCAAAACCAAGCGCATTGTTGCCTTGGACCTTGCCGCGCTTGTGGCCGGAGCAAAATTCCGTGGCGAGTTTGAAGACCGCTTGAAGGCCGTCCTCAAGGAAGTCACCGAGGCCGAAGGGCAGATCATTCTGTTCATCGATGAGCTGCATACGCTAGTCGGCGCGGGTGCTGCCGAAGGCGCGATGGATGCTTCCAATATGCTCAAGCCAGCCCTAGCCCGCGGTGAATTACGCGCCATCGGCGCCACCACGCTCAACGAGTACAAGAAGCACATTGAAAAGGACCCGGCTCTGGAACGGCGCTTCCAGCCTGTGTTGGTCTCGGAACCCACCGTGGAAGACACGATTGCGATTCTTCGTGGCCTGAAAGAGCGCTATGAAGTGCATCACGGCGTGCGCATCAAGGATTCCGCCATCATCGCCGCGGCGACGCTCTCCAACCGCTACATTTCCGACCGTTTCCTGCCAGACAAAGCTATCGACTTGATCGATGAGTGCGCCGCCAGTCTGCGCATGCAAATCGATTCCCTGCCGGTGGAGATTGACGAAATCGAACGCCGCATCCTGCAGCTCGAAATCGAGCGCCAGGCGCTGCTGAAAGAGTCCGATGCGCATTCCAAGGAACGGCGCGCGCAAATTGAGAAGGAGCTTGCCAAGCTGAAGGAAGAATCCAGCGCGAAAAAAGCGCGGTGGCAAAACGAGAAGGAAGCCATTGGCAAAATCCGTAAACTGAAAGAGCAGATTGAGCAGCTCAAGGCGGAAGCCGAGCGCTACGAACGCGCCGGCGAACTGGCCAAAGTGGCGGAAATCCGCTACGGGAGGATCGCCGCGGCAGAACGCGAACTGCAACAAGCACAGCAGCGGTTTGCTTCCGTGCAAAAAGATGCGCCCATGCTGAAGGAAGAGGTGGACGAAGAGGACATCGCCAAGCTTGTGAGTAAATGGACAGGCATTCCTGCCGGGCGTTTGCTTGAAGGCGAAGCGCAGAAGCTTGTGCACATGGAAGAGCGTCTGCGCCAGCGCGTTGTCGGCCAGGACGACGCCCTCACGCGCGTCGCCAACGCCGTGCGCCGCAGCCGCGCGGGTCTCTCCGACGCCAAGCGGCCCATTGGCTCGTTTATTTTTCTTGGGCCTACGGGCGTTGGCAAAACGGAACTGGCTCGGGCCCTGGCCGAATTTCTCTTCGACGACGAAAAGCTCATGATTCGCATTGACATGAGCGAATATATGGAAAAGCACAGCGTTTCGCGGCTCATCGGCGCGCCGCCGGGCTACGTCGGCTACGAAGAGGGCGGACAGCTCACCGAACAAGTGCGGCGTCACCTGTACTCCGTCATACTCTTTGACGAAATCGAGAAAGCACACCCCGACGTGTTCAACGTCTTGTTGCAGATTCTCGAGGACGGCCGCCTCACCGACGGCAAGGGCCGCACGGTGGATTTTCGGAACACTGTGTTGGTGATGACCAGCAACGTGGGCTCCAGCGCTATTTCGGAATTGGCGGGCAAAGATCCGGAGCGTGTGCGAAAAGAGGCGACGGAAGCGCTGCGCGCGTCGTTCCGGCCGGAGTTTATCAACCGCATCGACGAGATTGTCATTTTCAACCCACTTGGAAAAGAGCAGTTGGCGAAGATCGTGGGCCTGCTCATGAAGAATGTGGAGAAGCTGCTCGCGGAACGGCAGATTACTCTTGAACTGAAGCCTGCCGCGGAAGAATTGCTCTTGCGCGAAGGGTACGACCCGGCATACGGCGCGCGGCCGCTTCGACGCACCATCCAGCGATTGATCCAGGATCCACTGGCGTTGCAAATCCTGGAAGGAAAGGTGCTTCCTGGTGACCATGTGATCGTCGATTGCGAGGGCCAGAAGGATGTTATGCGCTTCGAGCGGAAGCCCGCGAAACAACCTGCGGCAGCGGCGCGTATCTAATCTAGAGGGGAAAGTGCGTGACAGCAGAAGTTCAATTCCCTTTAACGATGGAGAGCGACATTCCGTGCGCGAATGGCGCACGCATAGAATAGAATAAGGAAGGCCATGCGAGTTATTCGAACAACTTTTTTGCTAGCAGCACTTACGCTCTTTCTGATGTTTGTTGGTCAGTATCTGGGCGGGCGAAATGGGATGACTATAGGCCTCGGAATTGCCATCGTCACCAATGCCTTTGCCTATTTTTTCTCGGACAAAATCGCGCTGATGTCCAGCGGCGCTAAACCGGTGACCCGCGAGCAGCTGCCACGCCTTTACGCGGTTATGGAACGCCTGGCCGCTAAGGCAAATCTGCCGTTGCCGAAACTGTATGTTGTTCCTGAGGCCGCGCCCAATGCGTTTGCGACGGGAAGAAATCCGCGCCACGCCTCGGTTGCAGTAACACAGGGACTGCTCGAACTGATGAATGACGATGAGCTCGAAGGCGTCATCGCTCACGAGCTATCTCACGTGCGCAACTACGACATCCTCATCAGCTCTGTCGCGGCAACTCTCGCCGGAGCAATCACCTGGATTGCTCACTGGGGACCCTGGCTGGGAGGCGGCGACGATGACCGGGAACGTGGTGGCGGAGGAATCCTCGGGCTTCTGTTGTTCTTCCTTGCCCCGTTGGGTGCTTTTCTGCTTCAGTTGGCGCTTTCTCGTCAGCGGGAATACTCGGCCGACGAAACGGGCGCGCGGATGGTAGGCAACCCTTACGGCTTGATGAGTGCCCTGCAAAAGCTTGGCGCCTACAACAGCCGCATACCCACAACCGCGATTGCGCCTTCGACGTCCTCGCTTTGCATCGTAAGGCCGCTATTCGGCAGGGGAACGGCTTCTTCGTTGTTCAGCACCCATCCGCCGCTCACAGACAGAATTGCCAGGCTTCGCGAGATGACCATCGTTCCACAAAGGTAAGCTTGCACACTCGCTGAATCGAATCGGTGCTCATTTTGTCCATTCGGGGTGTAATCTTTTCAAAACCGGAAGCGTCAGTTCCTTCCTTACGGGAACAGAAAAAGCGACTAACCGCCGTGTTTTCAAGGAGTTCAGGATTCTAACCCCAACGCTCAGTTTTTGGCGCTGCAAGTGCTTTTCTGTTCTCTCCCAGTCGATTGCTTGGGGAGACTCAAGGATATAGGGCCATGAGTTGTCGCGACACTATCCATTTGATTTGTTGGTACTTAGAGGGGCGCTTGTCTTCGGCGGTGGAAACAGAGATCAAGCGTCACCTTGAGAGCTGCTCCGACTGCCGCCTCGTTCTTGAGGCTGCGGTGAATACGCTGGACTGCTACTTCAATGCTGAGCGACAAGACGTTGCCGCGGGCGCCTTCCGCGCTGCTTGACTTCTCTGTCCTGTAAATAGCTGATCTGGAATACCTTAGCAATCATTTCCCTAAACCAGAAAAGTTTGGCGTGTGCATGATCTGTCCCGGAGACCCAAGGATTTCGCTACTTTGAGTGACTTCTACGTAAGCGCGTAAACCTTACAAGTACTAGTACTTATAGAATTTAGGCCTTTACGCCCTTCTCCCTGCTTATCCCCTGCATTTTGCATAAATTAGAGGGTACTAGTAGCAGCTTGCGATTTGGCGAACTGGGTGCTCATTTCAGCGCTAACAGGCCGAAGCTGCCTAAAGGAGAAACGAACGTCTATGAGCGAATTTCAAGAGTTTTCCCACACTGGTACAGCGGGAACGCCCCGCTGGGTTGGATTGGCTGTGGGCGTTTTGTGCGCCCTTTCTCTGGTCGGAGTGGGACTAGGGTGGAACGCCTATAGTCAATCCAGAAACTTGGAGCAGACGACCGCGGCCTCAAAACAGGCCAACGAGGCGCTAAGTCAGCGTCTTGCCAAGGAAGATGAGATCAATCAGCAACTGCAAAGCGACCTGAGGGTTATTGCGGACAAACTGAATGTCACGCAGGGTGAACTCATCACGGCGCGCAAGCAGAACAAGAACGCCACGCATGCTGTAGACCAGAAGGTCGACAGCCTCGCTACCTCGATGAAGGCGGAACTTGCCACCAAGGCGAGCTCGGATGACCTGACCAAGTTGAACACAGACGTAACCGGAGTAAAGGGTGATCTCGACGCCACCAAGAGCAGCATCCAGATGGCCCGCAGCGAGATGGGGACTCTGATTGCCCGCAACCACGACGAAATTGATCAGCTTCGCCGCGTTGGCCAGCGCGATTATTTTGAATTCACCGTGCAGCGCAAGGGCGGCGCGACCAAAGTGGGAAGCATTCAACTAGTGCTGAAGGACACCAACACCAAGAAGAACCAATACACCATGAATGTGCTGGCGGACGACAACAGCTTTGAGAAGAAGAACCGCTCGGTCAATGAACCTATCTTCTTCTATACGGGCGGAAGCCGGTCCGCATTGGAGCTGGTGGTCAACAAGGTTACCAAGTCCAGCGCTACGGGCTATTTGAGCATGCCCAAGGGCGCAGCGACGGCCTCGGCGAGCAACGCGACCTCCGGCCAATAAGCCGGCAAATCTTGTCCACGCTTACGATTATAAGGCAAAAGGGGAGGATTCTTGCGAGTCCTCCCCTTTTGTTTCATCCATTCGGGAATAAAGTCGGGGCCTAGAGAGGTTTAGGAAGTGGCTGGACACTGGGGCCGTGGCTATGCGAAGCTAAAGGGGCGGCCCGGCAACTCAACCACTAAAATGGACTTCTGGAGGGGGGAAACCATGAAGCTACGATTCTCAATGGCAATTGCTGCGACGCTATTCGCAGGAGCTCTTGCGATAGCGGCAGATAGCTCCATGACTGGCTGGATTTCCGATAGCCAGTGCGGAGCGAAAGGTGCAAACGATAAGCCCGGTACGGCCGAGTGCACGGTCAAGTGCGTCAAGGAACATGGCGCCAAGTACGTGTTCGTGAACGACGCCGATAAGAAGGTGTACGTTGTCGATGCGCAGGACAAAGTGGCGGCGCACGCCGGCCATCACGTGACCGTTAAGGGCACGGTGGAAGGCGAAACGCTCAAGCTGACCAGCATCGACATGGCCGGCAAGTAACCACAAGTATTTCCCTATCTGCAGCGGACGGGCGGATCAAGCTTTTGGTCCGCCTGTTTCGTTTTGTCCCACCCCGCATTTCCGCTAGGATGTTGCACGGCCATGCCGACTACCCTTATTCATGCCGGGCGGGCTTTGACCCCAGCTTCAGAAATCAGCGATGCAGGCATATTGATTCGTGATGGAGTTATCGAGGCCGTCGGGCCTCGCAGCAGCATGAGTTTGCCCACTGACGGGACGGAGGTTCGCGCGACCGAAAAAACGGCCGCCCCGGGATTCGTCGACATTCATATCCACGGTGCGGGCGGGCACGACGTTATGGAAGCAAGCAGCGAGGCCCTCGATGGGGTCACGAGGAAGGTGGCTGAATTTGGCACTACGTCGCTTCTGGCCACCACGGTTACGGCTAGCCCTGACGATATTTGCCGGGCCGCGGAGGGCATCTCGCTGTTTATCACGCAGCAGCATGCGGCGAAAGAATCTCAGGCCGAAATCCTGGGGATCCACTTCGAAGGCCCATTTATCAGCAAAGTGCGACCAGGCGTGCATCCGGTCGGATGGATTCAGTCTCCATCGGCCGACTTGCTCGGACGCTTTCTCCAGGCCGCGGAGGGAAATGCCCGGCTGATTACCATCGCCCCAGAGGTCCTCGGAGCGATCCCCTGTATGGAAGCGGCTCGGAAAGCAGGATTGATCGTTTCTGTGGGTCATACGGATGCCAATTATGAACAAACGCGGTTGGCTATCGCTCACGGAGCGCGCAGCGCCACCCACACCTACAACGCCATGCGACCCTTCACCCACCGCGATCCAGGGGTAATAGGGGCCGTGCTCACTTCGCCCGAAGTTAATGCGGAGTTGATCGCCGACGGCATGCACGTTGAAGAAGCCGCGATGAAGTTGCTCCTGCAGGCTAAAGGTTACGAGCGGGTCATTCTCGTAAGCGACGGGCTCTCCGCCACGGGCATGCCGGACGGAAAATACGTACTCGGCGATTTCGAGATCATCGTAACCAATGGAGTCTGCCGCAACGCGGCGGGAATCCTTGCGGGGAGTACACTGACTCTTGACCGGGCCCTGCGAAACATTGTGAACCTTGGCGTTTCTCTGGCAAGCGCGGTGCGCATGCTGACGCTGAATCCTGCGTCGCTCCTGGGCATCGAATTCAAGAAAGGCGCGCTACGCGTGGGAGCCGATGCAGACGTCCTGCTGCTCGACCAATCCTTGCACGTGACGGACGTTTGGGCGCGCGGCCGGCCAGTTCATTAGCCGGCTTGAAAATCCTCCGGGATTAGGGATTCGGCGGGATATTCAGTTCCTCGGCGAGTTCTTCGGGGTCGAAAGGGCTGCAGGCAAAATAGCGCCCGGCGACTTCCAAGGTCGGCACCTTACGCAGGCCGTTATTTGCCTTGAGAACGATTTCTTCCGCGGCTTCGTCTTCTTCGATGTTTACTTCGCGGTAGGCTAGGCCTCTTTCCCGGAGAAAAGCCTTCGTGTAGCGGCAATCCGGGCACCAGGTCGTGGTGTAAATGGTGATGAGTTCCATGCGCTCTTTCCACAATAAGATTAGATGAGTTGCTCAAGTTTCGGGTGGCAAAAACGATGGACGGCGCTGGGGAACGCAAACGGTCAACGCTAATTCTCAGGGGCGGGAACTCTCAGGGGCTCCCCGACGTTTGCGGGCCACTTGAATGCGAATGAGGGCGCGCTGAAGAGCCACACTGACACGATCCCAGTCGATGTTGGGGTCGCCGGCGGCGAGGCGTTTCTCTGCGCGAGCCTTTGCCGCTTCGGCCCGCTCGAGGTCAATTTCCGCGGCCAACTCGGCAGTTTCTGCAAGGACAGTCACGCGGTCCGGCAGCACTTCCGCGAAACCGCGTATCACGGAGAGTGGCTCCGTTTGCGCCGCACTCTGAAAGGTTAATTCGCCAATGCCGAGCTCAGTCATCAACGGTGCATGGCCCGGCAAAACGCCGAGGTAGCCGTTGGCGCCCGGCAAAGTCACTTCGCGCGTTCGCGTCCGAATAAGCTGCCGCGTGGGCGTTACAATGACCAGTTCCATGGCTTCGGGAAGCATTTTTCTAAACGCCCGCCTTCATCTTCTCTGCTTTTTGCAAAGCTTCTTCGATTGTACCCACCATGTAGAACGCCTGCTCCGGGATGTCGTCGTACTTGCCTTCGACAATTTCCTTGAAGCTGCGCACGGTATCTTCAATCTTGACGTACTTGCCTTCCAGGCCAGTGAACTGCGCGGCTACGAACATGGGCTGGGAAAGGAATTTCTCGATCTTGCGCGCGCGTGCCACGGTGCGCTTGTCTTCGTCGGAAAGTTCTTCGATGCCGAGAATGGCGATAATGTCCTGCAAATCCTTGTAGCGCTGGAGGATCGATTTCACGGCGCGCGCCACGGTGTAATGCTCCTGGCCGACGATGCGCGGATCGAGAATGCGCGAGAAGCTGGCCAGCGGGTCGACGGCAGGATAAATCCCGCGCTCGACGATTTGCCGGCTCAGGTTCGTGGAGGCATCCAGGTGCGTGAAAGTTGCGGCCGGCGCTGGGTCCGTGTAGTCATCGGCAGGCACGTAAATCGCTTGCACGGAAGTGATCGAGCCTGTTTTTGTCGAGGTGATGCGCTCCTGCAATTCGCCGATTTCCGTGTTAAGGTTCGGCTGATAACCGACCGCCGACGGCATGCGCCCGAGCAGCGCGGAGACTTCTGACCCTGCCTGCACGAAGCGAAAAATGTTGTCGATAAATAGCAGCACGTCGAGATGTTCCTGGTCGCGGAAATATTCAGCAACGGTCAGGCCTGTCAAACCAACGCGCAAACGCGCTCCGGGTGGCTCCGTCATCTGTCCGTAAATCAACGCTGCGCGGGACTTCTCCGAGTTGCCCGGAACCACGACGCCGGATTCCTGAAACTCCAGCCACAGGTCGTTTCCCTCGCGCGTACGTTCTCCCACACCCGAAAATACGGAGACGCCGCCGTGTTGCATGGCCACGTTGTGAATCAGTTCCTGAATGAGAACGGTTTTACCGACGCCCGCGCCCCCGAACAATCCAATCTTTCCGCCTTTCAAGAATGGCTGAATCAGGTCCACGACCTTGATGCCCGTCTCGAACATTTCCAGCGTGGTGGATTGTTGGTCGAGCAGCGGCGCCGGCCGATGGATTTGATAGCGCGTCTTGCTGGTCAGCGGACCAAGCTGATCAACGGGCTTGCCCAAGACGTTCATCACGCGGCCAAGCGTCGTGCGACCCACGGGCACGCTGATGCCCTCGCCAAGGTCGAAAGCCTTCATTCCACGGACCAAGCCTTCCGTCGGCTCCATTGCCACCGCGCGCACGCGTCCTTCGCCCAAGTGCTGCTGGACTTCGGCGGTCACGTCAATGGGTTCAGGAACGTTATAACCATCGCTGGTGATGCGGACCGCGTTATAGATCGCGGGCAGGTGCCCGCCCTCGAATTGCACGTCGAGCACAGGCCCGATAATCTGCACGATGTGTCCCACGGCTGCGTATTTTTCCGCCATGCTTTCTCCTAAGCGGTGCTCGAAGCGCCGCTCACAATCTCTATGATCTCCTTGGTGATGGCCGCCTGGCGCACCTTATTCATGTGCAGTGTCAGCGCCTCAATCACGTCGCCCGCGTTTTTCGTCGCGGATTCCATCGCCGTCATTCGCGCCGCATGCTCCGCCGCCGAGGATTCCAGCATCGCGCGCTGCACTTGCGATTCCACGTAGCGTGGCAAGAGCCTGTCGAGCAATTGTTCTTCCGGCTGCTCGTAAATGTAATCCACGTGAGCGCTCGATGCTTCTTCGGAGGCCTCCTTCACCTGCTCGGGATCCACCGGCAGAAGCTTTTCCACGGCCAGGTTTGCAGACATCACCGTCTTGAATTCGCTGAAAAGGATGTAAACGGAATCGATTTCGCCTTTGGCATATAAATCCGTCACCAAATTTGAAATCTCGCGCACCGTTGCGAATTCCACGCGCGCCAGCACATTAATATATTCCGCGATCAGGTTGAAGCCAGCCTTTCTCAAGGCATCGCGTCCCTTTTTGCCGACGGGAATAACCGAGAGTTTGCGCTCCTTACTCCCGCGAAAAAACTCGTTCGCCTTACGCAGAATGTTCGTATTGAACGCGCCCGCGAGCCCGCGCTCGCCGGTCAATACGAGCGTGAGAACTTTCTCTTCCGGCCGGCGTGCAAGAAGCGGGTGTTGCGGCTCCGCGATGCGGCTGATGGTCGAGCGCAGTACGCGCATCAGCTCTTTTGCGTAAGGCCGCGCCGCCAGCGCCGCTTCCTGCGCGCGCCGCAACCGCGCCGCCGCAACAAATTTCATGGCGCGCGTAATCTGCTGGGTGTTTTTCACCGAGCGAATGCGTCGCCGGAAATCGAGAAGTGTGGGCATCGTGGTTCGTCAGCAGGATCTCCTAATTCGCAGCCCCAGCCGTCACCGTGAACCGCTCCTTGAACCCATCGACGGCTTTCTTGATTTCCGCCTTGATGCCGTCGTCGAGTGCCTTTTTCGCCGAGATATTCTTCAGCAAGGACGGGTAATTCGTCTCCGTAAACTGCAAAAACTCGCGCTCGAACCTCCGCACTTCCGGCACAGGCAAAGTATCGAGCGCGCCGCTCGTGCCCACCTGAATAATCAGCACCTGCTTTTCCGCCGGCAATGGCACGTACTGATCTTGTTTCAGAACTTCCGTCAGCCGCTGGCCGCGCGAGAGCTGTCCCTGTGTCACTTTGTCGAGCTGATCGGAGCCAAACTGCGCGAACGCCGCCAGGTCGCGGTATTGCGCCATGTCCAGACGCAGCGAACCCGCCACTTGCCGCATCGCCTTAATCTGCGCGTTGCCGCCCACGCGGCTCACGCTGATGCCCACGTTGATCGCCGGGCGAATGCCCGCGTTGAAAAGATCTGCTTCCAGGTAAATTTGCCCGTCGGTAATCGAAATCACGTTCGTGGGAATGTACGCAGAGACGTCACCAGCCTGCGTTTCAATCACGGGCAGGGCCGTCAACGAGCCGCCTCCCAACTTATCGCTCAATTTGGCGGCGCGTTCCAGCAAGCGCGAGTGCAGATAGAACACGTCGCCAGGAAACGCTTCGCGTCCCGGCGGCCGCCGCAGCAGCAGGGAGATTTCGCGGTACGCCTGCGCGTGCTTTGAAAGGTCGTCGTAAAACGCCACAGCATGCCGCTTGTTGTCGCGAAAATATTCGCCCATGGAGCAGGCTGCGTACGGCGCAATATATTGCAGCGAAGCCGGCTCAGCGGCCGAGGAGGCCACCACAATCGTGTAGTCCATCGCGCCCGCATCCGTAAGAATCTTGACCACCTGCGCGATGGTCGAGCGCTTTTGCCCGATTCCGCAGTAAATACAAATGACGTCGCCGCCCTTTTGATTGATGATCGTGTCGAGGATGACCGCAGTTTTCCCGGTCTGGCGGTCGCCGATGATCAGCTCGCGCTGGCCGCGCCCGATTGGAATCATGCTGTCAATCGCTTTGATGCCCGTCTGCAACGGCTCGCGCACCGGCTGCCGATCGATCACTCCGGGAGCGAGGCGTTCCAGCGGGTTGCGCAGTTTGGTGGTAATCGGTCCCTTGCCGTCCAGCGGTTGCCCCAGCGGATTCACCACGCGCCCCACCATCGCGTCGCCCACCGGCACGGACATAATCGCGTTCGTGCGCTTCACCACGTCGCCCTCCTTCAGCTCCGTAGTTTCGCCCAGCAGCACCACGCCGACTTCTTCTTCTTCGAGGTTCAGCGCGATTCCATACACGTCGTGTGGGAACGCCAGCATCTCGCCGGCCATCACTTTTTCCAGGCCGTGCACTCGCGCAATGCCGTCGCCGACACTGATGATCGCGCCTACTTCGTCGACTGCAACGGCCAGTTCATAATTCTCAATCTGCTCGCGCAGAATCTTGCTGATTTCGTCTGCCTTGATGTTCGCCATACCTGCTCCGTCGCTCCCGAGAACTTTCTCGTCCCTCTTGGCCGGAAAAAACGTGCTGCGAAAGCCTGCCTACTCTGCCGCCAGCCGCGCGCGCATCTCGTTCAAGCGGCTCCGCAGCGAACCATCGTAAATCGTGTCTCCAATGCGCACCACCGCGCCGCCGAGCAGCGCTGGATCGAGCGAATACTCTGGCTCGATCTTCTTTCCCGTAAGCCGTGCCAGCGTCGCCGCCAGTTCCTTCTTCTGCGCCGCTGTCAGTTCCACCGCGGAAGAAATCTCCGCTTCCGCCACGCCCTGCCGTTG
This sequence comes from Candidatus Acidiferrum sp., assembly GCA_036518275.1. Taxonomy (GTDB): domain Bacteria; phylum Acidobacteriota; class Terriglobia; order Acidiferrales; family UBA7541; genus Acidiferrum. Next base: position 11,810 of record DATDNK010000151.1, read on the forward strand.
CCGCAGTACTTGCTCAAACGCCGTAACAGTTTCCGGAATCAGTTGCGTGCGCCGGTGGTCAGCAATCACAAACAGGAAATTGCGGATAATCTTGCTCGCGCCGATGCGCCCTGTAATCTTTTCAATCACCGCGTGCTTGGCATCCACGCTGACCGCCGGACTGGCCAGGAACGTGCGCAATTCCGACGATTGCTCGTACGCCGCCCCAAAACTTTCCAGTTGTTTGGCGGCGGGCTCGGCCGCGCCCTGCTCCAGCGCGATGTCCGCCAGCGCGTTTGCATATTGCAGGCTCGCGGACTTCAATTCGACATCCCTTCCAGGCTCTTTACAAAGTTGCTGATGAGCCCCGCCTGCGCCTGTGCGGTCAGCTGCTTGGTCAGCAGCGATTCCGCGCCTTCCACCGCCAGCTTTGCCGCCAAGGCCTTCAACTCCAGCCGCGCCGCGCGCTCCGCTGCCTCGATTTCGGCTTTTGCTGCCGCCGCAATTTTTTCTATATCCGACCGCGTTGCCGTGCGAATCCGCTCGACCTCCGCCACCGCTTCGCGCTCGGCAAATCCGCGCAATTCGGCGACTTCTTTTTCCAAGTGCGCGAGCTTCATTTCCGCTTCGCTCAGTTGCGCGTCGGCAGCCGCTTTTGCGCTCCCGGCTTTGGTGATGGCGGAGCTGATGACTTCCGCGCGCCCGCGGAAGAAACTTGGCGCCTTCTTCAAGCACACCCACAATAGCGCGCCCGCCACGACGGCAAAGTTAATCCACTTGAAAATCTCCGTGGCCGTTTCCGCACCCGCCGCGCCGGTCTCTTCCGCGGCATGCGCGTTCAGAGTTAAGAAAAGCGCCGCAAACGCGGCGCCGGCAAAAGCCAAGATTTGGCGTCTTGCCTTCATCGAGCCTCTTTCGCAGGTGCGCCCGGACGAGGCGGCGCTTGCAGAATGCGCCGGGCAATCTCCGCTGAAAGCTGCGCCACCGATGCCTCCACATCGCGCCGCGCGGCCGCCAGCTCCCCGGCCACACGTTCTTTTGCTTGGGTGACTTCCCCGGAAGCTTTACTTCGCGCATCTTTCAATTGCGCCGCGCGCTCGTCGAGCAGTTTCTTTCGCGCCGCTTCCTGCTCTGCGTAGACTTTGCCGCGCGCCTGTTTCAGGGCCTCCTGGTACTGTTTGACCTTTTCGGCCGCGGCGGCTTGGGCGGCTTCGGCGGCCTTCTGCGCACCCGCGGTGCGCGCGTCTCGCTCGGCCATGACTTTAAGCAAGGGCTGAAAGAAAAGCGTCCGTAAGATGAAGTAAAAAAAGAGGATAATCAGGACTGTGGGCGCAGCCCCAAGGAACAGTTCGCCAAGTTGGTGACCGATGGAAGGCATTAAGTTGTTGTGCCTAAATTCTGTCGCCTCTGACCCAGATCCGCGCGGGGCAGACAGGTTGGCAGCCGCGCCTCGCTCCACCCCGGGGAGCGTTCGGTGGGCTTCAAGCCGCCGCTTCGAAATAAACTTTATAGCATCCGTCGCGCTTCCCGTCAACGCAGCCACCGCGCTCTGTCTTAGCTCCATAATTCTGTCACCCCTTAACGGCAACGTGAAAATGTCACCCATGAGACAGGAGACATTCGCGTTGAGTCAGAAGGAGTTGCAACGAGTGGCGGTCATTTCCAGATGCGTGAAGGGAGAGATGGCGTG
>DATDNK010000152.1:0-6829 GCA_036518275.1 Candidatus Acidiferrum sp.
CTGGACAAATCTGCTTTCGAGAGCGCCGGCGTTTTCGCAGTTGGATCATCGTTTCGAACCCCATCTGCGGATGTTGTTCGGCGCGGGTATTTTCCTCTATGGGTTGGCCATTGCCCGCCACTACGTGATTCTCTCCATGGAAGCCTCGCGCGAAGCGGAAGCTCGAGTGATGGAAATGAATATCTTGGCGCGCGAAGCAGAGTTAAAGGCTCTCAAGGTTCAAATCAATCCGCATTTTCTGTTCAACAGCCTGAACTCCATCAGCGCGCTCACCAGCATCGACCCTTCGCGCGCGCGCGACATGTGCGTGCTGCTCGGCGACTTCCTCCGTATGACGCTGGGCCTGGGCGAAAAAAACTTAGTGCGCTTCTCCGAGGAGCTCGAGCTGCTGCAAAAATATCTGGCCATTGAAAAAATCCGTTTCGGTGAGCGGCTGGCCATGCACGAAACAATTCAGGATGAATCCAAGGTCTGCCTGCTGCCCCCGTTGCTCCTCCAGCCGCTGGTGGAGAACGCCATTAAACACGGCATCGCCGGGCTGCCGGAAGGCGGCGAAGTGCGCTTGACGTCCGGCCAGCAGAACGGCCGCCTGGACATTGTCGTCGAGAATTCCTGGGATCCCGAAGCGCCGCCCCGCCGTTCGGGTGGCCTGGGGCTGAAAAACGTCCAGCAACGTTTGGAAGCGCGATACGGAAAAGAAGCCAATCTTCGCGTGAATACGGACGGGCCTTACTTTCAAGTGATTCTGTCGCTTCCCGCGGAGAGTGAGGAAAAATCATGAGCGCTTCGACGAAAAGACACTGGAGAGCGCTCATCGTCGACGACGAGGAATTGGCGCGCCACATCATCCGCGAACTATTGCAGCCGCACGCGGAAATCGAAATCGTCGCGGAATGCGGCAACGGCTTTGAGGCTGTGAAAGCTTCTGCCGAGCACAAGCCTGACTTGATTTTTCTGGACGTGCAAATGCCTAAACTCAGCGGCTTCGATGTTCTCGAATTGATTGGCCCGGACCCGCTGGTGATATTTGTGACCGCGTACGATCAGTACGCGATGCGCGCGTTCGATGTGCATGCGGTCGATTATTTACTGAAGCCCATTGGCAAGCAGCGCTTCGAGGAAGCTTTGGCGCGCGCCAAAGGCCGCCTGGGCGAAAAAATGCCCACAGCGCAGGAACTGGCTGCCGCGGCGCGGCCTCCGCAACAATTCCTTGAGCGCTTGGTGGTCAAAGACGGGACAAAAGTCACGCTCATTCCCGTCCCGAAATTGGATTACGCCGAGGCGCAGGACGACTACGTCGCCCTCGCCAGCCAAGGCAAGAAACATCTCAAGCAACAGACGATCACTAGCCTCGAAGCTTGCCTCGATCCCAAAGGCTTCGTGCGCATCCACCGCTCGTATATCGTGAATCTGGAACGGGTCGTACGCATAGAGCCGTATGGCAAGGATAGCCGGCTAGCCATTCTTAGCGACGGCACACGTCTGCCCGTCAGCCGCGCCGGCTACGGCCGCTTGCAAGCCGTTCTCGACGAACGCAAATGACTTTCACGAGGAAGGGTGATTATCTTGAACGATCTTGTTCGCGAATAACTCTGGTTACTTAAAGAAAGCGAGCAAGACTCAGGATTCGCAAATCACTGTGCAACGTGCACGCTGATCGCGATGTTCTTGCCGTTGTCCTCGCGGTAGGTGACGTCGGCTGTGGCGTTGACTTTGAGCTTGCCTTCTATGGTGGTGTTCTTATCGATAAAGAAGGTCATCGATTTGGAGCTGGGCTCTTGCTGCACCAGCTGATGCCCAGAGGAAGTCTGACTGCCTCCGACTGCAAGAGTAAAAGAATCCTTGGCAATGGACGTAATCTTTCCTGAAACAGATTGTTGAGACGCGGGAGTCTGGGCTGTTGCAGTTGGTTGAGCATTGCTGGTGGCTTGGGGCGTCGCCCAGAGTGCGGCGACGAGTAATAGGCTGGCACTGGTTGCAAAGACAATACGATTCCAATTCTTCATTAGACACTCCTCAGTGTGTGATTTGGGGGGCACTCCCTTAAGGCAGACGGTTGGCCATTCCCACAATTTATGGCAATTAGGCGATCAACTCGTTGTGATTCTTGAGATTACGGAAGGTGGAGCTTGCCTAAGAGATCGCTGTTGAACAGTACTAGGACGGGAAATCCTTCCATTGGCGTGGTCGAAGGTGCTCGCATACCCGCTCGCAAGAGATCAATGGTATGGGAAACCGGGTTAATGAGTAGCGCTGGAATCCGATGACTTCGACGTAGTTGGAGCGGGCTTCGATGTTGAGGCGACTGCGGAATCGGCTAGTGAAGGATTTAGCGAGGCGGTCAGAACATACGACTTCCCATGGTCTGTCAGGCTAGTAATCAAGAGTTCGAAGCGGAAGCCTTCCGGGTGACTTCGGCTCCTCAGCAAGGCCAAAATGCCCTGCACTTCAGAGCCAGGATGAATCACCAGTTCGCCCGACGACGTCAAACCCGATACGACGGTACCGTGAAATTCCGTCCCATCGGTGTTAACGGCCGAATCGATGGAATCGAGCATCTTGACACGGAGCAGAGTTCCTTTCGGCAAGGCGTCTAAGCCATCACCGCTGGTGGATTTGAGTCGAGCGTGGAGATAAAACGTCAGGACCGCTCCAGCAGAGACGTGCACAGGTGCAGGGTGGAATGTCTGACAGCGAGCGGTGGAAGCAAACGCACTGACAAAACACAGAAGCGTAAGTGCGATACGTTTCATGAGCTGGGCTCTCCCGTATCCTTTACCAGCAGGAGTTTGGAACGCCTCCGCTTTAATCGCCTAACACGACTGTAAGGCCGTGTCGCTGAGGCGTCAATGGTACATCGAGAATTGATGTGTTCTATGGCGCATTTGGGGTGAGCTTTTCGGGAACGCGTGAGTCAGATACCCGCGGTCTGAGCCACTTCGCCTCACGGAACGACATGGTCACAAATCTTTCAGCATGTTCCGATGCGAACGCCGAATCGCGCCAGCATTTCCCGGCGCCCCAGCGCGGTGACACTCAAGATCCTGCTGTCCAAATCCTGAGTCACCCATTTCCTTTTTAGCGCGACTCTCAACAGCGCCGCCCCGATGGCGCCTCCGAGATGAGGCCGCCGTTCGCTCCAGTCCACACATGCAAATGCGAAACGACGCCGCAGCGTTCGCGTTGCATCAACGTCAACTCCCAACGTTACCAGACCCTTTTCTCCCCGTGACGTGAGGTCGTAAGCAAGAGGGTCGCCCGAAGCCTCCGCGAGCCATCCCATGGCCTGGATGCGGTCATGAAGGGCAACGCCCAAGAAGCCTGCAATGTGGTCGTAGCAAGTCCGCGCGGCACGCAAAGGCTCTGGCGTGCTCGGTACAAATGCGTCGGGGGTTCCGCCCGCGAGCACGCTCAGCGCTTCCAAGGCAGATGCCGCGTTCGGGCCTTCGAGGCTGTAGTAACGGTGCTTCCCTTGCGCAAACACCTTGACCAGGCGATTCGCCATGAGCCGCTGCAAGTGCACGCTCGCCGTCGACGGGCTCACGCGTGCCACAATCGCAAGCTCTGTGCTCGTGCGCGCGCGCCCATCGGCCAGGCAGTAGAGCATGCGCGCTCGCGCCGGCTTGCCGATTGCGGCGGCGATCGAGGATGCGGCAGCGTCCGCCGTTTCTACATTCATGCTTTGATGGTAGACGAAGTGTCGATGCCCGGCAAGCAGGATAATTCAGGGAATGGGCCGGATCGCACGCTCGCCCCAAAAAATCACGCGCCGCGAAGCTCTACGAGTCCTCTCGGCGACGGGTATAGCTTTGCGCGCTGGCGTGCCTCCGGCCCCCTCCACCACTGGGAGAACATCGATGACGATTACCTGCGTGATTCGCTATCAGATTGATCCGTTCCAGCGAGACGCGTTCAAGAAATACGCCGAGAACTGGGGCAGCATCATCCCTCGGTGCGGCGGCCACCTTGTCGGTTACTTTCTTCCGTATGAAGGCACGAACGACATCGCGTGGGGGTTGATTGCTTTCGACGGCCTCGCGTCGTACGAACGCTACAAAGCGCGCTTGAAATCTGACAAGGAGGCTCGCGAAAATTTTGAGATGGCGCAAACCAAGCGCTTCATTCTCCGCGAAGAAAGGAACTTCGTCGAGGTCGTGGACGGAACCTTTGGAATACCCTCGACGCTCACAGGAACGGAGTAGACCCGGCCGAAGTCACTAATCCCTACGCGAGTTTCTTTACCCAGATGCGGGTGGTGGCGGGTTTGCCGAGGTGGATGGTTCTTCCATCCACGCGCAGCGTCATTGTCTCATCGTACTCGCGCTTCAACACATCGACGGTTGTGGCGGGCCGCAAATGCAATCCTTCGAGGAATTCCAAGAATTGTCCATCTTTCTCATACACGCACAGAATCTCGCCGGAGTCTTTCGCGCGCAAATCCGCCAGCAGCACCGCGCCCTGCTTTCGCAGCGTGGCGATTCCGCCGCGCATGGGCACGCCGTGCGGGCAGCTTTCCTTGACTCCGAATCGCTTGATCAGCAGCGCTTCCAGTTCGGGTGAAATGGCGTGCTCCAGCCGCTCGGCTTCATCGTGCGCCTTGGCCCAGGAAAGACCGATCACGTCGGTCAGCAGCAGCTCCGCGAGCTGGTGGCGCAATGCCAGATGTTCGGCAAACTTTCTGCCTTTTTGCGTCAACGCAATCCGGCCGCTGCGGTCCATGCGCACATGCCCGTCGCGCATCATGCGCTTCAGCGCTGCGGTTACCGCCGGCGGCGTGACCTGTAATTCCTCAGCCAGCCGCGCACTGATGGGCGTCTGGTTTTCTTCCAGCATTTCCCAGATCGCCTTAAGATAATCTTCCTGCGATACGCTGGTTTTCTCCCGCCGCAACGCCACTCCTATCTTCCCGTCTTCGAGCTTCGACGCTCTTCCCTTAGCCACACAGCGAGCTGATTCACACGGCCCTGAATTTTCTCGAACGCTCTCTGATAGGTTTCCGGGTCGGAATCAAAAGGATCCTCCACCCACCAGTTTTCCACCTTTTGATGATTCCGGAAAGCTTCTCGGAGCATTCTCCCGGTCATATTGATTACGAGGTCCGCCCCGCCTATCGCTTCCGGTGTAAGGGCATCGGAGGTTAACCTGTCCGCAGAGTAGCCATTCTTTATCAGGGTCTGCTTCGTCTGTTCCGCAATGTAACCCAGAGGATACAAACCTGCGCTGGAAGGCTCAATCACATCGGCAGCGTCGCGTTGCGCAATTGCTTCGGCCATGGGACTGCGGCAGGCGTTCCCGACGCACACAAACAGTACCCGAGTGCGAGGAAAACGAGAAGTTCCTGGCGTCAGATCCTCTTCTTTTTTCACTTGGAAGACTTGCTACCGTTCGAAGAGTGCCTGCTTCCGGTAGCAGCGACGCGAAGAAAATGTTCGTGCACCGTGGTGTCGTCCGTCAACTCTGGGTGAAACGTAGCGGCCATGATATTGTCGCGCTGCACTAGCGCAGGTTTCCCCGCGTATTCCGCAAGAACTTTGACGCCGGGGCCCGCACGCTCAATCACCGGCCCGCGAATGAATACCATTTCGAGCGGCTCATTTTTCAGCGTCGTAGGCCCGGTCACCACATCGCTGGCGATTTGCCGCCCGTACGCGTTTCGAACCACGGTCATATCCATGAGATTCAGCGAGTCTTGCTGAGGATGCTTCACATCCTTGGCAAGAAGAATTGCGCCGGCACACGTTCCGAAGATGGCGCCGCCCCGCTTGGCAAATCTTACGATCTTGTCGGCCAAGCCTTCTTCCTGGAGGAACTTTAGCTGCGTCGTGCTTTCGCCGCCTGGAAGAATCAAGCCGTCGCAATCTTCCAGATCAGCAGGGGTGCGCACTTCGGCGGTTTGCGCGCCGAGTTGCTCGAGCATCGCCGCGTGTGCCTCAAAATCTCCCTGCACTGCTAAAATCCCAATCTTCACTTGGTTTGCCTCAAGCTGAGTTTGCCCTCGCACCGCATGCTGTGACTTGGAGTCTTAAGTCATAAGTTTTAAGTTCCAAGTAAAAACCAGCGAGAACAACGGATGGCTGCTGGCTCGGACTTACCACATACAACTCAAAACTGAATACTATTTCCCTCACCAGCCACGCGTTTGCAGCAAGTCTTTCTCTTCCAGTTGCCGTACATCGAGCCCGCGCATGGCTTCGCCCAGTTCTTCATGCGCCTCGAGCACTGCTTTTGCATCCTCAAAATGCGTGCTCGCTTTCACGACGGCTTTTGCGCGCGTCTCGGGATCGCTCGACTTAAAGATTCCTGACCCAACAAACACCGCTTCCGCGCCGAGCCGACGAACTAACGCCGCGTCCGCCGGAGTTGCAATGCCGCCTGCGGAAAAATTCGGCACTGGCAATTTTCCGGTCTTCGCGATTTGCCGGACGAGTTCGAGCGGCGCGCCCAGGTCCTTCGCTTCATGCATCAATTCATCGTCGCGCATCGTGGTGAGCTTTTTCATCTGGCTCACGATAGCGCGCATGTGCCGCACTGCTTCGACCACGTTACCGGAGCCCGCTTCGCCCTTCGTTCGAATCATCGCCGCGCCTTCCGCAATGCGCCGCAACGCTTCGCCCAAATTGCGTGCGCCGCAGACAAACGGCACGCGGTAATCGTGCTTCCAGATGTGGTTCTCTTCATCGGCCGGTGTAAGCACTTCGCTCTCGTCAATAAAATCCACTTCCAGCGCCTGCAAAACTTCCGCTTCCATAAAATGTCCGATACGCACTTTGGCCATCACCGGAATGGTCACGGTGGCCATGATTTCGCGAATCACTTTGATCGACGCCAT
>DATDNK010000153.1:0-10836 GCA_036518275.1 Candidatus Acidiferrum sp.
TTTCAGCAGACGACCAACTATCAGTTAGGAGAGCTTAGGGACATCGTGCCCCCCTGCTTTGAGCCGGGGCTACGCTTGCCTCCATTTGTCTGAGCGTGGTGTCGGACGCCGCCTGCATCGAAGACGGCTAACGGTCCTGCCGTGATTTGACACCCAGGCTCGTGCACACCTTGAGACTCAAAGGCTTGTGTCAAATTGGGAAGCGAAAAATCATTTCTGCACCGAAACGGGGCAAGGCACGAAGCTTTAGGGCCTTTTCCGCCATTCTTTCAAGAATTTAACTAAATGCAACTGTATCTAGCGATTGGCAAGGGTCAAGAGGCTCAGGAATGCGGTTCCAAGCAAACGCACAAGCCCAAGGCCAGAGCATGGGGAATTGGCACACAGTGTGCCAGAAGCATTTGTCATCGTGGCATTGGAATTGACCAAAACGGCAGAGCCGATTTCTTCCAAAACCTCGCTGACACCCTGCATTTTGGATGATGATCCGGGACAATTGGAGATGCTGACGGCGCTCGTCGGAAACATGGGATACGAGGCCATCCCCACAGCGGACCCTGAAGAGGCGCTCAAGCTAATCAAGCGGGGTCGCTGCCGGCTCGTTCTGGTGGATGTACATATGCCGAGGATGGATGGCTACGAGTTTCTGAAACAAGCCCTACAGAGCGATCCGGGGGTGCACATCCTACTGATGACCGGAGACTATACGCTGGATTCGGCGCTGGAAGCGATCCGGCGTGGGGCCGCGGACTTCCTGCCAAAGCCTATAGACCGGGCGCACCTGAAGAAAACGCTGGACGACGTAGCGAAGCTTTACGATCAGCGCCGGCGTGTGCGCGCGCTCGAAGAGCAGTTGCTGAAGGATCTGGAATTCCACGGCATCGTCGGGAAGAGTCCGGCGATGCTGGAAGTGTTCGACTTCGCGCGCAAAGTGGCGCGGCACTACACGAACGTGCTGCTGGCGGGGCAGACGGGCTCGGGTAAGGAACTGGTGGCGCGGGCGATTCACCAATTGAGTCCAGTGAGCCAGCAAAAACTGGCGGTGTGCAATTGTTCGGCGCTGGTGGATACGCTGCTGGAGAGCCAGCTTTTTGGGCACATGCGCGGAGCGTTCACGGGCGCGACGGATACGCGGCCGGGGCTGTTCGAATACGCGAATGGAGGAACGGTCTTCTTGGATGAAGTCGGCGAAATGTCGCTGGCCATGCAGGCGAAACTCTTGCGCGTGATTCAGAACCGCGAGATTCAGCGCGTCGGCTCGCCGGAAGTGCGGCAAGTGAATGTGCGGCTGATTGCGGCCACGAATCGCGATTTGCGCGCAGAAGTCCTCGCGGGACGGTTCCGGGAAGATCTTTTCTACCGCTTGAGCTCGATCCAGATCCGCATTCCTTCGCTCATTGAACGCCTCGAAGATATTCCGCTGCTGGTGCAGTTTTTCCTGCACAAATACAACGCCGCTTACGGAAAGCACATTGCGGGGCTGACGCGGCGGACGCAGACCGTGTTGTTGCAGCATCCCTGGCCAGGAAACGTGCGCGAACTGGAAAATGTGATTTCGAGCGCGTGCATAACAACGACCGGAGACTTTGTGGATTTGGGAGATTTGCCAGAACATTTGCAGTATCGCGGGCCACGCTCCAAGAACGGAGATGAGTGGAGGCCGCTCTCGCTCGAAGAAGTGCGCAAGATGCATATCCAGCGTGTGCTCGAAATGTGCCAGGGCAACCGGCTGAGGGCCGCGCAGATTCTTGGCATCGGGCGCACGAGTCTGTACCGCTATCTGAAACGCGACGGCTACGACACAAGCAAGGCCGGACCGCGTAGTGCAGGGGCTTAAGGTGATGCTTGTGGACAGGCTGAATTCCTGCGCTGTGATAGAGAACCAACGGGAGTGCCCGATCGGGAGATATTGAGAAGGAAGAGACCTTTGGACCGCCGCGCGCCTGTTTCAATCCTGAACAGCTTCCCGCCCTGAAGCAGAGCGAGACTCCTAGTTCATTTCTCAACTTGCTGAAAACACGCAAATTGTTCTTTGTGCGCTTTGGCAAGCGCCCTGCACGTATCGTCGCTGGCAATCAAAAGATCAGCGCAGTTGGATTAGACAATTCCCAACGTTTCTTGGGGAAGCGCTGCGCCGAAAATGAACCAGAGATTCTAGGGAGATTCTAACGAAAGCAGCGCGGCAGGGCGCTCTGCTTTTGTGAAAAGGGTCCTACCAACCGTAGTTCCGCAAGCTGTCCACGACCAGCCTGCCAGAACCCCCTGGGAGCGCCGCGTTACGGAACCCACACCCGGACGCGGCGCCACTCCTCTAAATGGGCCTTCGGACTTGAAGTGTAACTATCAAACCATTGCGATATGGTATGCTTTCTGTCCCCCGTTTCGTCGACCAAAATCACGCAAAGGAGACTGCAAGAAATGAGGACCAAATCCCTGGCAGGGGCGATGGCCGTGCTGCTTCTGATGACCGGAGCGGCAGCAGCGCCCGCGCAAGAAGTGACGCTGGCGGAGAAGGACCGCGCGCTGCAATACCTGGAAACGACGAAGAAGAGTGTTCTAGAGGCGACGAAAGGTCTTTCCGATGCGCAGTGGAACTTCAAGCCAGCGCCGGATCGGTGGTCGGTGGCGCAGGTGATGGAACACATCGCGGCGGCGGAGGATTTTCTGCTGGACGCGACCAAGGAAAAAGTCATGGCGGGACCCGCGGGAGACCCCGGACGGGATGTAAAGAGAACGGATGAGGCGGTTCTAACAATGGTTCCCGACCGCAGCCACAAGGCGCAAGCCCCGGAACCGCTGGTGCCCAACAACCGCTTTGGATCACCGGATGGCTCTATCAAGCATTTCCTGGAGAGCCGTGCGACAACGGAGGATTTTCTGAAGTCCACAGCTGGGCTACGGGATCACGTGATGGACAGTCCGCTGGGAAAACTCGACGGCTACGAGTTTGTGCTGTTCATCGCGGCGCACAGCGAACGGCACACCAAGCAGATCAACGAAGTGAAGGCGGACCCGAATTTTCCGAAGAAGAAGTAGTTGGGCCGGCAAAAACCCATGCGCTGCGCAAGGAAAATTCTGGCGCAGCGCATTCTGGTTTCCGGACCAGGTGAGCGCGCGGCAAAGACTCGCTTTCTCTGAATAACGATGTACGTAGGAAATTTCTTGATGATGCCGAAGGAAGTGCGATATTTCGCTGCCTGCAAGGGCAATACGATCGTGCAAATTCACGGCGCCGGTCCGTTCAAAGTGAACTGGGTGAATCCGTAGGATGTGCAGCCGCCGGATGCGCCAGTGGCAGCGGCGAAGCCAAAGTCGTAAGCAAACAACAAAAACAATTCCACAGTGACGCGACTTGCAGAACCGGAGCGTTCTGGCTGCGCCCGCATCGCTATGCTAGACTTTTCGACGCGGACGCGCGAGATGAGCGCGTTCGCCGGAGCGTGGAACTTCGGGCTCTGTGCAACGAGGTCCCGCGAACCCCGCCAGGCCCGGAAGGGAGCAACGGTACCGGGTATGCCTCGGGTGCCGCAGATCACCCGAAGTTCCTCTCGCTGTGAGAAGTTTTCAGTCGTAAGTTTCAAGTTGTAAGTAAGAGATTCGAAAAAAAGAGACCTTCTCGAAAATTTTCTTCTCCGCTCTAGCAGCGGTGAACCGTAGAGAGAAAAAGAAAGATTGTGGCGAGCTAATTCAGGCTCCAAAGAAGGAACGCGTCGTTTTATCGAAAGCCATTTTGCTTTGACTTTACTTAAGACTGAAAACTTAGAACTAAGAACTCTCCAATGAGCTACCAGGTTATTGCACGCAAGTGGCGCCCACAAACGTTTCAGGACCTTGTGGGCCAGCAGCACGTCACCGAAACATTGAAGAACGCCATTGTGAGCAACCGTGTGGCGCACGCGTACATTTTTTCGGGCGCGCGCGGTGTGGGGAAAACGACGGCGGCGCGAATCCTCGCGAAAGCACTGAATTGCGTGAAAGGGCCGACGCCCGAACCGTGCGGCGTGTGCGATTCGTGCAAGGAGATTGCGGCCGGGACTTCACTCGACGTCATCGAAATTGATGCCGCTTCAAACCGCGGAATTGACCAGATCCGCGAGCTGCGCGAAATGGTGCGCTATGCGCCCGCGGCTTCGCGGACCAAAGTTGTGATTCTCGACGAAGCGCACATGCTGACAGGCGAGGCTTCCAACGCGCTGCTGAAAACGCTCGAAGAGCCGCCGGACCGGGTGGTCTTCGTGATGGCCACGACAGAGCCCGAAAACCTGGAAGACACGATTCGCTCCCGGTCGCAGCATTTTCATTTTCGGGCGCTGACGTTTGCGGAAATCACGAAGCGACTGGAAGAAATCGCGCAGAAAGAGGAATTGAAGATTGAGCCGGGCGCAATGGCGGTGATTGCCCGAATGGCGGAAGGCAGCTTGCGAGATGCGCTGTCGCTTCTGGAGCAGGCACGCGCGTACTGCGGCGACACGATCCCCGACGATCAAGTGCGCGCGCTGCTGGGTGTGGTGCCGGAAGACGCGCTGGAAGAGCTGGTGGGCGCGATTGCAGAGGGCTCTGCCGATCGCGCGCTGGGCTTGGTGCACACGTTTCAGAAAGAAGGGCGCAATCTACAGCACTTTTGCCGCGAAGCGATTCGGCATATCCGCAATTTGCTGATTGCACGGGTGTGCGGCACGAATTCGGAGTTGATTGCCGCGACGCCGGACCAGCGGCCCGCGATTGCCAAGGCCGCGGCGCTCTTCAGCGAAGAAGACCTGACGCGATTCTTTCAGATTTTGCTGCAGACGGATGATGATTTGCGCAGAAAGCCCGATCCTCGCGTGCATCTGGAAATGGGCCTGCTCCGATTGATCAACGCGGCTCGGCTCGCCCCATTGGAGGAGTTACTAGCGGAATTGAAGAGCGGCACGCCAAGCAGCGCCGGTACAAGAGCAGCTGGAACAGGTTCAAACGTGCTGCCGCAATCACGCCAAGCGACGCCTACATCAGCCACTGCCCCGCACGCAACTCCACCGAGAAGCACGGCTCAGAACTTTGCTGCGGCCGCCACCGCCCCGGAACGCCATGAAACGAGTCATCAGGCCGCTTCCGTGCCGTCATCCGTTCCTCCGCCTTCGGCGTCTCCGACTCTGCCGGATGTCAAACCAGCGAACGGCAACAAGGAACCCGTTCGTGTCACCGGCATTTCGCTGGAGCAAGTGGCAGAGATCAAGGCCGCCATCCAGGCACAGCAAAAATTCCTGGCCGAACTCGTGGAGCACAGCAGCCGCTGGGAACTCGAAGGCGCGGAGTTGCGCATTTATTTTTCTCCGGACAAGCGTCCGTTCGCGGAGATGATCGAAGGGCGCGAGTCGCTGGAAAAGATCCGTGGCATTTCGAGCAACGTGCTGGGCCGGGCCGTGCGAGTCTGTGCTAGACTTGAGTCTGTCGCTGCTGCGGCTGCCGCTGCATCCGGCACGCAAGAATTGCGCGCGCAGTTCGAACGCGATCCACTCGTAAGATCGATGCTGCAGCGATTCGGTGGTAAAATCACTGAAGTACGGCGACGGCAAGAAGAAAAGTAAGCGCAGCAAGGGGACTCGGAATGGAAGTTGGCGCCCTGCAACAAATGCTTTCGCGATTCCGGCAGCTACAGGAAGACCTGCAGCGGCAGGTGAATTCCGTTACGGTGGAGGCTTCCGCCGGCGGCGGAATGGTTACAGTGAAGATGAACGGCCAAAAGCAGGTCGTGGCCGTTAAGATTGAGCCGGAAGTTTTCGCGGGCAAGGATCAGGAGATGCTGCAGGATTTGATCCGTGCTGCGGTCAATGAAGCTGCGCGACGTGTGGATGAAGAGCTTGCCAACCAGATGAAGAACCTCGCTGGAGGCATACCTGGAATAGCGGGTCTGAAAATCCCGGGCCTCTTCTAGTTGACGTCCTCCCTTAATTCAATTCTTTCTTCTCTTTGTGCCTCTCATCTGCGAACCGCCTTGTTTGTTATCCTGGTCTTCGCCATTGTAAGTGTACGGAAATGCTGATCCACAAAGCGCTTGAGAAAGACGCCGATGCAATCTGGGCAATCATGGAGCCCATCATCCGAGCGGGCGAGACTTACCCGCTGCCGCGCGACATGGACCGAGAAAGCGCTCTGGCCTACTGGTTCTCATCTGGTCATGAAGTTTTTGTCACCGAAGACCAGGGTCAAATCGTCGGCACGTATTTCCTCAAAGCTAACCAAAAAGGCGCCGGCGCGCATGTCTCGAATTGCGGCTACATGACCGCGCCCCACGCGACGGGCCGCGGCGTAGCACGCGCGATGTGCGTGCACTCCCTGGAGCGCGCTCGGGAGCGGGGCTTTCGCGCCATGCAATTCAATTTTGTGGTGAGCACGAACGAGCGCGCCGTCCGTCTATGGCAAAGTTTCGGCTTTGAAATCGTCGGCCGCCTCCCGCAAGTCTTCGAACATCCCAAGCTCGGCTTCGTCGACGCCTACGTCATGTACCGGCAACTTTGAGCCGTTTGCGCTTCCGCGCGCGCCTGTGCTACACATGCTGCATGCCTGATTTTGCCGCTCCTGTCGAACGACTCATCGACGAATTGAAGCATCTTCCCGGCATCGGCCAGAAGACCGCGCAGCGCCTGGCTTTTTTTCTGTTGCGCGCCGCGCCGGAAGATGCCCTGGCGCTTGCCGACGCCATTCGAGACGCCAAGGAAAAAATTCGCGAATGCTCGACGTGCCACAACATCACCGACGCGGACCCATGTCTCTATTGCACCGGCCCCTCGCGCAACAAAAAAACGATTTGCGTCGTCGAAGAAGCGCATAACATCCTGGCCATCGAAAAAACTCGCACCTACAGCGGTATGTATCACGTCCTGGGCGGTTCTCTCTCGCCGCTCTCCGGCCGCGGACCCGACCAGCTTCACATCAAGTCGCTGATCGAACGCCTGAAGGGCAACACCGTTGAAGAGATCATCATCGCCACGAATCCCACCGCCGAAGGCGAAGCCACGGCTGTCTATCTATCGAAGCTCCTGAAGCCTCTGGGCGTCCGCGTCACGCGCATTGGCGTCGGCATCCCCGTCGGCGCTGACTTGGAATATGCCGACGAAGTCACCATGTTGAAAGCCATGGAAGGGCGAAGAGACCTCTAGCCGGCAGGTCCAAGCTCCCAAGACCCGAAAACCGCAGAGTTCTGCAAAATGGAAGTTTGGAAGCGCAATAGGTTGGGCGCGGCATGACTCTTAGTAGTTCCAGGACGCTCTAGGAAATTTATTAAATTAGGTATAAAGTCCACACTGAGAGTGGCTGTCCCCACCCGCGACTTGGCAGCCGCCAACGGCTGACAGGAGGTGCGCTACATGCCGGGCTTGGCGCACTACATGGCACAGTACGATCACGAGCACGGATCCACGGCTAACAAGCTGCTGCATGCGATCGGTATCCCCATGATTTTTGCGGGGATCACCCTTCTTCTCTTCCTGAAGTGGATCTGGGGCGCGGGGTTCTTTCTTGGCGGATGGGCGCTCTTATTTCTCGGCCACCGGATGGAAGGAAATCATCCGGCGTTTTTCCAGGGACCGGTTTATTTGCTCGTTGGGCCAATCTGGGTCGCTCGAGAAGTGTGGATGTTTCTCTTGGGAACAAACCGCAGGCCGACCTCAGAAGGTACCACGCGAAGCGCTGCAACAAAGTAATCAGGGCGCTTCTGCATTAGCAGGCAGCAAGAAACCACTGAGGGTGGATGGCGGTTTGTATGAACGACGCAGGCGGCAATTTTGCCGATGAGACGGTCGAGATGGCTTCCGAGTCAGGAGCCAATCCGAACGCGGAATTGAGAAAACGCCGCAGCACGCGGATCGTGCAAGCCGTTCCTCTCGTGGTGACCGGTGTGGACGCGCTTGGGCGTCCCTTCGTGGAACGCACATCATCATTAATCCTTAACTGCCACGGCTGCCGCTACCAATCGAAACACTATGTTCTGAAAAATATGTGGGTGACGCTCGAGATTCCCCACCCCGAGACCGGACAACCCCCGCGATCCGTGCGTGGCCGCGTGGCTTGGATTCAGCGGCCGCGGACGGTGCGCCAGCTCTTTCAAGTGGCGCTGGAACTGGAAATCTCAGGTAATGTCTGGGGCATCGCGTTTCCGCCGGAAGACTGGTTCGCATTCCCCGAGGGCGTGCAGGTTCCACCGGTGTTGGAGGGGACGCCGGACTCAGTGCCTTTGTCACCGGCCATGCCCATTTTGAAATCTGAAACTCTATCTGCCCCAAGCGAAGTCGAGCCTGCGCCTCCGGACGCATCGGCCGGCACAAACGACAATTTGCGCGTCTTCCCTTCTCCCGCGAGCACTACCGACGCATCACTCCAGTTGGCGCGACAGGTCGCCAGGCTCGTCGCGGATGCGCGGCAGCAAATCCAGGCCGCCGCGCAGGAAGCCGCTTCTCAAGCCGTTTCCGCCGAGCGGCGGCTCTCCTTCGAGCAATGGGAGCAGAAATTTGCCGCAAGCCGCGCGGAAATCCAGACCGAGACAACGCGCGCTCTTGAAAAGCTCCAGCAGGAAACTGATAAGCAGTCGCGCGAAGCACACGCCGCGGCGGCAGAGGCGCTGCGAATAGAATTGCCGCTCTGGCTGGCTCCGCAGTTGGAACAGCTTACTCGCGATCTCACGGAGAGGCTCACACAGGAAGCTCTCGCGCAGCGTGGCGAACACGCAAAGCAACTGGAGACCGCAACAAACTCCCTGAAGGCCAGTTGTCAGCAGGCTGAAGAAGCCGCTGCACGTCTGAAGACCCATGCCGACCAAGCTGAATCACAAATTGCAGCCCGTGCTGATTCTGCCCTGCGTTCGCTCGAGGAAACCACCAAGCGACAAGAAGAGGCCGCTAGTGCCCAGCGAGCGGCCGCGGACACAAAAGCCGGTGAAGTTCAGCAACAAGCCGCTTCCGCGCTTGCCTCGGCTCAATCTTCCTGGCAAGAGCAAGTTTCCAAAGAGCTTGAAGCTGCTCACGCGCAACTGCTTGAGCGGCTGGAAAACGCATTTGCCGAAGCGCAGGATCGCGCCGCAGGCGGATTGAACGAACATCTGCGCTCATTGCTCGTTCAGCTTCAGGATGAAACATCGCGACATGCTGCGGCTCTCCGTGAAGTGGCAGGGATGGGCGCCGACTGGGAACAACGCCTGACCGCGATGCGCGAAGCGCTGCAGGAACAATCGCAAAAGCTGGAATCCATCTTGTCACGCGCTGGCGAGGCCGACCAGCGTTTGGAACACCATGCCGCCGAGCTTCAGAGCTCGCAGCAGCAAACTCTTGCCGCACTTCACGCACAACTCGCCGATACGCTCACTCAGGGCCGCGACGAATTGCACCGTGAGTCGCAGTCTCTCGTCGAACAGATCAATACGCGCGCGAGGTCCACTTTCGAGGAAGCAGCCGGCAAAGCAATCGAGCAATTCAGCCGGCAAGTTCAGGAAATGGTGCAACCGCACATCGCGCGCACCGAAGAGGCGATTCAACGCCTGGCGGGAGGCCGCTCACTGGTTGACGCTGCGCTCACGCTGCAGCAGGATCGCATCCGGACTTGCGCTGACGAAGCGTTCGCCGAATCCTTGGCGCACTTCCGCGAAAATCTCGGCGGCGTCGAGCAAATCCTGCGGGAATCTTCGCAATCCATCACGGGCCAGTCCCTCACAGAACTGGAAGGAAAAGTTAGCGATTTGAAGCACCAGGTGGTGGACGAGCTTCTCAAATCCGCCGAATGGTACGAGAAGAAAGCGCAGACCCAGATTCAGAATCATTCCGAAAAGACGGTCGAGCAAACCGCAAATTATCTGCGGGAAAAAGCGCGGGAGATCTCTGGAGTTTTCGCAACCGAGCTGGATCATTCCAGCCGCAATTTCATCGGCCACACGCAAACACAGATGGAAGAAGTCGTGCGCGAGTCGTTCGAACGCGCGCGCGCGCTTTTCTCCGAAGTCGCCGACACGACCGCTGCGGCATTCACCGATGAAATCCAGCGCACCGCCAGGCAGGAGCTTGGGGGATACAACGAAGAACTCAAGCGCTCCACCGCGCAAGAACGCACCGAACTGGCACAGCGGGTCAATTCCGAGCAGGAGGCCTTCCTCAAGCGTTTCCAGGAATCCCTGGGTGGGATTCTCCAAGGGCGTGTCGCGGAAGCACAAAAGACCGTCTCCGAAGGATTCGGGCCTCTGCTGGAGCAATGGAAAGCCATGACCGATGCTCACCAACAGGAAGTGAAGCGCGTTTACGACCGCATCGGCGAGCAAGCCGCGGAGCAGCACAAGGGCCGCCTTGAGGGCGTGTCGAATCAATGGCTGCTTGCCACTGTCGCATCACTGGATCACCAGTCCCGCGAGATGATTTCCGGCATTGCGGCTGCCGCGGAAGAAAAGCTTCGGGTTGCCTGTTCACAAGTCTTCGAAGGTGTCGGAGATTCGTTGCGGCAACGGCTCAGCGAAATCGCAAAGAATTTCACGCCGCCGACTGAACCACCACGCGCGAAAGGCGCCAGTACAGGAAGCTAGCGTTCAGGCTCTTTTTCGGAGCAGGCACGAGCCGTCAGGACATCGCGCGATTCGCTACTTCTCTTTGAGCCCGGTATAATCCAGTCGACTCTCCCGTTATGGCCAATCATGCTTATCTGCGCGTCTGGACCCGCGATTTCTCTCTGGAAACGATGATCCCCCAGTTCGCGCGCTTTCTGACCACTGCGCCGCTCTCCTCTTCTCGCGATGGGTTTGACGAGTTGATCGTCCAGGCGGTCGATCCCGGTGAAGCCCCGATCGCCGAATGGGATTTGCACCCGTCCAAAGCCAGCGCAGCG
>DATDNK010000154.1:0-5295 GCA_036518275.1 Candidatus Acidiferrum sp.
TCAGCAAGCTCTTCAGCTTGTGGGCGTTCTGATGGCCGGAAGGGCGCAACCGGTCCCCAGGGCGCCAGTTGCGAAGGACCAGCGGGGAATGCAGCCGCTCGCGGTCCAACACCATCTCTCTCTCATTATTCTCCTCTCGCGTGGAAGGCCAGTCAATCACTCTGAGGCGGAAGACGCAATGCAATTCCGGGACAGGCCAATCCTGCGAGCCACGGGACAGGTCGACGTGGTACTCGAAATCGTAATTGGGTCTAGCCTTTGCTCCTTTTCGTTCGTTCGGTCCAGCCCGAAAAACCAGCGCGTCCCGTTCTTTGTGCACCTCCACGCCGCCAGGCAGAGAAAGCGAACTCCCGTTCCGCCCGCTTCGGGCGAGTTCGAGCACCGCATCCACGTGGTTGGCGCCTAATTGGCCTTCACGCGTTCTTACCTGCGCGACGATGTGGCGCACCATTCGCTTTTGGACTCCAGTAGAGTCGATGGCGATGCTGTCCCGCTCCTCGACTTTCTCAGGATGATTTCGAGATGCCGTTTGAGGAGGTGCGATCTCTCTTGCTGGAATCCGCAAACCGTCTTCTGTTTTTTGCGCGGCTGCGGTGACCCGCAACTCAGCGTGACTCTGCAGTTCAGCTTCGTCCTCACGCGCCAGATTCGCGAGAGTTGCTAAATGTTCGACGATGGCAGGCTGAAATTGTCTCTCGAGCAGAGGGAGGAGCTTCTTGCGAATGCGTGCGCGCAGGCGTTTGGTGTCGCGATTGGTGGCGTCCTCGCGCCAACTTTGTTTCTTGCGGCGAAGATAATCGCGCAGTTCAGCGCGGCGAATGGTGAGTAGCGGCCGAAAAACCGGGCCCGCATCCGGATGAATCCCGCCAAGCCCGGCTAGCCCGGTTCCCCGAAGAATATGGGCGAGCACGGTTTCGGCTTGATCGTCCGCAGTATGAGCGACGGCGATGCGGTTGCAAGCTCCGGAGTCGACGAGCGAACGGAAGTAGCCGTAGCGAGCGCGGCGGGCGGCGTCTTCGAGATTGGCGCGCTCCTTCTTGGCCTTCTTCGCGATGTCGGCAGAAGTGGAATGAAATTCTAGTTTGTGTTTCGCCGCTAGATTGGCCACAAATTGTTCGTCCGCGTCGGAAGCCTTGCCGCGCAGTTTGTGATTGAAGTGAACGACGCTGAGAACAATTCCCAGCTTCTCGCGCAATTCCAGCAGCAAGAGAAGCAGCGCTACTGAATCCGCGCCGCCAGAGACAGCGACCCCGACACGGTTACCGGGGCGCACCATCTCCTGGTGACGAAGCGCGTGCAGCAGTTGTTGCGGCAGGTCACCTCTGGCTACTTGTGTCCCTCTCGCGGGGAGTGCTTTCCTGGGCATAAGGGTCTGCCGGTATCGTAACAATGGCAATCAGGCAGGTCGAGCATCAAGAGGTGGCGCGCTTAGCGCATACGCATAATGGTCATGTGAAAGAGGAAAAGCAAAGTGAGTTGAACGTCGCGCAACAGGTAGAGAGGGACACGGTGCACAGGGATGCGGAACCAGTGGCGGGCAGCCCATTTTTCTTTGGCACTGCTCCAGAACTGAGCCAAGTCAGCTCGCGTGTAGACCTTGCCAGGAACAAGCAAGGGACTCCATTTGGCCCAGAAAAGATGGACTTTGGAAGGGACATGAAGCGTCGGGAAGTGCTCCTTGGCGCGCTGGAAGGCGGACTGAAGCTCCGATAGTCTCAGCCGCCCGTACTTCGCGCGAATCTTGACAAGTTCTTCCACAACGCGCTGTTCTGCCTCCGACGGGTGGCGCGTCTGCAGCCACAATTCTTCCATCTCGACCATGACGCGAAGCATGCCTGCTAGATGCGCACGAATTTCCTTCACGCGCGATTTGTAATAATTCCACCAAGACAAGATAGGAAAACCCGGACGGCGATCTTTACGGCCCTTCAGGCGGAAGAAACCGCACATCATAGGGTGCCGCTCTTCCGTCTGGATAGAATTCTTGTACCAAAGGAAACGCAGGAAATTGTTCCAGTAGTTGGCCCGTGAACCCCGGCGCAGGAGTTCCTTCATGTTCTTAAGGCTATAAAACGTTCGCCAAGCCTCGAAATAAAGGTCCCGCCAAGCCGAGCCGGTCAAGTGGGGATGAACGGTCACAGCGTGGTGGGAATCGTAGAGGTTGAAATCGGGGTGCATCCACTCCCCGCGGCGCATCATCATGAGGTGGTCCGTGGAACCGGGCAACGGCATGAGCATGAAAAAAGAGGCGTGGTCGGGACGTACCTCTTGCATGAGGAAGTTCAAGTCGCGCCGAACGGAATCTACCGTATCGTAGGGAAATCCGATGATGTAGCCGACGTGGGTGGAAATCTCGGAGTTCCGGTAGGCTTCGATCAGTTGAGAGTACTCGCGTACGTTGTTCTGTTTCTTTCCTGCTGCGGCGAGATTGCCCGGGTCGACACTCTCCATGCCGATGAAAACGTTGATGCAACCTGCCTTCCGCGCCTTGCTGATGAAGTTCTTGATCTTCCAGGAGAGAACGTCCACTTGCATCATGAATTCCACGGGGATTTGCTCTTCCTCGCGCAAGCGGATCAGAGCGTCGAAGATGGCCTCCCAGTTTTTGTTGCGGGCAAAGTTGTCATCAGTGAAAAAGTAAAAAGAGATGCCATGGTCCCGGTAGTTGCGCCGCACCGCGTCGGCGATATGCTCGGCAGAGCGAAAACGCATCTTGCGTCCCTGCACGTTGATGATGGTGCAGAAGGTGCACTCAAAGGGGCAGCCGCGCCCGCAATCGAGGGTGCCAAAATTCGGGGCTACGAACTTGCGCAAATAGCTTTTGCGAATGGCCGGAATCGGCTTGGTATACAGATCCGGCTTATGGTCGATGAAATCGTAGAGCGGCTTCAAGCGCCCGTTGACAGCATCACATAGCAGATCGCCCCAGGTTTCCTCGACCTCGCCTTTGACAATGGTCACGCCTTCGTCCAGGAGTTGCTGGATGTCCGGCGGAATCTGCGGCAGCAGCGCCAAGTAGCCGCTGACGTGGAAGCCGCCGATCATCACCGTCAGCCCCGCGCGGCGGAAAGTCCGCGCCAGATCAACGGCGCGGGGAAACTGATTGGTTTGCACGCCCACGAGACAGACAATCGTTTTCGAATGGCACGAACGCTGCGAGCGGCAAATCCGTTTTACTGGAACTTTGTCCACCGATTCATCAAACAAATGGACTTTGATCTTCACATCTTCGCCGAGCCGCTTCTGGGCGATGACCTCGTCGGTGAGACTTGCTAGGCAGGCCAGCGTGTTGCTGGGTAGCACGCCGCGCCAGTGGCGCACGACATAACCGTCATCGTCGTATTGCGTAGGTTTGATGAGATAAAGGTGGATTCTTTTCAGCATGCGCTCGGCAACAATCAGAAGGAGATTTTTGTGGAGTCGCGGGCCCCAGGCTGACTTCCTACTGGTAACACAACGAACGGCCGTTCAGCAAGTCGAATTGAAGGATTGTGTTCCTGTTTTTCCTTGATCCCAGGGGATGAAATGTGGAACGTGCCACACGGCGCCGCCATGGCACATACACGGAGTTCTGGGGGAAGGCGACGAAGGCCGTGGAAAAGGCGAAAAAGCGGCGCGAAACGCTGTTGACAAGGAATCGTGAGTTTGGCATACTCAGTTGGTTTTGGAAGTGCCTTTCTGCTGGACAGGGGGGTACCGCTCTTTGACAACCGATACGATGTGCCAGAATCTGTTCGAAACCATCCGGGTTTTCGAGCGCGGATGGATTTGAGTAATTCGAGCGATCAACAATTTGCTTGAGCAAGGCTGGCCTCGGTGCAAACCGGGGCTTTTCATGCCTGCTTCACGGCAGGCTTGCCTGCCTTAGGCGGGCAAGCTCAAGCGACAGGTTTCAAACGAGAGTTTGATCCTGGCTCAGAACGAACGCTGGCGGCGTGCTTAACACATGCAAGTCGAGTGCGCGGTTGTAGCAATACAACTGGCGCACGGCGCACGGGTGCGTAACACGTGGGCAATCTGCCCTCCGATGGGGAATAACCCCGCGAAAGCGGGGCTAATTCCGCATAACATTCCCTGGACTCCGGTTTGGGGATTCAAAGCAGCAATGCGTCGGAGGAGGAGCCCGCGCCCGATTAGCTAGTTGGTGAGGTAACGGCTCACCAAGGCTTCGATCGGTAGCCGGCCTGAGAGGGTGATCGGCCACACCGGAACTGAGACACGGTCCAGACTCCTACGGGAGGCAGCAGTGGGGAATCTTGCGCAATGGGCGAAAGCCTGACGCAGCAACGCCGCGTGGGGGATGAAGCTTCTCGGAGTGTAAACCCCTTTCGACCCGGAAGAATGTCCGCAAGGACTTGACGGTACGGGTATAAGAAGCCCCGGCTAACTACGTGCCAGCAGCCGCGGTAATACGTAGGGGGCCAGCGTTGCTCGGAATTACTGGGCGTAAAGGGTCCGTAGGCGGTGCGGCAAGTCGATAGTGAAATCTCTGGGCTTAACTCAGAGGCTGCTAACGAAACTGCCGTGCTAGAGTGTGAGAGAGGCGAGTGGAATTACGGGTGTAGCGGTGAAATGCGTAGATATCCGTAGGAACATCCGAGGCGAAAGCGGCTCGCTGGATCACAACTGACGCTGAGGGACGAAAGCTAGGGGAGCAAACAGGATTAGATACCCTGGTAGTCCTAGCCCTAAACCATCAGGACTTGGGGTTTGCCCTGTACGGGGCAAGTCCCGTAGCTAACGCGTTAAGTCCTGCGCCTGGGGAGTACGGTCGCAAGGCTGAAACTCAAAGGAATTGACGGGGGCCCGCACAAGCGGTGGAACATGTGGTTCAATTCGACGCAACGCGAAGAACCTTACCTGGGCTTGAACCGCACAGGACCAGCTTTAGAAATAGAGCCTTCCCGCAAGGGACCTGTGTAGAGGTGCTGCATGGCTGTCGTCAGCTCGTGCCGTGAGGTGTTGGGTTAAGTCCCGCAACGAGCGCAACCCTTACTCATAGTTGCTACCCGCAAGGGAGAACTCTATGAGGACTGCTCCGGATAACGGAGAGGAAGGTGGGGATGAGGTCAAGTCAGCATGGCCTTTATGTCCAGGGCTACACACGTGTTACAATGCGCGCCACAAAGCGTCGCGAACCCGCGAGGGGGAGCTAATCGCAAAAAAGCGCGCTCAGTTCGGATTGCAGTCTGCAACTCGACTGCATGAAGCCGGAATCGCTAGTAATGGCGCATCAGAACGGCGCCGTGAATACGTTCCCGGGCCTTGTACACACCGCCCGTCACATCACGAAAG
>DATDNK010000155.1:0-3112 GCA_036518275.1 Candidatus Acidiferrum sp.
AAAAGCAGATTCCTCGTCGCTACGCCTGCCTGCGGCTGGCTTCGCTCCTCGGAATGACAATTTAGGGAGCTATTTGACATCGGCTAGGCTTCCTCGGAATGACAACTTAGGGCGTTAATTGGCATTGGCTAGGCTTCCTTGACTAGCAGAGCGTGGATTTGCTGCCCGGTCACTCCGCGAATCTCGATACGTTTGAGGCGGCTTCGATCACCGCTGAGAATTCTAACAGCCGACTTGCGCGTTTTCAAAAGTTGTGCCAGAAATTCGATGAGTGCGTCATTGGCACGATTCTCGACAGCGGGAGCTTGCAAACGCACTTTCAGCGCACCATTCATTTCCCCGGCGAGTTCGTCTCTGCTGGCGCGGGGCTGGACACGCACAGAAAGAATCACTGCGCCCTCGCGCTGTTGAATCTCTAACATGGTGCCTCCGAGGACAGGAACACGAAACTCGAAATGCGAAAGTCGAAATTCGCGGCGCGGCTTGAGTTCCAGAATGGGAAGAATACCCCCACACCCCGGCAGTTTTGTGAAGAGTGTGAAAACACAGGGGTTAGAGTATACGGAACTTGGAAGAATATACGGAAGATTGGAGGACGAGTAGAGAGGGTACCCCTCTCCCCTGTTTTTTCGCAAGGATGTGATTCTATTGGGGTTAAGGGACGGGAGTCTGCTAAGGATGTGATTCGGAAGGAGTTACAAGAATTGTGAAGCTTGGCCAGGGGTGTGCCGCGAAGGTTTTGTGATGCGTCGTAGTGTCCGTTTCCCGGCGGATCGCGCGGGATGCAAGAGGCGCACATAGTTGAGCGGGGCGGACAGTGGAGTTGATGTCGCCCAAGCCAAAACACAGTGTATCACGGAATAAATGTTTTGTCAAGGGTAAATATAACTGCTTTCCTTTCTTGTGGTTAGCGTGGCGCAATTTCGTGCTTGGAATGGTCTTGAGGGGCATCTCGGGAAGTCGTTTGTTCGCTGTGGGATAGCAGAGGGTGCGGAAGAATCAGAATCCCCACACTCAGAACCGGCGTGATGGGGCACCCGCATCTTGCACACACCTGACGTCCGGGCCACCCGTCGGGGTGCGTCGGATGAGAGAAGCCGCGGTGTTCACAGTGGCCCGGTGATGTTTAGATCAAGCCGCGATTCCTCGCTTCGCTCGGAATGACAGTGACGGTGGACGGGATCAGTGGGCGCGGGAAAAGTGTTCGTGGACGACGCGCCAGTTTTTGCCTTGTTTGGTGAAGACGTGGGTGCCGCGGCCGTGGATTTTACGACCACGGGCAAGCTGCACGGTCCAGTAAAACGTGGCGACGGCGGTTGCGCCGTTGACGGAGACGTGCGGCTGTTCGATGTGATAGACGAGGTTCATCGCGCAGACATCGCGCGATGAAAGGAGGTCGGGCGCTTTTCACCGCGTTACAAACCACCGGTCTGAAGACCAGCCCCTACACAAACACCAACATGCCGGGCTTCCCGGTAAGAACCGGGACGCAAAAACCGCGAAAGCCCCGGCGCTACATCAAAATCTAAAAAACTGGAGAGCGGCGAGGCCGCGGATGCGTTTGTGCTGCGTGGACGAGAAGCCTATGAAGCGGCGGTCAAACATTTGCAGGGCACCGCGCAGATCGCCGTGGTTGATGGCGCGGGCCTGTGCGCGTTCGAGTTGAAGGATTTGCCGACCGGTGGTTTTTGCCATGGGACACCTCCGGAGTGCGATGAGGAAGGAGCGTTCCTAGAGGGATAGTACACCCGGAAAGCAGAGGTTAGAGGTTAGAGGTTGGAGGCGAAGACGGGCACGGCATGCCGTGCCCCTACAAAGAGGGCAAGAGCCGTCGAAGCGAGCTTCGACGGAAGCCAAGCGGCGGCAAGTTGCCGCACTCCAAAACGAAGTCCGGGACTCGAAACCACGGCTGATCTCAACGAGCTGAGAGACGTCGAAATCAAGCCACGATCCCTCGCTCCGCTCGGGATGACACCCCAGGGAATTTGGCGACGTCCCGACGGGGTCGGGATAAATGCCGTCGCCGCTACGGAGAGAGAGAAAAGATGGCGACGTAAAGTCGCCGCTACATCGTAAGGAGAATCGAAGAGAGATTCATCGAGCGAGAACCGCTCGATGCGGCAGAGTACTTCGCTTCGCTCAGAATGACGGCACAAGGTGGTAGTGCAGATCGTTACATGCGCCCTCCGAACAGCGCGGGGCTGCGTGCGGATGAGAAAAGCACACAGGCAGGAATGCCTGTGCCACAAAGGGCGCGCCTATGACCATCCCCGAAACAAAAGACGCAGTACGCGGTGTCTGCCTCGGTCGGTCCTGGTGCCCCAAAACTTAGCAACAGCACTTGTAAAAGCCAGCGAAACACGAAATTTGGTTTGCTATGCTGGGCGCATGGGCCCTCAATCCCAACAAAGGAGACTCTAAGATGAGAACGTTGCTAGTAGTTGCTGCTGTGTTCTGCGTGCCGGCGTGCAGTTACGCGCAAGGCGAACAGGCCAAGCCGACCGCGCCAGCCGCGCCGGTCGCAAAGGCTTGCGAAGAATTGAAATCGGAAATCGCGGCAAAGCTGGACGCAAAGGGCGTGAAGGGGTACACGCTCGAGATCGTGGAGAAGGATAAAGAAGTGGCGGAAGGAAAGGCGGTCGGTACCTGCGAAGGCGGAACGAAAAAGATCGTGTACCACCGAGAGGCAGCCACGCCGCAGACCCCGGCGAAGGAATCGACCAAACCATAGCCACGGGCTGCCATTGACCGCCCGGGCGGCTACACGTCTTCCTTGCACCGACTTCAAAGTGGGCGTTGCTGTGTGTCTTAAGACTTAAGAATCGGATTTAGACATTACCCGGCTCTTTGTAGACCCAAGCGCCACAAATTGAGGCGAGAACCACACCGACAAGCAAAATGAGGCAGACGGTGGCTGTGAGTCGTCCCGGTGCCACGTTCGCTGCGACACTATTGGCGTCGGGAAGCGCGTACGCGAAGAACCAGTAGGCGAGGCCGGTGAGGGCGGCCGTTTTGGCCCCCGGCCCAAGGCGAGGCCGCGCTGCCGCGTACAGCCAAACCACGCCAATCCCCGCCACGAAAGTAGAAACAATGAAGAAGGGGATAGCGTTAG
>DATDNK010000156.1:0-7477 GCA_036518275.1 Candidatus Acidiferrum sp.
GTGTTGGAGTAGATGTTCCCATGGGACTCTTCGCTTAAAGGACTTTGGCTTCCAGCTCGACAGCCCGCGGAAACAAAATGTTATTTTCGAGGTGCACGTGAGTGTGCATGTCCGCCTCGAATTCCTGGAGCGAACGGTACAGTTCGCGGTAGCTCTCGCATGCCTCCGCCGGTAATTGATACCCGGAGCTCAGTTTGCGCATCGCCTGCAGCGCTTGGCCCGCCGTATCGTGATCTTGCATCATCATATGCACCGGATTGCGCACGGTCTGGAAGAAGGGCGGCTCGATCTCCTCTCTACCTTCTTCTGCGCGCTCCAGTCTTTCAATGTAGGGAAACAGGATCTGCTCTTCTTTCTGCATGTGCGCGTACATTTCCTGGCCCACGCCTAGAAACTCTGCTTCGATCCTCGCGAGTTCCGGATGATTTGCTCCGTGCTTGCCCCTCACTTTCACTAGCAGCGCGCTTACGCGCGGAATCGTCCCCCGGACATACTTGTGATGCTTCTCAACAATGTGCTTGGTCAAATCGGCCAAGCGCGCCGAACTCCAGTTGGCTTCTTCCGGCCCGGCTTGCCGGCTGTTTTCCTGAAGCCGCTTCAAAATCTCTTCAGCCGAAACGCCCGTATGCATGCAGGCTTCATGCAGCGACTTCGCACCGCCGCAGCAGTAGTCAACCCCGGCTTCTTCCAGAACCTTCTTCGCTGCGGGATTTGCTGCGGCAATGTCCCCTACTTTTGTCGTACTCGTTAAGCTCATGGCTGCCTCCCTTGTGAGCTTCAGTCTGCAGGGAGACATGTCACCGCGTCAGTGACTAAAGTCACTGGGGGAAAAAGGCGCTTTTTCTTGGGAAAATGACCGCAGACTTACTCTGGCGAGGCCAGTTCGCGCTTTAGACTTGCCAGGTCCTTGACTATCAGCTTCCGTCCTTCCACTTCCAGGTATCCTTCCGCTTGCAGCCGGCCCAGATTTCGCGAGACCAATTCCCGGACGGTGCCAAGCTCCGCGGCAAAGTCCTGGTGGCTCTTCTTCAACTCAAGGTGAATCCCATCCTTCGCACGCGTGCCTTCCGCCTCCGCAAGCTGCAGAATTAAAGCAATCAACCGCTGGCGCACCGTGGTGAACGACAGCTCTTCGATGATCCCCACCAACCGCCGCAGCCGCCCCCCAACGACAGCGATCACTTTCAGCGCCACGTCCGGATGCTCGCGGCAAAAATTTTGAAAATCCTTGCGCGAGATAAAGAGCAGCTCGGCGTCCTCTGCTGCCGCGGCTGCAGCCGGATAGTTGCCGCCGTCAAACACCGGGAGCTCGGCGAAAGAACTCCCTGGCCGCTCGATCGCCAGCACCTGTTCCCGGCCTGAAGCCGACAACTTATAAATCCGAATCTTTCCCGACGCTACAAGGAATAGTCCCGTACACGGATCGCCCTCGCCGAAAAGCAATTCGCCACGCTGCAACCGTTTCTTGTTCGTTCTTCGAGCTAAGGCCTGGATTTCGTCCTCTGTAAGGCTCGCGAACAGCTGCGTTTTGCGGAGCACCGCCGGAATGTTATCGGTCATACTCTCAGTTTGAGGCTCATCTCGTTTGTTTGTTGAAAGCCGAGGCTCTCGTAGAGCGGGCGACCCGCTGCGCTTGCGTGCAGTGCAACCATACCGTATCCCTGGCCCCGGCACCACCCAATCATCTCCTGCATCAATCGCTTCGCCACGCCGCAGCGCCTCGCTTCCGGCTCCGTGTACATGTTGAGAATCCAGGCCCGCTTCGCGTGATTCTCGCCGGGAAAGCCGGGCCAGCCTGCAACCACGATCCCGCCGCCTCCCACCACCTCTCCGTCCGAGTTCTCTGCCATCCATCCCATGTAGGTTCCGGCCCGAAGCGCCTCCCTGAAGTACTCTCGAGAAACAGCTTCCACGCGGGCCAGAACCTCGGCGTCGCGGAATCCCATTTCCTCAAACATAGCAAGCCGGTGGTGCAGAATGTGCTTCAAGTCTTCCGCCGTCGCTCGGCGTACTTTCGTTTCCATGCTTAGATATTCTTGGCGTCATCGTCCAAACGGTAGGTACAAAATGGTCTTGCATCGAGCTTCATCCCGGCGGCCAACGAAACTGTCTGCCACCCAGCAAATGGAGGTGCAGATGAAACACCGACTGCCCCGCTCCTTCGCCGTTGTTCAGCACCGTCCGATAGCCTGCGAGGAGTTTTCGTTCGCGCGCGAGCTGCGCCGCCACCAGTTGCAGCTTTCCCAGCACGCCTTGATCTGCGGCTCCTGCTTCCGTCAGCGATTCAAAGTGTTTCCGCGGGCAAATCAGGATGTGCGTGGGCGCCTGCGGGCTGATGTCCTCAAAGGCGAATAGGTCCGGATCCTCATATACGATTTTTGACGGGATTTGCTTCGCTCCGATCTTGCAAAACAGGCAATTCGCGTTCATCGGATTCCTCCCGCCGGCGCTTCCGGATCCAGGCGGACTACGAACGGCATAAAGCCTTCGCGCGAGCGCAGCTGGCCGCTGAACTGCTGCGCGGCGTCCTCCCCGGAGATTTTGCCGACGCGCACCCGATAGAACATTCCGTCGGGCGCGTCGTACTGCTGGATGAAAATCGGTGAGTACGAGGCGTTCAGCCGGTCACGCAACCTCTCCGCATTCCCGCGATCCTTGAACGCTCCCACCTGCACGGTGAAGAATCCTACGGTCGGATCCACGTTGCCCAGCACTTCCACGCGCACTGGCGCAACTCCCGGCCCTACCAAATCAATTTCGCGCGCCGCCGCCAGCGACAAATCAATGATGCGGTTCTCCACAAACGGCCCGCGGTCCGTGATGCGCACCGTAGTGTTTTTTCCGTTGTTCAGGTTCGTCACCCGCACCATCGTGTCAAAGGGAAGCGTGCGATGCGCCGCCGTCAGTTTATACATGTCATAGATTTCGCCGTTCGAAGCTCGTCGCCCATTGAACGGCTCGCCGTACCACGAAGCGTTTCCTTCTTCCGTGTAACCGGCCGGAGCGGGCACAGGCATTGGCTTTTCGCGTCTCGGCGTTGGCGGACTCGAAGGTCTTTCCGGCACATCCGTCGAGCGCTTCGCGGATTCTGCGGTGCCTGCTGGCGTATTCGAAGGCTGCGTCGGCGCCGGCTGCCGCCCAGCAACCGGTCTGCGTCCCGCGCATCCGGACCCAATCAACGCCAGCACAAACAAACTGGTCGAGCCAAAATAAAGAATTCTGCGCAGTTTCCGCGCATCGGCCGAACGGGTTCGCCGCCCGCCGGCTTTCCGCGCCCTGCGTGGCGGCACAGGATTTCGCCGCACGCTCCCAGCAGGGCTTACGTGGCTCTGGATTGAGTTTTTCAAGGACCGCCCGTTTTAGGACTGGGAAGAATTTGTCGATTTCTTCGAAGTGCGCGCGGCGTTGCGCTCTTCGATCCGGCTTGCCGCTTCGCTCAGCTTTTCGGACACTTCGCGCAAAAACTGCGCCGTGCGCTTTTCCGTCTCCGGCGCAACGTCTTCCTTCAGGAAGGTCTTGATGCGGGAGAGCTCCTCGTCCACGCGTTTCCCGAAATCTTCGAAGTTTTTCATTTGTTTAAGCCGGGCGATTTCGTTATCGATGCCCTTACCGAATTGCTCGAATCGCCCCATTGGCTACCCCTTGCCCGCGCTCCAGGACTTTCCGCGCGTTTTCTGTATTATAGAAACGCGGTTTGCTAGTCGCAAGGAGGACGGTTGACCCTACCCTACCGTTGGCAGTGGCGATTGGAACGCTGGAAAAACGCGTGGCGAGGATTCTTCGGCGGCGGCGAGCAGCAGCCGCGCCCGAAGCTTTGTCCCGTCTGCGGCGCGCTTGTGGGCATCAACGCCACCCGCTGCCACGAATGCGGCGCCAGCCTGCGCTTTTCTCTCGCCGCCCTTAGCAAAAAGCTCTCCGGAATCTTCGGTGATAACGAAGCCCCCGTCACCACCGCTTTGCTGATTGCCAACATTCTTATGTTCGGCGTCAGTTGGATGGCTCTCACCGCTGCAGGCGGCGGAGGGGCTTCCGCCATTCTGTGGGGACTGGGCGGCGAAACCCAGTACCGCTTGGGCTCTAGCTTTCCTTATTCCATCTTTTATATGAACGAGTGGTGGAGATTGATCACCGCGATGTTTTTGCACGGCGGCCTGATTCACATCGGTTTCAACATGATGGCCCTGCTGCAACTCGGCCCGCCTCTTGAGGAAGTCTACGGTTCAGCACGCTACTTGTTCCTCTATGTGCTTACCGGCGCATTCGGTTTCCTAGTGAGCGCGTTCACAGGCCATCACTCTTTGGGAGCGAGCGGCGCGCTCCTTGGGCTTGTCGGCGCGATGCTCGCCGTCACTACTAAACGCGGCGGCTCTTTCATGCGTGAGTTGCGGTCCCGCCTGATCAGTTCCGTCGTCGTCCTCTTCGCCATCGGCCTGATGCCCATCGGGATCGATAATTACGCACACGGAGGAGGATTGGTCGTGGGATTTGTTCTCGGAAAAATCTTTGTGGACCGGAAGCCCATGAACGTGAAAGAAATCCGAATTGCCCACGCCCTCGGATGGCTTGCGGGCATTGTCGTCATTGCCAGTTTCGTCTTGATGCTGATGCACTTTCGCGATGCGCTTCCCGGCCGCGGATAGTTCGCGACGCATTTCGTCTTACACGAGTTCGTGCAAGGTGACAGCGGCTAAAACTGCGACTCAAGCCGGCTGCTCTGCTGCGGCATCCTTCGTTCAAGAGCTGGGATGCGGAGGGTTGATTCTGCGGGCGGTGAGAAAGCAGTAGTGCAACCCGGAGTAGATACATAGACCGGAGACGATGTAGACCAGAGCATGGTTCAGCGGAGAAACGTGCAACTCCGGGTAAGCGGCGCCAAGCACCGCAGTGAAAACCAGAATGATCTGAAAAAACGTGGTGAACTTGCCGTAAATACTTGGCGGGAAGGGCTGGTAACCCCAAGCCAGGATGATGACCACCGCCACGATGAGGATGAGCACGTCGCGGCTCAGCACCAGGATCGTCAGCCACCAGGCGAGCTGATTCTTGAAAGCAAGGACGACAAAAGAGGAGGAGAGCAGAAGTTTATCGGCGATGGGATCGAGGTACGCCCCGAGCGAGGAGCGCTGATTGAGTTTCCGCGCGATCAGGCCGTCGATGCCGTCGGAAAAGCCCGCAATCACGAGCACGAGCAAAGCCCACTTGTACTTCTCGTAGGACATCAGAATCAGGAAGAGCGGCAGAAAAGCAAGCCGAAGAAAGGTAATTTGGTTGGGTACGGTCCAGATTGGGCCCTTCATTGTGATTTAGGATAGCGTAATTCAGCTGGCCTGTTTGACGCAAATTGAACTGACACCAACGGCGGCAACCGGATGCGCCTCACGCAAACTGCGCGAGATATTCCTGCAGCGAGCGGCCTAGTTTGCGAGCGAAGAGCTCGTTCATCGAGGGAATCGAGCCGGAAGGCTCGTCGAGTGCCACGCGTTCGACGCGGTGCATGGGAAAGAAGACTGTGGGGAATCCCATGCGCTCACCGTCGGGCTCATTCATCTGGCGGATGAAATGGTCGAACGAATTCAGATCGATCCCGCGCAGCGTAACGCCCGAAGGATTGATGGTCAGCAATTCGCCCCACA
Source organism: Candidatus Acidiferrum sp. (assembly GCA_036518275.1). Classification (GTDB taxonomy): domain Bacteria; phylum Acidobacteriota; class Terriglobia; order Acidiferrales; family UBA7541; genus Acidiferrum. The sequence continues at coordinate 5,634 of DATDNK010000156.1, forward strand.
CTTTTTCCTTCGGCGAATGCAGGCTGACAATCACGATGGAATGCGGATCCATGGCTTATTTTTTCTCTCTCTTCAGCTTAGCGCAGACTCAATCGGTCTGATTTCAGCCGTATGGAAAAAGTGACTACTTGTGCTTTGTGACTCCTATTCCCGCAGCTACAAGCCCCTGTCATTCCGAGCGAAGCGAGGAATCACGGCTTGGTCTGTGTCAAAGCGCGACTCGACGAGAGAACCTAAGGCCGCGCAACACGGTCTTGCAGTCCTTTCATCGGCGTCTCCGACGTTAAACATCAAGCCAGGATTCCTCACTTGCTTCGCGGGTTCGGAGTAACAATTTCATACTGTTTCGACTACAGTTGAGTAAAGACTGCCATTTCATTTCGTGCGCTCGTAGGCTTGGTTCAGCCACCAGAGGGCATCGCGAAAATCCTCGGTCGAACCGACCTCGAAAGTAAACCAGCGTTTTCCAGGCGTGACCCGCGGCTCCTTCGAGGCGCACTTCGCTAACTCCTGCGGCACAGGATTCAATCGAAACGCAACAGAATTCGGAGTCCCGATAGCACGGGTCGTGGGTAGAGCGGCGAAAATCTTCTTGCGGCGAAAGAGAGCCAGCATGCCGAACATGGGTTTGGTGGAAGTCTGCGGCCAGCCACTCACTTCGGTTTTCAGCATCGCCGACCACTGCTTCATCTCTTCAGAAATCGGTGGCATCTTCGGCCGCTCGCGCATGGCCCGCCGTGTTGCTGCGGCTGGTAGTTTCCGTTTTGCTTTCTTTCCTTTCGTCATCAAACTCCTCCGCTTACGAAGCGGCCCTGGAAGCGCGAAAATCGAGCGACACGCTGCGCCTAAGCAAAGACTCCGCTTGCGCGACCATATTTTCGATGATGCTCGCCGCACTGGGCCGGTCGTGGAGCAACCCCGTAGCTTCGCCCACTACTGTCAAATACATATCCAAATCGTGGCGTGCACGGGCTTCCGCATAAGCACTTGCGAGGCTGCCGCGGGCCGCAGCCGCTTCCGCTTCCCGGTGCGCCCACTCGTCCGTGAATTTGTTTTTCAAAACTCGGAAGGAAAACTCTTGCGGCCACGGAACGCCGCGCAAGGCATCAATCGCTTTCGAGCGCACCGTATCGTCTCCGGTGGCTCGTGCCGCGCGGTCGATCATCTCTTGAGGTGTAAGCGCCTCCGCCGCAGCCCAGAAGCGTGTTCCGATCAGCACGCCGTCTGCGCCCAGCATCAGGGCGGCGGCAAGCCCACGGCCATCGGCTATTCCGCCAGCGGCAAGGAGCAGTGTTTTTGGCGCGCGCTTCGCCAAGTGGTCTGCGACTTCGGGGACAAGCGGAAACGTCGACCGGCTCGCGCCATGGCCGCCCGCTTCCGTGCCTTGTGCAACGATGGCATTGGCTCCCGCGTCGAGCGCCTGCTGCACGTGTCGCAACGTCTGCACCTGGCAGATCAACTTGGCGTTTGCGTCATGGATCTTCTTCGCGTACGTTTTCGGCTCGCCAAAAGATAGAAACACGCAGAATGGAGAATGCTTCAGCGCTTCGTCTAGCGCTTGTGGCGCGCGATCCAGCGCCCAAGTGATGAAGCCGACGCCAAACTTGCGGCCTTTCACGAGCGCAAGTTCTTTCTCCAGGTCTGGTTCGCCTCCAAGCGCACCGGCGTAGCCGCCGCCCAGAATTCCGAGACCGCCGGCATCCGACACGGCGGCGACCAGGCGTCCGCCGGCGATCAACGCCATTGGCGCGCACAGGATCGGATGGCGAATTCCAAATTCCTCGGTCAACCGAGTTTTCACAATCGTTGTCCTTTCGCGGATCGCACCGCCGCGCTACTCCTCA
>DATDNK010000157.1:0-2883 GCA_036518275.1 Candidatus Acidiferrum sp.
GGGGTGTAGGCGGGGGTGGAACGGGCACCGGTGGAGGAACTGGGGGCAGCGGATCCGGCGGCGGAACTGGCACCGGGACCGGAACGGGCGTGCCCGGGAAATGGCTGACGGCCTCGGCGTTGCTTCGTGGTGAAAGAGCGGGCGGGCATGGCCTGCCGGGAACGGGCGAAGGCGGCTTCCGAGTCGAAGAGGAAGACGTGCGTGCGATGCTGGGATTGTTTGCGCAATTGGGAAAGGCGCGGAAAGATCCGGAGTCGCGGATGGACGTGCCCACGTTCCAATCGCGGCTGAGTGCGATGCCCGTGCGCGCGCAATATACGTTGCAGCAAGCTCTGGCGGGACTGGCCGCACAAGCTCCGGACGCGAAGCCTGACAGGCCCATGCTGCTGAAACTGGCGGAGCACGTTGCGATTCGCTTCGCGCTGGACAGCTATGAGCGGGGCGAGCTGCGCGTGAATGCCGTGAAACAGCTGCTCGACCGCATGAACACGGAAATCGAGGCGCTGCGCAAGATTCTTTCGACGCAGGAGCACATGATGGCGCAGGCGGGACTCTCCGTGCAGTCCTACACGGAACTGCTGGACCAGGAATTCTGGGAGCAGGTGCCGGAAGAAAATAAGAAAGAAGTGCTCACCTCGGACGAGGCGTGGTGCGTGCCGCCGCGCAACGTGCGCGCGTTCCTGGAGGAATGCTTGCGCCGCGGCGAACTGAAAACGGCGAATGAAATCCTGATGAAATACGCGTCGTGCATTGGGCTGGAAGCTCCGGAAGCGCGCCGCACCACGGCTATAGGTCTTTCCGATCTGGGCGAGCTCTACGGCAGCGGAGACGGCAGCGCGTTGATGGAGGCCATCCGCCGCGTTGGCAACCAACTGGCTATCGAGCGCGAACCGGAATTGCAAACGTTGGTTGGTGCGGCGTTCGTGCGCTTGAGCCAGGAAGCGGCGTCGAAGCGCTGCTACCCGGCGATGCAGCAGGCGCTGGCCTCGCTCGAAAGCGTCGAAACGCAGCGGCCCGGATCGACGCAGAGCTTACGCCCTCGCATTGGGGCAGAAGAGCGGCTGCCGGAATTCATCGAAGAGGCCATGCGCAGCGGGCAAATCGCCGACGGCATGATGGATATTCTGAGCCTCATGCCGAAAGCCACGATCAATTATGCGACCCACCGTTTCGGGCATTGCGGCTTCCGTGAGGATTGCGAATTGCTTTGCACGGTGATTCGCAACTTGGGAGAAGACGCCACGCAACGGCTGATCGAGACGCTGCAGACGGCCCCTGCAGGAGAAGCGGCTGAGACTATCGGTTTGCTGAGTCAACTCTCTCCCGAGACCGTAGAAAAGGTTTTGCCCGTGCGCCTTTCGCAATGGCCGCGCTCTTCCCATGACCGCGCCGTCCGGCAGCTCTCTGCGGCCCCTCCGGAACAGCGAGCGCTGCTGCTGGTCGCTATTTACGATTCACTGGACACTTTCATTCGTCCGCTGGCCATCGATGAAATGGGCATGAGCGGGCAGGCGGAGTGCATTTCCAAGCTCATTGGGCTGCTGCAGGAAGACGACACCACGGGTTTTGCGCGAGTAAAGGCCATTGAGGCGCTTGGACGTCTGCGAGCCACCGCGGCAAGCCCGTTACTGCAGCACATTCTGGAAACCAAGCAGGTGTGGCGGTGGGTGTATCCAAACGAAATGAGAATTGCTGCCGCGCAAGCGCTGCTCCGCGTGGATAAAGTGGTTGGCATGCAAGCGGTAGCCGCGAGCGGGATCGACCGCAAAGAAATGACCCTGGAACCGACGGATCCGGAGGCCAACGCTTCGGTGATCCGGCAGAGGCGCTATGCAAGATTAAAGCTTTCGCGCAACCTCGCAGCCGTGACCACCAATTTGCGAGAAAACTTCCGGCTGAGCATTCCCGAGTTGAACCTGGGCGGCGGAATCGGTGCGGGAGAACGTCACCTGGCGCCGGGGTCGCTGTTGAGCTTGAAGTTTTCGCATGGCGTGCGTCATATCAAGGCGCAAGCGATGGTGCGGGGCGCGCGGCCCCAGGCGATGGCGTTTGAATTTGTGGACATGGACCTGGAGGAACGCTACCGCCTTCGCAAATTGTTGCTGGAACTGGGCGGTATGCCGATGATTGCCCAGGTCACCAATCGCAGCCGGCGCCGCGGCCGCGTCGCAATGACGAAAGCCTGACTGCCCGGGGCGGGTGGCGAATCCCAATCGTTGCGTCGAGAGGGAGTGCCGCACCTTTTATGATTTTCAAAAGGTGCGCTTTCTTTTCTTGCGGTGTCCTTAGGTCACCGGTCAATTCGAATTAATCCCACTTCTCCTTTTAGCCCCAGCTGCTCCAAGGCCAGGTTCTTTGGGTGTTTCAGCAACTTCCTTAATACCGGAGTCGCGATGAAGTGCAGGTCTTTTCTTCCATAGTATCTTTGGAGCCTTTGTCTCATAAAAGAACGGAACCGGCGCACCTTTTGAAAACCGCAAAGGTGCGGCACCCCCTCTGGCCCGATCGGCATTGCCGCAATGGTATACTCCTCGCGTGCTCGCTGAATCAATTTCAATTCGCTGGCGATTAGGATGCTCCACCCGCCCGTTGTGCCTGGGCCAGCCGCGTCCAACATCTCTCTTATCCTGAACAGGTCTTCTCGCCGGCGGGTGGCGAATCCCAATCGTTGCGTGTCGAGAGAGGGTGCCGCACCTTTCATGATTTTCAAAAGGTGCGCTTTCTTGCCGTGCCCTTAGGTCACCCCTGTCCCCCTTCAAAGAATACCCGTTCGTTCGGTCAGTCCCACTGCCCGTCCGAAGGGATTCGTGACCCCTGAGGCACAAGGCACGGCTGTACCATTGCGACGAACGGCCGCCGGACCTACGGTACTAGAGAGGAAGT
>DATDNK010000158.1:0-2482 GCA_036518275.1 Candidatus Acidiferrum sp.
CCTGTTGAAGAACTTCGAAGCCGGGTGGCATGACGCCGATAATCGAATAACTTTGGTTGTCGAGTGTAATGGACTTGCCGAGCACGCTCTGGGAAGAAGAAAGCCGCCGCTGCCAGAGGCTGTGGCTGATGAGGACTACGGGCGGCGCGCCGGGCTTGTCTTCTACGGCATCAAAGGGGCGGCCCAGTTCCGGCCGCACTCCCACTAAGTCAAAGAGGCTGGCGGTGATATTCTGCGCGGGAATACGTTCCGCTTCTTCTATTCCTGTCATGGTCACAACAAAGTTCCGGACGGCTCCCACTGCTTCGAAGGAACGGCTCTGGTCGCGCCAGTCTTTATAGTTCAGGTAGGACAAAGACAATCTGGGAAACTGGGGCCAATGCTCGGAAAGCAGCACCAAGTTTTGCGGCTCACGGTAGGGAAGAGGGCGAAGCAAAACGGCGTTGATGATGCTGAACATGGCGGTGTTTGCGCCAATGCCCAAGGCGAGTGTGAGGACCGCAACAGATGTAAACCCGGGATTCTTCTTCAGTCCCCGAAGCGCGTAGCGCAAATTTCGAGCGAGAGTCCGCATGACCTACCCCCGCGTGACTGTTACACAAAGCCGAGCCCGCAGTCTAGCAAACAATCCGAAGGCCGTGTGCTCTGTGGGCGGACAGGTCCGGTAAGGGAATTCCCAAGGTTGGTTCTTCGCCTGTGAGACATTTTGTGGCCGCGTTTGTGAGGAAGCGCTTCAGCTTTACTGGCGGATACTCATTGACCGGCACCTTCATCGCCGTTGAGGGACAGAATTCCAGTTGGCACGACCGCCATCTGCGACTACTTTTGCTGAATGGATTCGATGTAGTCGCACAGATTACGAATGCGCTGGCGAACCGCAGCATCGTTGTAGTTCTCGAGATACTGAAAAATGGGGCCCCACACGGGCATCTCGGCCGACCCATGCGCGGCAAAACCGGGACCAAAGCGCAGCACACTCTCGACGTACTCGAACGGAAACTTTCCGTCGTGGCGCTTCGAGAGAGTGGTCAGATCAGGCACTCGAGTGTTGAGCGTGGGAGTGGCGGGACCCCGGCCTTTCCCTTCGGCGCCGTGGCAAGCGGCGCAATATTGTTTGAACATGGCTTTGCCGGACGGAACGTAGCCGGGCGGAAGTTGCGATTTGTCGTCACGACTGGATCCTGGATTTTCCTGGGCAGCAGTTCCTGCAATTCCAAAGGCAACAAGCAAAACACAAAGAGGAAGGAAACGATGAATCGTCATGGGCTCCTCCTGGGTTCCCAAGTCGAGGAGAACCGATTGGCGCGGAAGGAACTTCTTCCGTGGGAGCGACCAACCAACAAGATTATAGCAGGTTGAGGACAACGCGGCACCTCCGAGGAGGCGCCACGATGCGGGAATGCTGTTCCCGCCGTCCTGTTGACGACGCTGCCACTAAAAGTGGCATTGCGTCGGATCTGGTGGCCGAAAATTGAAGAGTTACCCGCCCGCGAAAAAGCGCGTGCGGATAGCCATTAGCCAGCTAAGGCTTATTGCGGTTTGTTCTACCGCGGGTTCGCATCTTGCGAAACGATGGTGATTAGGAACGCGTTGCGATCCGAATAAGAGAACTGATGTCCATTCAGGTCGGCGCGATGCTCGATGGACTTATACATTTGGAATCCGCCGTTCTGCACCGCGTTGAAGTAATTCACATTCTTAAGGACGACGCCTTTTCCGTCGGCTCCGGGCTCGCGCTGGAGTTTCATGTAAGCCTGCTTTCCGTCAGCGAGCTTCGCCTCCACGATGTCGCCTGATTGATGAATTTCGATGGGCGCTTCCTGCACTTTGAGCTCTGGCCATTCGAGACCATAGGTCTTGAGAATAATGGGAGCCAAGGCATCGCGTTGCGCCTGGGTCGTTTTAGGATCGAAGGAGACGGTTACCCACGATCCTTTCTTCTCTGTCCCCCATTTGTCGCCGATGTCCCCGGTCAACCAATATTTCGTATTGGCAAGGTCCACGTTCCCGGAATGCCCCTCACGAACGGTCACCGCCATGTTGAATTCGCACATGGGATGTTCCGCATGCTTGTTGAAATAACACTGGCAAAACAGATGGCAACTGCAGGCTTCCACGTAGTCGGCCTTCATCCGCCATCCGGAATCGCCCGGCGCTGCGGCCAACGACACCGCCAGCGCCAGGACTAACCCAGTTCCCGCTAATGGTAATGCTTTCATGTTTTTCTCCTTTTCTGATTTCAAAGCAAAATTTTCTAAAACGGATGCGTTAAAGAAATCTGCTGACAAGCACCTACTGTTGGCCCGCGAATGACTGGCAGGAAACGTTCGGATGCCAATTCACGAAGGCACCGTTGGGATTGTCTTTCCAGGCCCACACGTGGAGCGTGTAAAACGCCGGCAGGCCAAAGCGATTGGGGCTTTCGAAATAATGGAAGAGCTGCCCCATGAGTTGTGGCGCGCCTTGTCCGGGATGAGCTTTG
>DATDNK010000159.1:0-17893 GCA_036518275.1 Candidatus Acidiferrum sp.
CGAGGAGCCGCGAAGTTCTGAGAACTGTCGAGTCCGTCATCGTCGACGAAATCCACGCCGTCGCGGACGACAAGCGCGGCGCGCACCTGGCGCTTTCCCTCGAACGTCTTGACCATTTGACCGGAAAACGCATACCGCGCATCGGGCTTTCTGCCACCCAGAAGCCCATCGAACTCATTTCGGATTTTCTGACTGGTGCAGAGCAACCAGCGCCCCACATCGTGCAAATCGGCCATCGGCGCGAACTCGATCTAGCGATCGAAGTCCCGGGTAGCGAGCTTGGTCCGGTTGCTTCCAACGAAATGTGGGACGAGATCTACGATCGCCTCGCTGCGTTGGCGTTGCAACATCGCTCCACGCTAATTTTCGTTAACACGCGCCGTCTTTCGGAGCGAATGGCGCACCATCTTGGCGAACGCCTGGGAAAGGACGCGGTCGCCGCCCATCATGGCAGCTTATCGCGCAAGTTGCGTCTCGCCGCAGAGAAAAAACTGAAGGCGGGGGAAATCCGAGCGCTCGTAGCCACAGCCTCGCTCGAACTGGGCATCGATATCGGCAGTGTGGACCTTGTTTGCCAAATTGGCTCCCCGCGCTCCATTGCCGCGGCCTTGCAGCGCATCGGCCGCGCGGGCCACTGGCGCGGGGCGGTCCCCAAGGGCCGGCTTTTTGCCACCACGCGCGACGACTTACTCGAATGCGCGGCTCTGGTGCGCGCCATCCGCCAAGGCGATCTCGACCGTCTCGTCGTTCCCGAAGCTCCAATGGACATTCTGGCGCAACAAATCGTGGCCATGTGCGCCGCGGAAGATTGGAAAGAAGAAGATCTGTTCCAGGCTGTGCGGCGAGCTTACCCCTACCGCAATCTCTCACGTGCCGATTTCGATGAGATTGCCGAGATGCTTTCCGAGGGCATCGCCAGCACTCGCGGACGCTATGCGGCCTACCTGCATCGCGACCGCGTGAACGGGATGGTTCGCGCGCGCCGTGGCAGCCGTCTTGCTGCCATCACCAGCGGCGGCGCTATTCCTGAGAATTCTTTGTACACCGTCGTTGCGCACCCGGAAGGCACGATCGTCGGCACCGTGGACGAAGACTTCGCCGTGGAAAGTCTTGCCGGCGACATCATGCTGCTGGGAAACACCTCGTGGCGCATCCGCCGCGTGCAAGCGGGGAGAGTCCTGGTCGAAGACGCGCAGGGAGCGGCGCCAAATGTGCCGTTTTGGCGTGGCGAAGCGCCGTCACGCACGGACGAACTGTCTGCTCACGTTTCTGAGCTACGCGAGAAGATCAGCGCGCTTGTTCCGGGCTCTGCGCCAGATGCGGACTTTCAAACATCTGCGGGCGTCGCCGCTGCGGTGAACTGGCTTAAGTTTGAGTGCGGCCTCGATCAAGCAGGCGCCGAACAGGCGGTGGAATATGTTGTGGCAGGCCGCGCGGTGCTGGGAGCGGTTCCCACCCAAACCACCGCAATTGCCGAACGCTTCTTTGACGAGAGCGGAGGAATGCAACTCATCATTCACGCCCCATTCGGCGCTCGCATCAACAAGGCATGGGGCTTGGCGCTGCGCAAGCGTTTTTGCCGCTCCTTCAATTTCGAACTCCAGGCCGCGGGCACCGACAACGGCCTGAACATTTCTTTGAGCGAGCAACACAGCTTTCCTCTCGCGGACGTCTTTCATTTTCTTCATCCCAATTCCCTTCGCTCGGTCCTGGAACAGGCAGTGCTGACTTCTCCGCTCTTTACCGCGCGTTGGCGTTGGGACGCAGGCCGGGCTTTGGCATTACTGCGTTTTCGCAACGGGAAGAAAGTTCCGCCACCGATCCAGCGCATGCGGGCCGATGATTTGCTGTCCGCAGTTTTTCCCGAAGCCCTCGCCTGCCAGGAAAACCTCCCCGAAGGCGATATTGCCATTTCCAAACATCCGCTCATTCGGGAAGTGATGAAGGACGTTCTCACAGAGGCGCTCGACCTTGAAGGTTTCGAGCGCGTGATTCGCGATATCACCGATGGCCGCATTACTTGCCTGGCGGTGGACACACCCGTGCCGTCACAGTTTTCGCACGAAATTTTGAACGCCAATCCCTACGCGTATCTCGACGATGCGCCCCTCGAAGAGCGCCGTGCCCGCGCCGTCGAGATGCGCCGCGTTCTGCCCGAAGCTGTGTTAGGGGAAATTGGCCGCCTAAATCCGGAGGCCATTGCCGAAGTGTGTGATGAAGCCTGGCCCGATGTGCGCGACGCCGAAGAGTTGCACGACGCCCTACTCACGTTTGTTGCCTTGCCCGCCACCACGAATACAGAGCCGCTCCAGAATAATCACTTACTGGCCAAGTTGCAGGAATCGCTCAGTGCTTGGAATTCGTTTTTACAGCAACTCGGGGCCGATCACCGAGTCGGCCGCGCAATCGCGGGTGGTGCAAGCTATTGGGTTGCCGCAGAACGTGTTTCTACGTTCACGCAAGTTTTTCCTACGGCGCGCTTTGAGATTCTCGTACCAAGCGTAGAATCACCAACCATCTCACGAGAAAACGCCCTGCTGGCTCTGATAACCGGTTGGATGTCGCACGCAGGCCCGGTCACCTCCAATCAATTAGCCTGCGCCCTTGCTCTGGCCGTCTCGGACATAGACAGAGCTCTGCTGCGTCTGGAGTCCAGTGGCGTCGTGCTGCGCGGCAAGTTCACCGATCCGAGCTCCGAGCAAACCGAATGGTGTGAACGCCGCCTGCTCGCGCGAATTCATCGCTTGACCCTGGGACATCTGCGCAAGGAGATCCAATCTGTTACGCCGGCGCAATTCATGAACTGGCAGCTTCGCTGGCAGCACGCCGCTCCAGGCACGCAACTCCTTGGCGAGCGCGGCACTTTTGAAGCGATTCGCCAGGTGCAGGGCTTCGAGGCACCCGCAAATTCCTGGGAGCGCCAAATTCTCAGGCGCCGCATTGCCGATTACGACCCGAAGGTGCTCGATCAGCTTTGCTTGACAGGCGCAGTAGGCTGGGGCCGCCTCTCCCCGCATCCTGCCACCTTGGAAGCGCTGACGGACGGAAAGCGCCGCGTCGTCCCCACGAGCGTTGCGCCGATTACCTTTTTCGTGCGTGAAGATGCAGACTGGATGATTCCGCGGCGCGAAACCGGCGAAACGAACATGGCTGGTCTCAGCCCCGACGCCGCTGCCGTACACCTCTACTTGCGCCAGCGCGGTGCTTCTTTCTTCGCCGATATCGTGCGCGGCACCGCCAGGCTCAAGTCCGAAGTGGAAACCGCGCTCTGGGAACTCGTCGCGGCTGGCTTGCTCACCGCAGACGGTTTCGATAATTTGCGCGCGCTCATCGATCCCAAGCGCCGCTCGGGCCAAGGCAGCGGCCGCACCTTGCGCCCGCGCCACAGCGCAGGCCGTTGGTCATTGCTTTATTCCGGTGAGAACCATGATCGCAGCCGCGCGCTCGAAGCGATTTGCTGGATGCTGCTCCGTCGTTACGGAATTGTCTTCCGCGAACTTCTTACCCGCGAAACGATCCTCCCCAAATGGCGCGAGATGCTGATCACTTTGCGCCGGCTCGAAGATCGCGGCGAAATCCGCGGCGGCCGCTTCGTGAGCGGCTTTCTGGGTGAGCAATTCGCCTTGCCCGTGGCCGTCGAATCGTTGCGCGCTATGCGCAATCTGCAGCCGTCCAGTGAAATCATCAGCATCTCCGCTGCAGATCCGTTGAATCTTGTGGCAATCATCGTTCCCGGCGAACGTGTTCCCGCCAATTCCGGCAAAGTAGTGGCCTTCCGTGATGGCGTGGCAGTCCAAACCAGTGACCAGGCGAATGTAATTCCCATGCCTGTTGCGCGTTAATCAATGGGGTGTCTGGATTGTTCTGCGCAAGAAACGCTGCAGCGGTGCGCCTCTTCGGCACAGAACTGCTCGCAGTTCCCATTGATTTGGATACCAGACAGTTAGGCCAGGGCGGGGAGGAGAACCTGGAAAAAGAAAATCTCACATCCACGAGCAAGCGGAGGGCCGATCGGAACTCATTCAAGCTGGAAATTTGTGGCGGGTGAGCCTGTAAGCCGGAATCTTCCGGCACATTCTTGTTTTCAATAAGTTGCGTAGAATCAACAAATACTCATCGTCAATGAAGTCAGTTTTGGCAGCCAAGACAGGTTTCGCGTCACAGTCATGGCACAGTTTTTTTCTCATGCTCTCGCGCACTTCGACGAATAGCGCGTTTTCCAGCCATCTCTAACGATGTCGGCTCCGTCAAACTTTATCTTAAGCACAACTCTGTATTCACTCCAGCGAGTGGTCCTCCTCGTCCTTGCTGCTGCGTCATCGACGATCACGGCTCGTCTGCAATCGAGCGGTCGGCTTCAGTCCGATGCAACCATCTCTCCAATCGCCTTCGCGGTCATCAAGGCCCCGTCTTGTTTCTAACGCTTTAAGGGTTGCTAAGCCTGAGAGTCAAAGGAACAACGATGCCAGGTAAGTTGCCGGGCGTAGGCTTTTTTGTGGCTACGTGCTTCGCCGCACTCGCGATCGTCAGTGGAGCGGGCCTCATTTTCGTCGAATACCGAAACCATACCAATCAGTGTGTTCAGGGACGCGGTGCCACTACGGGGCGCGGTGCGCATTTGGGAAGGCAACTCCGATGGTCAGCCCGAAAGTAAGGAAGGTGGGGTGCAGTACTGCCGCACGCAATTGCGCATTCATGATGCGGCTGAAACCGAGCTCCGGTCGCAGATACAGATTCCTGTTCACATAGTGGGTCAGTGAGCTCTCCACGGCCACCAGATTGAACGCTGCTTTGGGGACGCCGATGTTCGCTTCGTTAAATTTGGCAGACGCCCACCCGAGGCTGGGGGTGATTTCGAGCTCGGTGTTCTTAGGGAGGCGCCTCTCGTACTCGATGCCTGCTTCTCCAAAGTAAGCGCCTCGGTAGTACGAAACTTCGAAGCCCTGGGAGGTAAACACACGGAGCGGGCCCGCCGGGTAAGACATTCGAAGCGAATTCTCCACCCATTTCGAGGATTCGACATTCAGCGGGTCGCGATAGAAATCGGCCTCTAAGGTGGGCTCGATCCTGAGCTTTCCCCAATCGCGCTCGTACTGAAGGCTCAGCTCCATGATGCGCGGGCGTGTGCGTTCTGTGGTATCCCGAAGCGTCAGATTGCTCCAGGCATCCAACGTGAACCCCGATACGGAAATCCACGCCTCCGGCTGCAGGACCGGCTGGTCGCTGATCACCAAGCCGCGCCAAACGTGGCTCGAACGGAAGTCGTTTTCCACGCCCCACGCAAACTTTGATTGTTCCGGTGGGCTTGCTTGGGGAGGTTGGGTCAACTCCTGCGCGAAAGCAGGGAAGCAACACAGCGCAAAGGTCAGGCAAGCTGCTGCGATGGCTTCGGCAACCTTCAAGATCACCTCACGTCGTCCCGGCGCTGTCGGGCGGCGGCCCGAGCGCCAGGGCCACTACGGCGCGTGGATGCGGCACGCTCAACAAGCGCCAATTGAAGACCGACTGCCCCCGAAGACCCGTTGAGAACAGTGCTGGCCTGTCCGACAGCGAAACGGTGATCTCCCTTAGCGGCGCGCTGAGCCCCAAGCCGAGCGCCTTCACGTAGGCCTCTTTCCTCGTCCAACCGTTCAGAAACGCCAACACGGGATCGGGAGCGAGTTCGAGCTCGCGACGCTCGACATCCGAGAACACGAGACGTGCGAGTGATTCGACTTCGGCAATCGGTCGGAGGAGCTCGATGTCCACTCCGACGGGCACACGCTCGGTAAGTGCGATGACCGCGTCGCCTCCGCAGTGCGCGAGGTTGAATTCACCGTGCCCTTGACCGCCCTCAAGCATGAGCTTACCGTTCGTTCCATACGAGAATCTGACTGCTACCGGGGAGCAACTGAGTCGGTCGGCAAGCACACATCGGAGGGCGGCCCGTCCAACAATGTAGCGGGCTCGGTGTATATCCGAGTGGAAACGGTCGGCTCTAGCGATCTCATCGTCTGAGAGCCAATCCCTGAAGCAGCTGAGGGCGTCTGCGGTCACGTCCAGGTCGACGTACCACAGGTCAAGAAACGTAGATGAGGCGCCGACGGGTATGTTCGTCGGCGCGAGGTTCGGCCGGCAAATGTTGAGCAATGCGACGTAATCGGGTTTCCGCCCTGGCTGAATCCGCGTCCAGAGGTTTTCTGTGGGGTATAACTCTTTCGATGGCATGCCGTCTAGGTTGTTGAAAACAGCGGAATGGGACAGCTGGTCCGGAATTACAGGCTCTAGGCTCGAATCAAACATGGCCGACTCCGTGGCCAGAACGGCCACGTCCTTTTCAGAACTTCTAAACTTCTGTCCTCGCCCCTGCCAACGAGAGACCGCATTCCTCGGATTGCGACGCACTCTCATTCTGTAATAAGCGCACAGCTTTGTTGCCGAGGCCCGTTAGAATTACTTTCGGTTGGATCGGTTTTTCACAGAGTTCAAAACCCATAATGATGATTTCCTCCCCCGGCTTGATCAAGTGAGCGGCGGCTCCGTTCATGCAGATCGCCCCTGAACCCCGTTCGCCGGCTATCGTGTATGTTTCCAGTCTTGCGCCAGATGAATTGCTTACAACCAAAACCTTCTCACCTGGCCACAGCCCCACAGCCTCCATTAGGCCAACATCAATGGTTATACTCCCGATGTAATCTAATCGAGCTTCCGTGACCATTGCCTTGTGTATCTTGGACCGCATTATCCAACGCATGAAATTCTCCTCGCAACGTAACGATTCGCTAAATTCATAATTTAGAGCCCGGTCGCGCGGCCATCGGAGCGGTGCTCGAATCGGGCATTGCGGACTCCTTGCTTTGGAAGCGGTCCTCAGCCGCCCGTCACCTCGATCGTTGCCGAAGAGTCGGCCGGCACCGCGTCGGCCATCGCAACGAGCACTTCGCGGTGTCCCTCGAAGCTCTCCCTCGCGTGCGCAGTGCGGACGTTGTCCACAAGCATCAGATCGCCAACCTGCCACCGCTCGCGTGCGGTGTTTTTCTCATACACCTCATCGACCACTTGTACGATATCCGCGCCGATCGGGTCGCCGTTGCCGAAGCACGTATTGAAGGGCAGCCCGTCCTCGCCGTAGGTGTCCACGAGGTACTCGCGCAGTTCCGGGTCGTCTATCGTCCACTTGTTCAGGAATGCGATTTGGTTGAACCAGCATCGCTGGCCGGTGCATGGGTGACGCATGACCGCGCTGCGGCGCTGCCAGGTGCGCAGCCCGCCGTTGGGCTGCCACTCGAACTGGATCGCATTCGCATGGCAATAACTCTCGACGGCGCCACGGTCGTCGGTGCCGAATGCCTCAGCGACGGTCGCCCCGATGTCCTCGTTGTAGTTGCGGATCAGGAGCCAGCCCACACGCTCAAAGCGCTTAACCAAGTCAGCTGGCAATGCGTTGAGGACGGTCGGCGAGTCAGCCATCGGGGTCTCGCCCCCGCTCGTAGGCGCAACGAGGCACGCGAACAGCATGAGCCCAGGGGGCTCGAGCGCGTAGCTGAGCTCGTGGTGCATGCACATGTGCTGGTTGGGCGGCCACTTCGACGCGGAGTACACACCCTCTGAGAAGCGGCTCCGGGGCGCGAAGGCCTCTCGCTCGACCATCAGACTACCAAGTTGCCGAAAGACCGCTTCGGTCTCGGCCACGTCGTGCAGCCCGAGACCGCGCACTAGAAGCGCCCCATGTTCTGTAACCAAGGCGCGCAGCGCGTTGCGATGTTCGGCTGCCCAGCGCGCTGCGTCGCCGTTTGCCTCGACGCGCAGGATTGGCGGCTTGCCGGGTTGTAGGTCCACGTTGAGCACTGGTGTCGGGGATGAGTACGTCATTTTCACTGCCTCCCTTCGCTTCGTCGAACGGTTGCGCGGGTAGCCGCGCAGTGGCCGCTTGGTATGGCCGCCCTTGCCGCACGGACGCCGCCCGCCCTCTCGAGCCGACGCTCGATCAACTCCGCCTGATCGGCGAGGATCGGTTGACCGACCAGGTCCTTTAGAGACACTGCGCGGTCAAGGGCAATCGCCAGCTTCAGAGCGGAGAGCGACGTGCCCCCGAGGTCGAAAAAGTGATCCCGTCTGCCGATCTGGTCCTTGGAGATGCCGAGCACCTCGGCCCACGCCGCCGCCAGCCAGTGTTCAGTCGCCGTACTCGGCCGCTCGTCACTTTGCTCGGCAACATCGAGTTCTCCCGCGAGCGCCGTCAGCGCTTTCTTGTCGATCTTGCCGCTGCCCGTAAGCTGCAGATGTTCCCGCCAGTGGAAGGCCGTCGGAACCATGTACTTGGGAAGCGACGCACCGAGCCGGTCCCGAAGTGCGTTGGCATCCAGCGATCGCTCACCGGAATAGAAGGCCACCAGGCGCCTGGTGCGGTCTGCCCGCTCGGCGGTGGCGACGACCGCGCCCTGGCGGACGCCGGGTACGCGCAGCAGTGTGTTTTCGATCTCTCCGATCTCGATTCGGAAGCCGCTGATCTTCACTTGGAAATCCCGGCGGCCGAGGTATTCCAGTTTGCCCTCGGGCAGCCAGCGGCCATAATCACCGCTGCGGTACAGGCGGCGGCCCGGGCGGTGCGGATCTGCCATAAACGCTTTGTGCGTGCGCTCAGGGTCATTGATGTAGCCGCGGCCGACGCAGACGCCAGAGAAGACGATCTCTCCCGGCGCGCCGAGCGGCACGGGCACGAGGTTCTCGTCCACGACGCAGACCGACACGTTATGGATCGGAAAGCCGAGCGGCACCCGCTCCCGCTCAGGCGCGCGGTCCATGACCTCGTGGTTGGTGTCGTCCGACGTCTCGGTCAGTCCGTACGCATTCACCAGCTTGATGCCCGGCTGGACTGTGAACCAGCGCTGCGCCAGCTCCTTCTTCAGCGCCTCGCCGGTGGCCGACACGCACCGCAAGTCCGGCAGCTCGCGGGGGTGCTGCGCCAGATAGGATACGAGGACTTCGAGATAGGACGGCACAACCTGCACGACGTTGACCCTGCCGTCTACGATCTTGTCGATGAAACGCTGCGCGTCGAGGATCACCTCCTGCTCGACGATGAGTGTTCGCCCGCCAACCAGAAGCGCGGACAACATTTGCCACAGCGAGATGTCGAAGCACTGCGGCCCCGTTTGCGCTACCACGTCCCCTTGCCCGATCTGGAGAACGTCGATCTTGGCGAAGAGATGGTTGAGCATGCCCGCGTGCTCGCACATCGCCCCCTTGGGGTCACCAGTGGAGCCGGAGGTGAAGTAGATGGTCGCGAGCTGGCTTGGCGCTACATCCACGCCGAGGTCACCCTCGGGATACCCCCCCACGTAAGCCAATTCGATGAAGAGCGTCTGGACCCCAGACAACGACTCGAGTGCCTGATCGAGCATGGCAGTGCTGCCCCGCTCAGTGAGCACGAAGCGACAGCCGGCCCGCGAAAGCATCCTTGCGATACGGTCTGCCGGGAAATGCGGCTCGATAGGTAAGTACGCGCCACCAGCTTTGAAGATCGCGAGCACAGCGATCATCAAGTCCAGACTGCGCTCCGTCACCACGCCCACGACGTCTTCGCGGGAGAGCCCTCGCGCCAACATGGCTCGCGCCAACTGATTTGCGTGAGCATTGAGCTCTCCGTATGTTTGCTGACTATCGCCGTGCACGGCGGCGACGGCGTCCGGGTGCGCTCGCACGCGCGCCTCGAACAACTCGTGCACGCGACGGTCTGGCAGTTCTTTACGCTGTCCAGCGAGGCCATGCAGCTGGAAGCGCAGCTCCTCAGCGGAGAGTAGGGTCTGTCGCGCATGTTCGGCGTCCGGATCGGCCGCGATCAACGTAAGCGCGGTGCGGTGGTAGCCAGCGATCCGAGCAGCACACTCCGCGTCCAGCACGTCCGTCTTGTAACGTAGCCGCAGCATGAGCCCCTCACGCTCCACGAAGGCGACGCGCAGTACGGCGTGCTCGGAAAACTGCCCGCGGTCGCCCATACCCAATTCGAAAACAGTCTCGAACGGCGGCTCGCTGAGGCCTAATTCGCGCCGCAGATCGTCCACTGGAAAATCCCTCTGTGCAAGCAGTTCCGCCTCGGCTCGAGCGGTGTCCAGCAGCACCGCGCGCCACGAGGGAAGTTCAAGCTTCATCCGAAGGGGCAACGGTGAGCCGCGCTCCAGGATGTAGCCGGTGCACACCTCGCGCTCGCCCGTGAGTGCGCCAAGCACCTTGGCGTGCGCGGTCAGCAGCACCGAGCTGAGCGGCACTGCCAACTCATTTGCGAGTCCGCGCAAAGCCTCCGCGAGTTCGTCGGGGATCCTCGCCTCGTGTTCGCCGACGCCGGACACGGGATCGAGGGTCCACCGCGGGAGTGCAGTCAATCCACCGGCGAGGAGGACTCCCCGCCAGAACATCCGGCTGCCCACCGCCGTTGTTACCGTGCTACTTAGATTGAGATTGCCCATCTCACATCTCCTTCGCCGGGTTTCCGCCCCACCGCGCGTGGGCCGGAACCTCCTCTCCCTTCATGAGAAAGGAGTCGGTGCCCAGCACTGAGCGGTCACCCATGGTCACGCCGTAGAGGACGAATGAACCGATCCCGAGCGAGCAGCCCGCGCCAAGCGCGGTTCGGTCGCATTTGAACGTGCCGTCCTCCAGCGAATGGCACTGGATCTTGCTCCGGTAGTTGAGGACGCAATCGTCCCCGATCGTGGTGAGCGACGGGTCTTCGATGATGGCGCCGTCGTCGAAGACCCTCCTGCCGATCCGCACGCCCATCAGTCGCCAGAGAAGGTTTTTGAACGGCGTGCCATCGAACACGTGGAGATAGTGAATCGGATGCGCCTTCCACCGGCGCTCACCCCACCAGAAATCCGGGTGGTAGATGGAACAGATCGTCGGACGCATAGGATGCAGCGCCTCAACGCAGCGGTGCACTAGGGTGAAGTAGACAGCGGTTATCACGATGCTGAGCGCGAAGAGTACGGCGCTGGCGACATGCGGCAGTACCTCGTACAGCTCGATGGCAGCGAGGTAGACCAGTGCGAACAGGAAAACGCCCACCCAACGAGTGAAGAGGAACACGCCGAGGGTTCGAAAGTTGTAGCGATTCTTGGCCTCAAGGCCGCGGCGTAGCGCCTCCCCCGTCCGGAGATCGTCGAACCGGTGGTCACGCTCGACCGTGCGCGGAATCTCGAAACACGGGGCGCCCAGCAGGCCAATCCCTTCGCGAATTTTGCCGTCGAGGGGAACCATCACCTTCGTTCCGAGAAGAATGTTGTCGCCCGTCCTACCGCCCGCCGGATACACGACGTCGTTCCCCACGAAGTTGCGCGGACCGACCGCCGCTCGGGATACGCGGAAAGAGCTGCTCGAGACCTCGTCATTCACCAGAACCAGCCCGCTGGCGGCCATCGTTCCTGTCCCGACGGCGCTCAGGGACGGGTTCGCGTGCATCACTTCGTTGCCGAAGTTCGAGCCGGTCTGCTCAACTGGAGAAAGGTGATACCCGAGCCACTGCAGAAAGTGCACGATGTAGGAGCTGTCTCCGAAAAGGAATACGAAGAACCTGAACCTCCCGATCCGTGCGATAGCGCGGTGAACCGCGTCGTGGAGGCCATAGAGCGGATAGACCGTGTCCGGCTTGATGAACGGAGAGAACACACGAGAAACAGTGACGGCCAGCAGAAGGCCAATGAGTGCGAGGCCGAAGAAAAGAATCAGTGAGAGGATCGCCGCCTCGATAAAGATCCCCGTCATGGTGCTCGGGGCCGCGCTCGGATTCAGCATTTTAGACAGGGAGGATGCCGCGGCGATCGCCAGAATCGCGGTCCCCTCGATGAGCGGCAGGTAGAAGAGGAGCACGACGAGCACTGCGGCGATGCTATAGGCGGCCCGCCGCAGTGTGCCGCACCGAGCCGGCGCGACTCGCACATAGTTGACGTCGGTGGGCTGGGCCGGACATCCGTGCCACCGTTCGTCAGCTGGCACCGCCTGGCCGCTGTGCAATGCGGAGGCGTGACCGAGCTGCGCCCCATCGCCCATCGAGGTGTTGATGTCGAGCACGCTCCGTTCGCCGACGAACGCGTCTCGGCCGAGCGTCACCGGTCCGATCTCGATCCGTCCAGCCTGTGCCCTGTAGCCATTGAAAATCACCTCTTTGCGAATCACTGTCCCTGCGCCGATCGTCAGCATATCGGTGCAGACCGGCACGCGCCGGGAGAAGATGACGGCGCCCGGCCCGATTTTCGCGCCCAGCGCCCTCAGATAGAACAGGTACAAGGGCGTCCCGATGAACAGACGGGTGGCCGGGCTCGACCGGATGAGTGTCTTGACGATCCAGAAGCGGACGTAGGCGAGGCTCCACAAGCGGATTTGCTGAGGATGCCAACGACCGACGAGTATCCACTTCACCGCGATCGGAGCGGCGCAGACGACCAGAAAAGCCGTGCTGCTGGCCAGCAGCAATCGCAGGCCAATCTCGACAGCGCTCGCGCCTGCCTCGACCCACGCGTAACCCACCGTAATGGCGACCACCGCAACATACGAGTAAGCCAGGAAAAACAAGGCCTGCAGCGCTCCGCAGAGGACGTACTCCCGCGTGCTCGTCGGCGTCGGCGCCTCGATCGCTGCTGCAACCGACGACTTGCCAGGCTCTGGCGCGACGTCCGCGAGCGCCACTGCCAAGCTTCGGATCGTCGGATGTCGATAGATGTCCTGCATGGATACCGACGGCAGGTTCCCACGCTTCCGCACTCGCGCGCAGAACTTGGCCATCACCAACGAGTCAGCACCAAGCTCATCAAAGAAATGGCTATCGACCGACACGCGCTCGACGCGCAGGACACCAGCGAGCACCTCGGCGAAGATGCTTTCGGCGTCGGTCGTCGCGGCACCGCGATTGTCGATCACCAATGTCGACTTAGGCACTGTGGTCACCTCAATGGGACGAGCCCGCCCTCATCGCACGGTCTCGTAGAAGAAGTCTGATAAGCGTTGGTCCTGACTCGCGGCCACGGCCTTGTCGTACACCCACTTGCCGACCGCCACATCGAGGACCCCCAGGCCAAAGGGGGAGAATATGATCGGACGGCCGCGATCCACCGATCTGTGTCCCAACATGACCTCGGCGAGAGTGCCCGTCACGAACCTTCGATTTCCCGTCTTCTGCTCCGCGAGATGTGGGGAAGTGTTGGCCTTCATGACGTGCTCGACGTCGTCGACCACGTTCTGAGAACTTAGGAGTATCTCGGGTGCGAGATCACGAAGGGAAATATGCAGCACCACCGGGTTGTGCTCGAACAGCGTGGCATCGCCGATGTGCGGCGTCGAAGCAACGGTTGTGAAAAGGATTAGATCGCATGCTCTCACAAGTTGTGCGACGTCGGGAACAACCTTCACCGTGCGGTGCTGCTCAAGGCGGCACGCCGTGTTTCTGAATTTCTCGCTCTCGACGGGCGACTTATCGTATAAGCGAACTTCCTCGATCGCCCAACCCGTGTCGAGCAGGAAGTCATAAACGTACCGCGCGATGAATCCGGTGCCCACGATTCCGAGCGAATGCGCTCGGTGCGATTGCCCGTTCAACCAGTGCGCAGCAAGAGCAGCCGACGCGGCCGTTCGAGCCGCCGAGATGATCGAGCTTTCGAGGATGGCAAAGGGGTACCCATTCTCGTAGTTATTGAGCACGAGCACGGCCGACGCGCGCGGGAAGCCTTGCTGGACGTTGCCGGGATAACTGGCGATCCACTTGAGTCCCGCCACGTGGAAGCCGTCTCCCAGGTAGGCCGGAAGCGCGATGATCCGGCAATCAGGCTTTTCAGGGAAACGCAGAAAGTAGCTGTCCGGGTTGACGGACTGCCCTTGGGCGTGCGCGAGATACGCGTTCCGGACGATATCGACGCAATCCGCCCTATGAGCTCGGATGATGTCGAAGACGGTCCTGCCGTTGATGATCGAAAGCTCGAAGTGCATCGCTTTTCCGCTCCGCTACTCGAGCTTGCTCGCCCACGTAGAATCGTAGACCGTGTCGAGGTAGGGCGTGCCGCGGTCTGCGCACAGGAACAGCACCGTGGGGTGCTTGCACGCCGGCATCCTGG
Organism: Candidatus Acidiferrum sp.; assembly: GCA_036518275.1. Classification (GTDB taxonomy): domain Bacteria; phylum Acidobacteriota; class Terriglobia; order Acidiferrales; family UBA7541; genus Acidiferrum. The sequence goes on from DATDNK010000159.1 coordinate 14,079, forward strand.
CGGCATACCGCTTGACCGCCGCGAACGCTGTGCCACTGGAGCCGCCCACAAAAAGTCCGTGAGTCATCAGGAGTTCGCGGCACGCCTGAACGGTCTCCCGCTCGGATACCAAAACAATGTCGTCGATTTTGGCGTGCGACAGTAACTGCGGGACGATGCTCGATCCGATGCCGGGAATATGACGTTTGCGCGGTGCCCCACCGAAGATGGCGGAGCCTTCGGCATCGACAGCGACGACGCGGATCTTGGGATAGCGCTCTTTGAGCCGACGGGACACTCCGGCGATCGTTCCCGCCGTGCTGACGCCGATGAAGGCATAGTCCAGCGAGTAAAAATCCGCGCAGATCTCCCCCGCCGTGAGCTCGTAGTGCGCCTCCATGGCGTCCAAGTTGCCGTACTGATTCGTCCAGAAGGCGTTCGGAATGTTGGCGCACAGTTCCTTCACCTTCCGCAGGCGGGTCTTCAAGAATCCGCCGGTATCGTCGCGGTCCTCGACCTTCACCACCGTGGGACAGAGACGCCGAAGGAACGACTCGTAGGTGCCGGAGATATTGGGGTCGATCACGGGGATGAACTGCAGCCCGACCAGGTGCGTGAAGGCGGCGAGAGCGCAGGCAAAGTTCCCCGAGGAGGATTCGATCACCGTTGTTTCGTCACAGATTTCACCTCGCTCGGCCGCCCGCTTGAGGATCCAGTAGGCGGCGCGGTCCTTGATACTCCCAACCGGGTTGACATATTCGAGTTTGGCGAAGAGATCCATTCCTTCCATCGCCAAATGCACATGTGGCGTGGGTCGTAGAGTATTTCGGAGCAGTTCCAAACGTGTAGCGAGATGCGACGCCGGGAACTTTTCGAGATGTTCCACTCGTCCTTTTGTGATGCCGTAGTCGTACCTCCGCTCCGGCTCGTCCAAGAGCGTCTGGCGTAATTGCAAGATGCGAGTTGTGTCCATCTTTACCCCTCGGAAATTGAAGTTTGCGTGCAGGGCGGGGAGGGGAACCATTGAAAACGCCTCATCTATATTGGCTGTTGTAATTGCGAGCTTCAGGTAGCGGCCATCTTTACCTTTCGGAACTTAGTGTAGGGCGGGGAGGGGACTGTCGAAATGTTTCATCTATATTGGCAGGGCGGGTATCCGGTATTGACCTTAATTCACAGCGGGGTAAAGCCCCGAAAGCCCCGGCGTGTCTCTCTCGAGCGTTGAGGAGGTCAGCCTCGACGTTCAGGATTCGGATTTCAAGATGCGCCAAAGACGGCGCGTCGTGGTTCACTGGACTCCATTCCTCTGCCGGCCTGATTGGATTCTGCCGGACTTGTGAGACAGCTGGAGTAGTGCAGTCGATGTGCCTCACATAACTGTTGAACAATCAATGGTTACAGTAAGCCTAGCTACGGTAAAAGCTACCTAGCATATACAGTCTTCCCCAGAACGCCGTTCGAGACGACGCTCGTCAATCAGCTTTACCTGACAAAGCTTCGAGAGAAGCGATCGCTAATTTAGAGATGCAACGCCGCTGAGTTTCGAGCGGCATCCGGCAGAGACTAGATGCTTGGCGGGTCTCCGGTCAATCTGAGCGCGGATCGAACATGTCAGGTGACCCGCGTTCAATTTGTGGAATCCTCATCCGTATTCCGACAGATCGCGAAGACCACACTCAACACAGCACGTTGATGTGATAATGGCTCAACTGAAAGGGCTTAGCTAATCAGGCAGGCCAGCATCATCCGCCTACCGGTCGATTGTCTAGAGTGCCAAGGAAGGTCGCGATGAAAACTTCCATGACAAGAATCGCCGCAGGTCTCGCGCTGGTTTTGTCGTTTTCGCTTGGCTTGAACGCACAAGATCAAAAGCCGGCAGAATTCAGCCTTTACGAAAATGAAACCACGTTTAGCGGAAGCGGGCAGGAACGGCCACTCCCGGACATGCGCCTCTTCCAAGACGTCACAAATAATGCCATCGGGCTGCAATGTGTGCGTCACTCACTCATTTCAGACTTGAAGAAGCTCGGCATCCCGGACCTAGAGCAGCGGCTCGATGCTTTAACCAAGGGCAACGCCATTGCGCTGCGCGAAGGCAATTGCTCGCTCACGTTCCCTGTCATCGTCGGCCCGCAACGTGAGCGATTACAAGCTTTGGTGCAACCGGTTGCCGCTGAGCTCGCGCCACAGGTCGGGTTGTTCTGTGGATGAAATGTCGGCTATGCGGACATATGGCAGTGCAACAGGACCAAGACTCTGCTGAATAGTCGCCGTTTCTTTCAAGTTGACGAAGTGATCTTATAGGTATGCTGCTGGGCAATCCCGAGGTCCATCGCGAATGCTTGACGTTTGTAAGCTATTGAAAATGGCGGGCGAGCCATGTAAGCCGGATTCTGTCGAGCGCGCAACTCGCGAAGCGAACCGCGCGCCGCGGCGATCATTCCTCTAGGTCACGGTTCGCACCGTGACTCCAGCAGCCTACCCGAGGGTTTTCGTTCACGATGGCTTGCGCCGCCGCGAAGGGATCACATTTTCGTATGAAAATGTGCTCAACGAGCCGGGCCGGCTCTCCCCTCCTATTTGGCCTTGCACCACGCGGGGTTTTCCGTGCCTCCGGTGTCACCACCGGAGCGGTGGGCTCTTACCCCACCTTTTCACCCTTGCCTAACGTTGCGTGCATTTTCGGCGTTGCTCAGGTTTCCCTGCGCGACTGCCACCGTGCTGCGCTCCGCCGGCGGTTTATTCTCTGTGGCACTTTCCGTGAGCCTTTGTAGCGGCCGCCTTCTGAGGCGGGCCGTTACTCCGCTCCCCTGGCGTTACCAGGCGCGTTGCCCATGTCATGAGTTCCGTTGACCGCTCTCCGCTCACCGTGGGCGTTGGCGTTTGTGAAGCGCCGGGCGGCATTTATCCCGACTTGTCGGGAGGCCGCCACGCGAGCTGTGTAGCGGCGGACTTTAGCCCGCCACCCCCGTTCGCCATTTCCGATGAACGTAGAGCGGTCAACGTGTCTCACGACGGTGTCCGGACTTTCCTCCCGCTTCGGCCATGTAGCGGCGGCTTTACGCCGCCGTTCCTCGGCCTCAGCCAGCGATCACCCGGCTCACCCGCCAGCTTCATTATACCGCGTCCCAGCCTGCTTTTTGGCATTGTCGACTGCAATGACCAGCCTTACAATCTCGTCAAATGCGCTTGCTCGAAGCCAAAGACTTTCTCGTCCAACAAACCGCCGAGCAGGCTGCCCTCGAAAACGTGCCCCTCTCCGACCTCGAAAAGCGAATGATGTACTTCACCGAGACAGATGAATGCCCGGAAGATCCCATTGCCCTGAACGAAGCCTTCGAAGCCGAATACAGCACTGAAGAATATGAAGCGAAAATCTCAAGCCTTCTGCGTCATGCTTACAAGCGCGTTCGCAAAGACGATATCCAAAAGAGTAGGACATGGGATTCTGCTATAAAGCGCCTGAGACGAGGGGATAACTACCTCCTGGTGATGTGGGATATACAACCAACAGGAGAAAGGCCTCCCTATGACTCTGTCAAGCTTTTTGGCGCTGCTATGCTGCTAGTTTTTGTAATTTTTGTTTTTAACTTTGCTTGGGATCGAATCGCTCCTCATCTTCCGCATTCTCTCGGATGGATTACGCGACGCTTGATAATGTATTCTCTCGTGGGCGTGTTCTTTATCGGTCGATACTACTGGCGAAGGAATCGACGCTAAGAGTCTCAGGTCAACCCCACCAGCTTCTCAAACTCCCTTTCACTCAAAATCGTCACTCCTAATTCCTTCGCCTTGTCGTACTTCGACCCCGGATCCGTCCCCACCACCACGTAATC
>DATDNK010000160.1:0-15466 GCA_036518275.1 Candidatus Acidiferrum sp.
GATGCGCGTTTCGCCGACTGTGGCGCGGTCCACGCAGGCGTTGGATTGCACTTCGACATCGTCCTCAAGCACTGCTGGCCCGGATTGAGCCATCTTGTACCAAGTGCCGTCTTGCCGTTTGGCGAACCCGAAGCCGTCGCCGCCGATCACAGCGCCGTTTTGCAAGATGACGCGGTTGCCGATGCGGCAGTTCTCGCGCACAACAGAGTGGGCATGAGCAACGAAATTGTCTCCGATTTTTGCGCCGCGATAGATAGTCACAAAACTGTGCAGCACGGCGTGGCACCCGATCTCGGCTTCTTCGTCAACAAAGCAATAGGGGCCGACATGCGCGCCTTCGCCAATTTTTGCGGTTTTCCCAATAATCGCCGTGGGGTGAATGCCCCCAGCGTACTGTGGGGCTTGATAAAAGAGTTCGAGGGCCTGCGCAAAAGCCAGATACGGGTTGGCGGAGCGCAGGGCAGCTAGAGAGGCTTGGGCTGCGTCGCGCTCGATGGCGACACTTTCCTCGATTAGCACCGCCGAGGCTCGCGTGGTCTTCAGGAGCGAGAAGTATTTGCGGTTGGCGAGGAAAGTCAGCTGGCCGGGGCCCGCGTACTCCATGCCAGCGACGCCGGAAATCTCGAGGTCGGGCGGCCCTTCAAGACGGCAGCCGAGTTTCTGCGCAAGTTCGGAGAGTTTCATAAGAACGGCTCCTCAAGTAATTTGGGCTGCGTTCCGGAGATGAACAGGCCAAGGAAGTATAGACGCTTTGCTCTATTCGTTGAAAAGGCGAGGCTGGCCGGCGGCAGCCGCCGCCACGCCGGGTTTGCGCCGGGCAATACCGACGACACCCAATACGGTCACCTCAGCGAGCGCAGCGCGCGGCACGAAGATGCGGTCAGTAGAGGAATTTAGGTCGGGAGGCGTAATCTGCAAGCCGTTGTCGAGCAGCGATATAAGATCATTGGGAATGAGACCTTCGAGGAGCTCACCGTCGTTGAATCGCAACTTCACCCACAGGCCGTCGAGCTTGGGGCGGCTCAAGAAGGATTTGCGTTGCGGCTCGAACTCATTCGAAAATTCGCGCACGAAATAGATAGACCTGATCTTGGCGACAGGGAACTGAATGTGTTCGCCGTCCGGGGTGAGCACGTCGATGGGATCAAGTTGGCCAAGGCGCGCGGGGTTTAGATAACCGCGCAGCGATTTCCTGTCGGTGAGGACAAGAATAACCTTCTTGTGCGTCGAGGCTGGGGCTTTTGTTTTCAAAACCAGTAAATCCCAGGTTGGAAAACTACAGATTTGCCAATCGGCGAAATGTATGTTATGTTAAGCACGCTTTTCCTGTCAACTTGTTGTTTCTATTGGGGTTAGGGGTCGTCGGAGCGCCGCCCTTTGACCGATAAAAAGCATATCCTAAAATCGGCCTCGATCATCTCTTTGGTCACCGTCGTCAGCCGCGTCCTTGGCTACGTGCGCGACCAGAGAATCACTCTGCTCCTGGGAACCACCCTTTCCGCCGACGCATACGTCCTAGCCTACCGCATTCCTAACCTATTTCGTAGGCTGGTTGCCGAAGGCTCGATGACCGCGTCCTTCATCCCGGTCTTTTCGGGTTTCATGCAGGAAAGAAGCAAGGAAGAAGTCTGGGATTTTGCCAACCGGCTGTTCTGGACGCTGGCGCTGGTTGCGGCAGTCATCAGCATCCTGGGAATGGTGTTTTCGCCGGCGGTAGTAAACATATTTTCGGGAGCCAATGTCGCACGCGGGCAGGCTGTGGATTTGAATCGTATCATTTTCCCCTACCTGTTCTTCGTTGCCCTCGCAGCCTTGGCTATGGGAATTCTCAACTGCTTCCACATTTTTGGATTGCCAGCAGCTACGCCGGTAATGCTGAACATTGCAACCATCCTTTTCTCCGTGGGCATCGTGTGGCACCACTTCAAGGATGCAGCTACGTCTTTAGCGGTTGGAGTTCTTGTCGGAGGCGTCCTGCAATTTCTGATTCAAGTTCCCAGTTTGGTGCGAAGGGGAATGAAGTTCAACTTTGGCATTTCTTTCTCCCACCCGGCGATTCGCGAAGTGGCGCGCTTGATGCTTCCCCGTCTTTTTGGAATTGGCATCGGCCAGATCAATCTCCTGATTGATACAAAATTTGCCACGGCGGCGCGGATGCCTGCTGGGAGCCTTGCAGCGCTTTATGTTGCCGACCGCGTGATGGAACTCGTACTGGGAGGCTACGCGATCGCGGTGGCCACGGCAATTCTTCCGATGATGTCGCACCAGGCGGCGGCGAAAGATTACGAGTCGTTGAAGAAAACGCTGTCCTTCTCCATTCGCCTTGTGGCATTCATCACCATTCCCGCGGCCTTGGGCTTGATGATTCTGCGCGAGCCGATTATCCGCGTGCTCTTCCAACACGGGCAATTCATTGCCGCGTCCACGCGCTTGACGGCAAGGGCGCTGCTCTATTACGCGATTGGATTGCCGGCGCTGGCGACGGTGAAGCTGGTCGTACCGGCGTTTTACTCCACAAAAGACACGAAAACGCCGGTCATTGTGGCTTCCATTTCTTTGGTCATTAACATCGTGCTGAACATTCTCTTCCTGCAAGTGTTCTTCAACAGAGTCCAGAACGGCGGCCCCGCTTTGGCGACGGCTCTAGCTACCTTCTTCGATTTCTTCGCATTGCTCATCATTTTTCGATTGCGCTACGGCTCAATGGGCATGATGGAAGTGGTCCGGTCTTCTGCGAAGATCGCACTGTGCGCCGGCATCATGGGCGTGGCATGCGTGATCGGCAATCACTACACGGCGTTTACGATTCATTCGCGATTCCTCGTTCAGCTTCTGGTATTTTCCGGCATGATCACCGGAGCAACAGTGCTATACCTTGCGCTGGCGTGGGTTTTCCGCTGCCATGAGATTCAGGAAGTCTACGGAATCGCCGTGCGCCGCCGGAGCGGCGAACGCGGATACGCGGAGCTGTGATGGAAATTGCGGCTGCCATCTCGTCGTTTTTGACGCACATCCGGGTCGAAAAAGGGCTTTCGCCGAATACCGTCTCTGCTTACCGGAGAGACCTGATGAAGTTCAGCGAGTTTGCGCAGAAGCGCAAGCTCTCCCTGGAAGCGGTCAGCCGGGATGATCTGGTCGATTTTCTGGCTGGGTTGTACCGGCAAAAGCTGGAAAGCAAGAGCGTGGCGCGGCATCTGGTTTCGCTGCGGAATTTTTTCCGCTTTGCTCAGATTCAAGAAGTGATTCCCGAAGATCCCTCGGTGAATCTTGAGTCGCCGAAGATCCGGCGGTCGTTGCCCGGATACTTGCGGCTGGAAGAGGTGGAACGTTTGCTGGCGCAGCCGGACGCGAAGACCCCTTTCGGCTTGCGCGATCGAGCGATGCTGGAGGTGCTTTACTCGGCCGGACTGCGCGTTTCCGAACTCGTTGGACTGCGCGTCAGCGACTTCGACACCAAACTGGGTTGCGTACGCTGCATCGGCAAGGGTGACAAGGAGCGGATCGTGCCCATTGGGAAGAAAGCCTTGGGCATGGTCGAAAAATATCTTCGGGATGCCCGGCCGAAGTTGGTCAGCAAGGGGACGAGCAGCCCGACGCTCTTCGTCAACCGGCGTGGTGGGGCACTCAGCCGCGTTGGTGTGTGGAAGATTCTGTCCTCCTATGGACGGCGCGCCGGCCTGCGTGTGGCGCTCACGCCGCACATGCTGCGGCACAGCTTTGCCACGCATTTATTGGAGCGCGGTGCGGACTTGCGGTCGGTGCAACTGATGCTGGGCCATGCAGACATTTCCACGACGCAAATCTACACGCACGTCGTGGAAGAACGGCTGAAGCAAATTTACAAGGCGCATCACCCGCGTGCATAACGCGGCAGGTCGAGGGGCTCATTGCGGGTGACTCCGCGTGCTTGACGTGGACACCCTGAAGCAGAAGGAGCGCAATGCCAGATTACATGTTTTTACTGGAAAGCCGGCTCTCACCAGAGCAGAGAGCGGCAATGATGCGCGTGCAGGAGCTGTCTGCAGCGCTGGGATTCAACGTTTACCTGACGGGCGGTACGGTGCGCGACTTGATCACCGGCGCGTCGCTGCGCGATCTGGATTTCACGGTCGAGGGAAACCCGTCACGGATCGCTCGCGAACTCGAGAAGGGCGGCGCAAAAGTCCTCATCGAAGATGAGAAGTATCGTCACGTCGAAGTTTTGTTTGCCGGGGACTGCGAAGGGAGTATTTCCGCAGCCCGTGACGATTACTACGTGCGGCCGGGAACGCGCCCGGAAATTCGCTGGTCCACCATTATGGAAGATTTGAGGCGGCGCGATTTTTCACTGAACGCTATCGCTATCTCCTTGAACCCTGCGTCCCGCGGGTTGCTGCTGGACCCCACAAATGGCCTTTCTGATATCGAACGCGCGGAAGTGCGGGCGCTCAGCATCCACAGCTTTACGAACCAGCCTGCGCGTCTGTTGCGCGTGTTGCGGTTTGCCGCTCGCATGGGGTTCAAGGTCGAGCAGCGCACGCAGGAGTGGTTTGATCTGGCCATCGAACGCAACCTGCAACACTCGATCGAAGCGGAAGATGCCGGCAGCGAACTTCGTGCCGTGGCCCGGGAGGAGCGGCCGACTGTCGTTCTCAAAGCATGGGAAGAAGCGAAGTTGCTGGAGGTGATCAACCCGGTTGTGGCAAAGAAGCATCCCGACTACGAGGCCATCAACCGGCTGATCAAAGTGCGCGAAGATTTGTTCACTGCCGGATTTCGCCCGCGGCTCGCCACGCCGATGCTGCTGGCCATTCTTGGGCGATTGAAGGATCGCGAGGTAAACAGCGCTCTCTATAAAGCAGGATTCCGCGCCGCAGAGATGGAATCCCTTCTAACGTTTGAAGAAAAGGCGTTCGCGGCTCAGAAGGAGCTGGTCGGGAAGAAGATGCAAGCTCCCGTGGATGCCTACCGCTTTCTGGAGAAACTGCCGTTGGAGCAAATGGCTTACTTGCTGGCGGAGTCTAACAAAAGTGGGGCGCTGTCCAAGATTCGCGCATACCTGCACAAGTGGAGGCCCATTCGCGGCGGGCTCTCGCAGGTGGGGAATGAGCTGGAGGCACTCGGGATGCCTCGTGGCCCGAAGTTCGACCAGATTGTCGAGCAGGTTTTCGCGATGCAGCTTACTGGGCGAGGGAAGACACCGGAGGAGCGCGAGAAAATCCTGCGCAAGCTGAGCGGGATCAAGGAAGCGCCGAAAAAGAAGGAAAAGGAAAAGAAGCAAGCTAAGCATGCGGCCAAGGCGCATGCGGCAGCGGCAGTTACAGCTGCGGCGAGCCGCAAGCACGCGGCAGCGAAAGCCGAAATGAAGCACGCTGCAAAGGCCGCTACAGGCAGAGTGGGGAGCAGGACAGCGGGGGCAAAGGTCCACGCCAAGCACGCGAGCACTGCCCGGAAGAAACATCGCCGCTAGAAGACACTTGCACACTCAGCGTTTTCGAGGCTGTGGGAAACGCGACAAAGAGTAATGCATTTCTTCGTCCCAAGATTTAGAATCAAAGTCCATGGGGCAACCCCAGTTTGTTCATCTGCACGTTCACACGGATTACAGTCTGCTCGACGGGGCTTGTGAGACTTCCGAGTTGCTAGATGAGGCATCTCGGCAAAGGATGCCCGCGGTAGCCATCACCGACCATGGCAACCTTTTTGCGGCCGCGAATTTCTTCCACGAAGCCGGCAAGCGCGACGTCAAGCCGATCATCGGCTGCGAGGTTTACGTCGCCAAGGGAAGCCGGCACGACCGCGGCGATAAAACGAATGGCCACGGCGGGTCAGACAAAGCGGACCTGGAGCCGGGGATGCGCGGCACCAACCACTTGGTGCTGCTGTGCGAATCGCCTGAGGGCTACCACAATTTAATTAAATTAGTTTCTGCAGGTTTCCTCGAAGGGTTTTACTACAAGCCACGCATCGACTACGAACTTCTTGCAAAACACAGCAAAGGATTGATTGCTCTTTCCGCCTGTCTGCGCGGCGTTGTCACCGAAGCTGTGGTGGAACAAAAGTACGAACAAGCGCGCGAGAACGCGTATCGCTTGCGTGACATCTTCGGTAAAGGCAATTTCTTTCTCGAGATTCAGGACCAGGGCATTGAAATCGAGCACCGCGTGAATCCGGAGCTGGTCCGCCTCTCAAAAGAAACTGGTATTCCTTTGGTAGCTACGAACGACTGCCACTACCTCCATCACGAAGACGCGCACGCCCAGGAAGTGTTGCTGTGTATCCAAACGGGTAAGACCATGGGCGACGCGAACCGCATGAAGTTCGCCACCGACCAGTTCTATTTCAAGAGCGCCGCGGAAATGGCCAAGATTTTTGGCGAAATTCCCGAGGTACTCAGCCGCACCGTGGATATCGCAGCGCGCTGTAACGTGAAGATCGAAAGGATCGCGAATCCTTTTCCCGAGTTTAAAGTGCCCAGCGGATACGATTCCGCAAGTTATTTTGAGAAGGTCGTGCGCGAAGGATTTGCGACGCGTGTTACGCATCTGGAGCGTCTGGCAAAAGAAGGTTTCCTGCGGAATCCGCTTGCTGAATACGAGCGCCGGCTGACCTTCGAAATCGAGATGATCAAGAAGATGCGCTACGAAGGATACTTCCTGATCGTCTGGGATTTTATCCACTATGCCCGGGCGCAAGGTGTTCCTGTTGGGCCCGGACGCGGTTCTGCGGCCGGCAGCCTGGTGAGTTACGCGCTGCGCATCACGGACGTAGACCCCCTACAGTACAACTTGCTCTTCGAGCGCTTTCTGAACCCCGAGCGGGTTTCCATGCCGGATATCGACATTGACTTCTGCATGCGGCGCCGCGGTGAGTTGATTGACTACGTGACCCAGAAATACGGCCGCGAAAACGTGGCGCAAATCATCACCTTTGGAACGATGGCCGCTAAAGCAGCGGTCAAGGACGTTGGCCGCGCAATGAATATTCCCTACGGCGAAGTGGACCGGCTGGCTAAGCTGATCCCCAACACGCTGGGCATCGAGCTGAAAGACGCGCTTGAAGAAGCTCCGCAACTTAAGGCCGCGATCAATTCCGATGAGAATCTGAAAGAGTTGATGGCTGTGGCGCTGCGGCTGGAAGGATTGTCGCGACACGCCTCCACACATGCGGCGGGCGTTGTAATTTCTCCGCAGCCGCTCACCGACGTCGTCCCGCTTTATAAATCGAACCGGGATGAAATCACGACCCAGTTTGACATGAATGCACTGGAGCGCATCGGGCTGCTGAAGATGGATTTTCTCGGCTTGACCACGCTCACGGTTCTTCACGACACGGTGCGCATGATCAAGCAGAATCGCGGCATGAAAATTGACATTGATAACCTGGCGCTCGAAGACGAGGAAACGTACAGGCTTTTTGCCCGCGGCGATACCACTGCGATTTTTCAGTTTGAATCGCATGGGATGCGCGACATTCTGCGCCGCTATCAACCAACCCGCATCGAAGACCTTACGGCGCTGAACGCGCTTTACCGCCCCGGGCCCATTCAAGGCGGCATGATCGATGATTTCATCAACCGCAAGCACGGCAAGACGAAAGTCGCTTACGAACTGCCACAGTTGAAAGATATTCTGGAGGAAACCTACGGAGTCATTCTTTACCAGGAACAGGTGATGCAAATCGCCAACCGGCTGGCGAGTTTTTCTCTCGGCGAAGCGGACATTTTGCGCCGTGCGATGGGCAAGAAAAAGAAAGAAGAGATGGCTGCGCAGCGCGCGAAATTCATGGCGGGGTGCGCCGCGAACAAAATTCCCGAAAAGAAAGCGGAGAGGATTTTCAATCTGATGGAGGAGTTTGCCGGCTACGGCTTCAATAAGTCGCACTCCTGCGCCTATGCGCTGCTGGCGTACCAGACCGCTTACCTGAAGACGCATTATCCTGTGGAATTCATGGCCGCCCTGCTAACCTCGGAAGCAGGCAACACAGACAAAGTGGTGAAGTACATTAACGAGGCCCGAGGAATGAGTATTTCCATTCTTCCGCCGGATGTGAATGAAAGCGATTTGTACTTTACGCCGGTTGGAGAAGCAATCCGGTTTGGTCTTGCCGCCATTAAGAACGTCGGCGAAAACACAGCCAAGGCCATCCGCGATTCTCGGCTTTCGCACGGCGAATTCAAGTCGCTCTATGATTTCTGCGAGCGCATCGAATCGCGTTTTCTGAACAAGCGTGTTTTCGAGAGCCTCATCAAGTCCGGTGCGCTCGATTCCCTCGGCCCGCGCGAGTCGCTGCTTGTGTCGGTGGACGAGGCTCTCGCCACGTTACAGCGCGCTTCGCGGATGCGCGAGTCCGGCCAGCATGGATTGTTTATGGGTGCAGCCGCTGCCGCGCCTGCACCCATCCCCTTTGAATTGCACGAAGCAGAGCCCTGGACCGAGGAAGAGCGCCTTGCAAGCGAGTACGCGATGCTTGGATTCTATGTTTCCGGGCATCCGCTGGCAAAATACGCCTCGCGCCTAACGGATTTGAAAGCGGTATCGCTAGACCAGGTCGAGGGCCAGCGCAATGGAAAAGAAATCACCATTGCGGCTCTGATTGTCAGCAGCCGGCCCATGCGCTCGAGAAAGGGAGCGCGGTGGGCCATTTTTACGATTCAGGACATGACGGGAATTCAGGAATTGCTGGCTTTCCCCGAAAGCTTCGCACGCTTCGAACAAATACTGAAACCCGCCAAGCCACTCCTCATGAAAGTGCGCGTTCAGGTGGAGGAGGCAGGAACGCGCCTCTCTCTGCAGGAAGCGCGGCTGCTCCAAGAGATTAGCGATCGGCCCGCCAATGGAGAGTTCCGCGTGCGCCTCGATTTGGGGAAGTTGAGTGAAGATGCGATGGACCGCTTAAACGACCTAATGGTAGATGCGCCCGGGAACTGCCCAGTCGTCTTTGAATTGTGCCGTCCGGACGGTTCAACAGCGGTGATGCGAGCACAGCAACGCGTCAACCCTTCTCCGGATTTGGTGGAAGCAATCCGGCAGGTCTGTGGCGAATATGCAGTAGCTTCGGTGGGGGCATGAGAACGAAAGATAAACCGGACAAGCAACAGGCCGAGCGCCAGCGAGTCATCGAGCATCTCGAGAAAGATGTCGAGGAACTGCGGCGCTTGTCGGGCGACGGGGCAGCCGACGCAGAGCTGGAGCGCATTCGGCAGCAAGTGGCGGAGTTGCGGCGCGAGTTTTACACACATTTGGGGCCTTGGCAGCGCGCGCAAATCGCGCGGCATCAGCAGCGCCCCTATACCATGGACTATGTGAATTTTCTTTTTACGGATTTCATCGAGCTGCACGGCGATCGCGGGTTCGCTGACGACAAGGCGATTGTTGCGGGGCTTGCCAAATATCACGGCCGGCCGGTGGCCGTGATTGGCCATCAAAAAGGACGAGACACGAAGCAGCGTCTGGTGCGTAATTTTGGTCAGCCGAAACCGGAAGGCTACCGCAAGGCTTTGCGCGTGATGCAACTCGCCGCGAAATTCGGGAGGCCGATTCTCAGCTTTGTGGACACGCAAGGCGCGTACCCCGGCATGGATGCGGAAGAACGCGGGCAGGGCGAAGCCATCGCCAAGAATCTGCGCGAAATGGCGAGGCTGCCCGTGCCAATCATCGTCACCATTACGGGCGAAGGCGGTTCCGGCGGCGCGCTGGCGATTGCCGTGGGCGATAAAGTGAACATCCTCGAAAACAGCTTTTATTCCGTGATTTCACCGGAAGGATGTGCCTCCATCATTTGGCGGGACGCGGCGAAGGCGGAAACCGCGGCGGCGGCCATGAAGATCACGCCACGGGAGTTGAAGGAACTGGGGGTCGTGGACGAAATCGTTGCTGAGCCGGACGGCGGCGCGCACACGGATCATGAGGCGGCGGCGCGGTTACTGGATGAAGTTTTGGATCGGCAGCTCGTGGCATTATCCCATGAACCCGTCCGCGAGTTGGTCGATGCACGTTACGAAAAATTCCGCAAGATGGGACAATATTTCGACCTAGCTGGTTAACCCCTTCAGCAAGGTACGTATGAACACGCTCCATATTGTTGATGGCGACTCTACAGGAGGATCGCTAAGGCAAGCGGGGTTCAGCAGGAGAGGAAACATCCTTTCGTGGCGCGATGCGCTCTATACCGGACCTGTTCCAGGTGGACTGACATTGCAACGCTTGAGCCGGCTGCGATCGCGCTTCTGGACTGGCAGAAACGCAACGGAGTTCGACAAGCGCAACGCGGTGCTCGGCCGTCACATCGATTATGACGAGGTGGTGCTGTGGTTCGGCCCGACATCCCTTTGTCAGCTGAGCCTCGTTCAGCTTCTGGCGTGGTTCAATGAACACAAGCAAGAAAACGCAAAGCTTCGGCTCGTTTCAGCGTATGGCGGATGGCTCAAGCCTGAGGAACTTCTTCAGGCTTACGAAGCTCGCCAGCCGATTTCCCCCGCGCAAATGCGCCTCGCTCAGCGAGTTTGGTCTGCCTTCTGTTCGCCGTCCCCGAAAGCCCTCTCACGCCTGTTAGCCGCCGATCTTGGGGCCCTGCCCGAAATCCGAGGCATGATCTCCTACATTTTGCAGGAGTATCCCGAGAGGCAAAGTGGTTTGTCACGGCTTGAACGGAAACTATTACGAACTGTGGGCTCTCTAGGCGTCACGACGCCGGCGGTGGTTGTTGGCACGACAGTTCGCACCGAACTGGTTGGCGATATGCTTTTGCTAGACATGTTGCGCGCGTCCGTTACTGCGCCGCACCCTCTGCTGCGCTTTGTACTGCCATTCAAAGGTAAGCTCAGGAGTTATCAGTTCAATGGCTCCAAGATCGCGGTGACCGATACTGGACGCGCAGTGCTCGCTGGCAAGTTCGACCATATCGCACTTAACGGCATCGACCGATGGATTGGGGGCGTGCATTTAAAGGGAAATCGAGTGAGGTGGCGGTGGGATGACCGCATCCGGGATGTCGTTTCTCAGTACCAGGGGACTGCATACTAACGTCCCCCCAACCTGCCAACTTTTTGCCCCCGTAGCAAATTGGAAACGCGCGCGACGAGCGGCGTTGTACCGTCCCATCCTGCGTTTTACTCTGTTGAGGCACTCACCCAGGCGAGTCGTAGCTAGAAAAAGCTAGTGGCGTCCTTCGGGCCATTGGAGAACAGGAATCGTCATGTCGGAACCCTTCCGTCCTTACGAAAAGCTGGTGGACCTCATCATTTTTGGCAAAAAGTTTCAGGTGCCGGAGCGCAATTCGCTGCTACGCTGCTTTCAATTCATCAGCCCCGAGACGATTCCCTATGGCCGCTTCTGTTGGAACCAGGACTGTCAGTATTGTCGCGTGACCTGCCAACTGCCTGATGACGACGAGCCGCGCGAGATGCTGAGCTGCAAATTCATCGTCATGCCCGGCATGGAAGTCCTGGAAATGAGCCAGGAACTCAAGTGGTGCCTGCGCTCCAAGCTGCCTGCGGAAGCATCGGCGATTAAGTAAAGTCCAACCGGCTAGACCAATCTTCGCGAAACCTAGGACAAGATTTGCCTATTCGGAGCGCAGGGCCTGCATGACGTCAACGCGGGCAGCGCGAGCGGCCGGCATGGCGGAGGCAATGACCGCCGCGACCAGCAACACAAAAGCCGAAGCGATGACGGGCAAGGCGCTGGGCATTTTCAAGTCGGGGATGTAGCGCTCTGCAATGCGGGCGAGCCAGAAGCCGCCGACGGAGCCAGTTACCAAACCCAAAGCTGCCATGACCGCGCCTTCAACAATAACTCCAGCGAGAAGGCGCTGCGGCGGCGAACCGAGAGCGAGGCGGATACCGAACTCGCGGGTGCGCGCGCTGACGGAAAACGCCAACACGCCGGCAACACCGACGAGTGCGATCGTAAGGGCTACTGCCGCGAAGATGCCGAAGACCACGGTGTTCAGACGGTCGGGTGTGAGGACTTCCGCGCGAATATCTTCGAGAGTAGCAGCTTTCTCGACGGGCTGTTCTGCAGACATGCCGCGAATGACGTGCGTGACCGGCGTCACAAGCGAATAGGGATTTACGCTGGTGTGGACAAAGAGGCGTCCGTTAAACATCGGCCCGTGGTTAAAGGTGCTGTAAATCGTGAGAGTGGGTTGCGGAACGACGTGTTCGTCGTCAATATCGGCGGTGACGCCAACAATGCGCAACTGCTCGCTTTTGAACCCGGGGAGGAATTGCAACACCGGGTCGGTCCAATAGACATGGCGTCCGATGGCTTCCTGTCCCGGGAACATACGTTTGGCAAGACTATCGCTGACGATAGCAATGGGCTCTTTCGTTTGAGTATCGAGGTCGTTGAAATCACGTCCGGCCACGATAGGAACGCCGAGCGCGGCAAAGAATCCGGGTGAAATGACACGGAACTGCGCGTGCGGATCGTTTTCGATGCTCTGCACATGGCCGTCGGCGGAGAATTGCAGGCCGGGACCGAATGCGCCCGCGTCGCGCCAGGGAGCGGACATGCCGTAGGCAGTCTTGGTCACGCCAGGCAGGGCGTCAACGCGGCGGATGGTTTCCTTGTAAAAATCGACCACTTGCTGCGGCGTCTTTTGGTAATTCATCACAGGAACGTTGATGGCGAGAACGTGACGTGTGTCCATGCCCGTCTGCGCGGTTTGCATAGCAACAAGCGTTTTGAGAAGCATGCTGGCGCCGGAGAGAAGCATGAAGGAGGCCGCAATCTGAACGACGGCAAAGGCGCGCAGGCGGCGATTGGTGCTGCCGGTAATACGAGGGCCGCCGCTGGTTGCAAGGCCGGGGGATTGTGAAACGTTCGCGCTTGGGAGGCGAGGAACGTAGGCGAGGAGGACTGCGGCGATTATTGCGAGGCCCGCGCCGACCCAGAGGACGCTTGAGTCAATGGTGAGGTTCAGAGCGCGGACGGAGAACTTGGAGGCGTAACTCGAAAGGATTTTGAGCAGAGGACGAGCCATCATGACGCCAAGCGTGGCTCCGGCGACGCAAAGGACGAGGCTTTCGGCCAGCAGTGTACGTCGCAAGGCGCTGGAGGTTGCGCCGAGAGCTGCGCGGATCGTTAACTCGCCTTCGCGGCGAACGGTGCGGGCGAGGATGAGGTTGGCCGCGTTGGAGCAAGCGATGACGAAGACCAAACCGGAAGCGACCAGAAGAACAAGAAGGACCGTGCGAGCGCTGTAAGTAACCTGGTCGCGGAAAAGCCTTGCATCAATCTGAAAGTTCGCGTTGGTGGGGTAAGCTTCATGGTGATCTTTCTTCATGGTGGCGTAGACGGATTGCAGTTCGGCGCGAGCCTGGTCGAGTGTGACACCGGGAGCGAGGCGGCCAAAGAGCTCGGTCATGCGATGGACGCGTCCGGTAACCATGGTGGCGTCGAGGTGGTGCGCGCTCATAACCACATTGGCGATAATCGCTGTGTCCGTGGGATAAGGGAGGGAGGGTTCGAGGACTCCGATGACGGTGCCCAAGCGCGCGTCAAAGCTATCAAGGCGGACCTGTTTGCCGACGACATTGGGATCTTTGTTGAGGGCTGTCGCCCAGAAAGGGTAGGTGAGAACAACAACGCCAGCGGCCTTCGGACCGTCGTCTTGGGGGCCGATGAGGCGGCCGAGAACTGGGTGGAGGCCGACGGTTTCGAAATAATTGCCGCCGACGACGGCGGATTGAATTTCGCGAGGCTCTCCTAGGCCGACCATGGTCATGGGGACTGCCGAGAAATCGCCGAATTCGCTGACGGAATGAATGCTGGCCTTGAAGTCTTGAATTTCGGGGACGGAGAAGGCGATTTCATCCATACCTATTCCGCGTGCACTTTGCTGAACGTAAATGAGCCGGCTTTCGTCGTCGTTGACCAGCGGGCGAAGCAGGACGCCGCGCACGAGACTGAAGATGGCGGCGTTAGCGCCGATACCGAGCGCAAGCGTGGCAATGACAGTAAGAGCGAGACCTTGGGAGCGCGTCAGCGAACGAAACGCTTGTCTCAAGTCCTGGATGAACAGCGCTAGTGTTCTCATCGGTCACTCCTTGATGGGAATCCGGATTTTGAAGTCGCAGCAAAGGCAAATTTTCGCTGCAATGCGGGGGAGAAGGCAAGCCCAAGCTGGAAGAGCAGCCGACGGCCTGAAGTCAGCCCCAAGGGCGCCTCCCTTGGCGGCTGGACTTTAAGGCACTCCCCAAGTAAGACGACGCGGCAGCCGGGGCTTTGTTTCAAAAAAATTGCTTTCGGGGTATGGGCATTAGACCGCAATTCCAGGGATGACTTTACCTGCGCGGTCGCGCCAAGCACACACCCCGGCGCCCTCGATTGCTCATTGAAATTTTGCCGCATGGATGGTCGGATACAATAACCGCTTAAAGCCCAATGGTTATTACCACTACGTTCTGGCTGCTTGGTGTTTGAAGTTGTGGTGCATCTCCTCTACGATTTCTCTGGACATGACGAATCAGCAGACATTGAAGTGCGACGGGTGTGGCCAAAGCGCGTCGGCCGAACACATTGCGCGGCGGCTGCGCCGGCTGGAATGGGCTACACGGTACCGCCCCGTCCATATTCGAGCACTTTTGCTGGGAGCAGTTGCTCCTCGCGAGGACGCGGACTATCTGTATTCCGCGGGAGGTGAATTCCGCGGAGAAGCAGCGCAGTTGCTTGCCGCTGTCGGAATTCCGCCAACAGGGAAGTCCGCAGAAGCGACTCATTTGGAATTTCAGGGCGCGGGGCTTTTTCTCGCGTACATTTTGGAATGCCCGTTGGAGCATGGTCAGGACGTTGGGGCCAATTCAGCACGCGCAACAGACTTGCTCCGTGAACATCTTCCGTCGGTGGCATCACGCATTCGGCGATCCCTCAAACCCAAGAGTGTGATTTTGGTCACAGAAATTCCACCACGCGTAGTGCAGGATGTGCTTTCGATAGATTTGGGCTGTCCGGTCTTGTTGGATGGTGAAAAACCCTTTGTGCTTGGGGCATCGCTCAGGGATAGGGATGAGGAAGTCTCCAGGTTTCGGGCGGTACTGGATGGCAAACAGGAAAGATAGAGCTCATTAACGTCTATGGTAGAATGCAATTTAACGATCCAAACAGGCTGGCGGGAAGGCCAAAATGAAGAAACAGGCTAAATTTGGCATCGGCATCGGGATCATCGTGGCGGCGCTGGGGTTCCTCGCCTGGCTCGGCTATGGCGAGAGCAAGACGTACTATCACACGATTGCCGAATTGCAGACACTGAACAGTTCCCAGCGATCGCAGCGCATGCGCGTTGCCGGCACAGTGGAAGACGGCAGCATTCGTCACCTTTCTGGGCGTGTGGATTTCGTGCTCGAGGGAGAAGGGAAGTCTCTTCCGGTAAGCTACATAGGTACGGATCCTTTGCCAGATACGTTTAAGGACAAAGCGCAGGCTCTGGTGGAGGGTCGCCCAGGCCCGGACGGCCGCTTTGTAGCCGAGCATGTGCAGGCGAA
>DATDNK010000161.1:0-2405 GCA_036518275.1 Candidatus Acidiferrum sp.
ATGTGCACGGTGCCGTCTTCGAGGACGTCGATTTTGACGCCGGTCTGCTCGGTGATGGACTTGATTTTCTTGCCGCCAGGGCCGATGAGGTCGCGGATCTTGTCCGTGGGAATGTTCAGCTTATAGAGACGCGGCGCGTAAGCGGAAATCTCCGTCCGCGCGGTGTCGAGCGTTCCTTCCATCGTGTCGAGAATCTGGAGCCGCGCTTTCTTCGCTTGAGCCAGGGCTTCACGCATCATGGCGATGCTGATGCCAAGGACTTTGATGTCCATTTGCAGCGCGGTGATGCCATTGCGCGTGCCGGCGACTTTGAAGTCCATGTCGCCGTAATGATCTTCGGCTCCAGCGATGTCCGTGAGGATGGAATACTTTCCTTTGTCCCCAACGACAAGGCCCATGGCGATACCCGCGCAGGAGGACTTGATAGGAACGCCAGCGTCCATGAGAGCCAGCGAGCCGCCGCAAACCGTGGCCATCGAGGAAGAGCCGTTGGACTCCAGGATGTCGGAAACCAAGCGCATGGCGTAGGGGAAGTCCGCCTCGGGAGGAAGCAGATTCAAGAGGGCGCGATGAGCAAGAGCACCGTGGCCGATTTCGCGGCGTCCGGGGCCACGAAGGAATTTCACTTCGCCGACGCTGAACGGCGGGAAATTGTAGTGCAGCATGAAACGATTGAACTGGTCCTCCTCGAACAGCAGGTCGAGGCGCTGCATGTCTTCCTTGGTGCCTAGCGTTAGCGTGGCGAGTGCCTGCGTTTCGCCACGGGTGAAAAGCGCGGAGCCATGGACGCGCGGGAGCAAACCGACTTCGCAGGTAATCTTGCGAATCTGGTCGAAAGCGCGGCCATCGGGACGGCGGCGAGCGTTCAAAACATCGTCGCGAAAGATATTTTCGCGGAGGCGTTCAAACGCACGCTTGGTGAGCGTGCGCTTCTCGTCCATTTCCTTCTTGGGCTCTTCGGGAATCGTCGCGAGGATTTCTTCCTTGAGCGCATCCACCAGGTGGTAGCTTTCTTTTTTGGGATGCTTTTCGGTGTTGAGAGCATCGTGGAGCTTGTCGCCGTATTTCTTTTGCAGATCCTTATAGATGCCTTCATCGAAAGGCAGCGGCTCGACTACAACTTTCTTAGGCTTGAGCTGGCCGTGAAGCTCCTGAATGGCAGCGACAATTTTCTTGATTTGCGCGTGGCCAAATTCGAGAGCGTCGACAACAGTTTCCTCGGAAACCTCCAAAGCGCCGGATTCGACCATAACGATGGCCTCTTCCGTGCCGGCAATAACAATGTTCAGCAAACTCTTCTTTTGCTGCGCAACGGTGGGATTCGCAACGAGCTGGCCATCCAGCAAGCCCACGCGCACGCAGGCGATGGGCTTCTCAAACGGTAGATCCGAAGCGTAGCAAGCCGCTGAAGCGCCGGTAACCGCGATCACATCGGGGTCATTGTCGCTATCAGCGGAGAGCACCATGCTGACAATCTGGGTTTCATTGCGCCAGGCTTCCGGGAACAGCGGGCGGAGCGGGCGGTCAATCAACCGGGAAGTGAGAATCTCTTTTTCGGAGGGGCGCCCTTCGCGCTTGAAGAAGCCACCTGGAATTTTCCCGGCGGAGTAGGTGTTTTCGCGGTAGTCCACGGTGAGCGGGAGAAAATCTCTATCGTTGGCTTCGGAAGCCATACAGGCCGTGGTGAGCACGACCGTATCGCCATAACGCGCCAAAATCGCGCCATTGGCCTGTTTTGCAATTTTCCCTGTTTCGAGAATCAGCGGACGCCCACCAACTTCCACCGTAACCTGGTGAGGTGCTGGAGTGTGTGAGTTTTCAGACATGAGACACTTCCTTTGGTCCCGGCCCAGCCGGGGAGATTAAAGGCCGATCGCCAAGCGAAGGGCCGTTCTACAAGATTGCTGCCCGGTTTGCGGACAACTTCGAGGAAGAAAAGAAGGAGGAGTCGTTGGGAACAATCGGGACCAGCTACACCACGAGTAGCCCGGCACTACTTCTGCCGGAGGCCTGAGGACAGACTCCGCGTGGAATTTGTCACTTCGTAAGAACGCAATGTGTATCGCCCGTAATGCAGAAAAGAGCGATTACTTGCGCAGGCTAAGACGGTCAACAATCTCGCGGTACCGATCCGGATCACGGCGGTTGAGATAGTCCAGCAGCCGCCGGCGCTTATTGACCATCATGATCAATCCGCGGCGGGATGCGTGGTCTTTCACGTGGGACTTGAGATGCGTGGTCAGGTAGTTGATCCTCTCGCTCAAAAGGGCAATCTGCACTTCGGGCGAGCCAGTATCTTTCACATGGGTCCGGAATTGTTCGATCAACACCGATTTAGTCGCGCTCAAGGCCCCTCTCCGTTATCCCCTGAATTTTTCCTCTTCTCTTCGACACCTTCAGGCTAA
>DATDNK010000162.1:0-4968 GCA_036518275.1 Candidatus Acidiferrum sp.
GGGAAACTCGACTGGACTCGTCATCACCAGCTTCTGGCGCGGATATTTGGCAACGGTTCCGCCAATTTCCCCCTCGTCGAGGGTGATGTAGTTGAGCTCCTTCTCAATGGCGCGCAAGGAAGCGCTGATGCCTGCAGGGCCAGCACCCACGATCAGCACGTCATAAATGCCGGGAGCAGAGCGTGTGCCTCCTAAGGAAGCCCTTCTCCGGGCAATCGTGTCAATGCAGTCGCGGCCTTGATTCACCGCGTTCTTGATTAAGGCCAAGCCGCCCAACTCGCCGACGATGAACATATTCTTGATGCTGGTTTCGTACTCGGGCGTCAAATAAGGCATATCTGCGCCCATGCTGGGGCTGGCCATCACCATAGTGATGGCGCCCACGGGACAAACCTCGGCGCAGAGGCTGTGGCCGATGCATTTGTATCCGTTGACGATTACGGCCTTGCCGCCGAGCATTGCCAGCACATCACCTTCCGGGCAAACCATGGTGCATGCGGCACAGCCGATACAGTAGTTGGCATCAATGTGGGGATGCTGAGATTTCGGTCCTTCCGAGAACAGTTTTCCCTTTTCGGCGGCTACACGGGCTTTTTCTGCTCTTTTCTTTTCTTTCCGCAGATAGTGCCACATGAAAAAGCCGATGATGAGGACGGCGACGAGAAAGGAAACGAGGTTATCCATGAATTAGTCAGATCCCCAGCCTAGGTGAGGCCTTGCGTATGCGGACTTTAGCTCCATCGGCTCCCTCAGACTCTATAGCCCATGAAGAGGGCGAGGGCAATGTGAACGATAGCCAGAATAGCGAAGGCATAACTAAAGGGCCGATGGATGACGTGCCAGAGCTGAAATATGCGTTGCGTGCGGCTAAGAAACGCAATGCTCTTGGAGAGTTTTGCCTCTGTTTTCGCCACGCGGATGGCGCGTTCCAGCCTGTGGTCCCGCGTAGGAAGGAAGCCAAAGAAAGAAAAAATCCAAGAGAGGAACCCGGCTTCTTGTAGACGAACGAGCGAGGTTTTGAACGGGCGTTTGAAATCGATGAAGATCATCGAAATCAAAGACGCGATGGCGGGAGTTTTGGCGACGTCCGCGGCCGAAGGCAGTTGGTACAGAGCATCTGCGGAGAAGCCGAAGGTCGCTCGTTGTTCGGCGAGCTCCTTTTTCAGCGCGGCCTCCTTGTCTTGAATTTCCTTCATGGAGAGTTCCGCGGCGCTCAGATTTCTCGGAATCTGTGAATAAAGGTAGCGCCCGACAAAGCCGCTCAGAGTGACCATCATCATGCTCCAGAAGGCCATGCCAGCGATGTTGCCGAACTTAAACGAGGAGTGAAACGCGATAATGACGGGCGCCGTGGTGCCCAGCACGATGTGAAAATCGAGCCAATGCCGGGAATTGCCTTGTCTGCCGAGCCAACCCCACTTTTTGCGTAGCGGATAGAGATAGATCAAGAAAAACATCAACACGCCCACCATTCCGAGCTTGATGCCGATGGAACCGCTGGGGCGCAGGAGGTCATGCTTGGGCGAAAATGGACGTTGGGCTGCGCTGAGCGAGTAATAGTCATAGCCGTAGCCGCCAATGACCATGACGACAGCGAGGGCAAGCATCCACGCCAAGAACAGGCGCGTCCGGTGGCCCTTCTCGGGATCGTCTCGCGTCAAGACAACCGTGCCTGCGTTTGCCGATGTACTCATGGTTTTTTCTCCAAATCCTCCACGTGAATGGTCGCGCGAAATCTTTTGTAAGCCGTAAACCGGTGGATATTGCGCCAGTGCTGCCGCGGGGTTTCCACATCGATAATCGCAGAGATGGGCATCCAATAGGATTCGTCCGGGTCGTGGAAGCGAATCATGGCGTAGTGGATCTCACTGCGGATGCCCTTCAGTCCCAAATCGCTCAGGCTGGAATCCAGCGAGGCCACCAGCTTGGCGACCGCGCCGCTTTGGGGTTCGATCCAAATCGTTCCTGATAGAGGAAGCGGGTAGTTGTGGCCGCGCAACTGGAGGGCGGCGGGAGAACTGGCGCCCGGAATAGCTTTGAAATTGATTTTGACATAGGTTACGCCATCGGCGCTTTCCTCTCCCGCGGTATCGAAAATGAAGCTGGACTCATAGCTCGGATGCATGATGAGAAGCATGGCAGTAAAACCGTTGGTGATGAGCAAGGTGCGGGAAGAATCGCGAAACGCCGCCTTGCGCGTGTCCCGCGATTCGACCAGTTTCAGTGATCCACTGTTAGGGCTCGTCTGGAGCTGGTAATCAAAGACCGAATCTTCGCGGTAGTCGACCTTGCCGTTCTTCGCCACCACAGACTGCGAAACGTTTTCCGTGCAGACCACGTTGGTAGCCTGCTCGAAGAATTTGTCCACCGATAGGCGCGCCCTTTGAAAAGCTTCCATTTCGGGCGAAGCTGGAGATGGATTCGCAGCCGCAGGCGCAGAAGGCGTGGAAGGTTCTGCAGCCGACGCTTGGCCGTGCGCGGTGGGACAACAGAAAGCAAGGCCAACAAGGGCGAACAAGAAAAGCCATTCGCGGATTTGACTGAATCGCGAAAAGCTGATTGAAATTGGTTTGTAATGGGGAGCGTTCATTTGCGGAAGCCCCCGAGGCGGTAGCCAAATACGCTCGACCATTGCGTGTAGCTCAAACTCGAGCCGTGGTACCAACCGAAATTGCCTTCCAGGAAATAGCGCGGACCGACGTTGCAATCGACCACCCCATTTACGAAATTGGAGTTCGTGTTGCTCGAGAGTACGGTGTTAAAAATCTGGTGGCCGCCGTAGACCTGCACACGAAAGGAGTCGGTGAAGCTTTTGGAAAGGGAAAGCGATTCATATTGGCCGCTCCCAAAAGAGCTGTCAAATTTCGAGTAGTGAAGGTCCAAAAGCATGCCGGTCTTCCACAACTGCCCCAGGGAAATGCCGTAGGCTTGGTTGAGGGAGTTCTTCTTGTCGGTAGTTGTCTTGCTTTTCCCCAGGCTTGCGAACAAGCCGATGCGCTTGGGGAGAGTGAACCTGACATCGCCGCTGAAACCCTGGAACAGGTATTGGTCCAGCAAGCCGGTGCCCAGCAAGCGCGGATCGAAAGTCGGCAGGGTTTTGAAGTAGTTGTGATTTACGCCAAATCCGAACCATTTCATGGGCTGAAAGTGCAGCGTCGAAAAGCTTTGGGAAACTTCTGTGGGGTTGCTTCCGCCGTTGACCACCTGCCCAGACGGCAAGACCGTGGTGAGGGGAGACGTGCGTGCCGCATCCGCCTGCAGCGAATTGTAGAAAGAGAGGTATTGCTTCCACGACCAGGTGTTCTCAAAGAAGGCGAATTGCCGCGCCACTTTCCACTGCATGCTGGTCAGCGCCACGCCCACCGTGCTGTACAGGCGAAAATGATCAAAACTGCCGTATTCGAGGTTCAGCAGACTCCCTGCAATATGCTGATTAGGGTTGTAACTCCAGGAGGACGGGTCGGGAGTCGAGCCGCCAAAAAACCCAAAGGTGACCTTCTTGGTGATTTTCCTGCCGAAGTAGCCGCCGTCGATGGTGCTCAAGCTGGGCGCCCAGGGAACAAACAAGCGGCCCACTCCTAGCGTCACCGGAGAATAAGGGCTTTGGTAGGTGAAGCCAATGCGATAAGTGCGGTTCATCAGATCGGCCAGGGTCTGATTTGCCACGCCGGGAAGATTCGTGCTGCTGGTGCCATAGTTGCCGCGCCACGAGCCGATGAAATTCCAATAGGTCCCGCCGATATTGTGCATGTCGGCGTCAATCACCAGACCCATCTGACGGGAGGTAAAGCCACCGGATTCCTGGGTGCCGCCGTAATTGAAGCCGATGCGCCCGCGGAAACGCTCCATGGGGGTTAGCCGAGTCACTTGCGCCTCTTTGCTCTCGCGGACTTCTTCGTCCAGAGGATCGCCGTAGGTAAACGTAACCAGGATGGGATAGTTGTCCTGATCTGCTACTAACTCCGCTTGATGGCGGCTCTGCACGCTCTCTGGGGTAAGAAACGCCGCCTGCCCAACCTTGAGTTCCCCGCTGCTCTGCACCACATCGCAAACGGCCGTTGAATCAGAGACAGAAGAAATCACCAGCTCGGCCACGTGGTCGTAGCCGCGATACTGAATTCCTTCGGCAATCGCGCCGTCAGGAGGGGCTTCCACGACGGATAGCTTCATGCCCTCTTGCAGGTCGGCGTTGCGGCCGGCATCGATGTACACCGAGCCTTCGCTGACATACTTCACGCGGAACACGGCAGGCTTGTTGCTGGCTTGCTGAGGCGGATCGGCAGGAGCAGGAATAGCGCCCTCGGGGGCCTGCGCTAGAATTGGGCCAGGCAATCCGGCATGAATACAACTGAATAAGAGAGCCAATACGAAAGCGCGGGTCAAAGAACCCTTGGCGAACGGCCCTCCTTTAAGAACCCAACGCAACACGTTTCCTCGTCCCCTAGAAATTTTGTTAGCCGGCTTCGGCGGCCGTTCATTCCATTCCTTGACTGATGCCATCCGAGACCTTGCGCCGGTGTTAGCTTTTCTCCGTCAACTCTTGTGGCAATTCACACAAATCGTTGCGTTGTAGGCGTACCCATTTACGCCGCTGTGATTGGAATCCGTTTGAGTCTTGCTCGTATGTGGCGAGGTCACGCCTGTATGGCAGGCGTTGATGCAGGAGAAGATCGCATAGTTGGTCGAGTTGATATGACAATCGGCGCAGACAGAAGCATGGTGCGGAATCTGGAAAGCCGTATGGTTGAAAACAGCGCCCAGCCAAGCGGTGGTTACCCAGGTCGTGTGACACGACAAACAGGTCGTTGGATACGACGCGGCAATGTGATTCGGCGCGTTCGCGCCGTAATTCTGTGCGTTCGTGTAGTACGACTGATGGCATCCGTAGCAATCCGTAGTCGGATAGCCCGCGGTGTAGTTGCCGCCAAGGTGGCAGTCCGTGCACGCGTTGACCATCGGCCCAATCGC
>DATDNK010000163.1:0-2524 GCA_036518275.1 Candidatus Acidiferrum sp.
TCGAGAGCCATCTGAAACGACTGCATATACAGCCAATCGCCCGTCAGCACGCTCCGATGATTTCCCCAGCGGGCGTTCGCCGAGGGACGCCCGCGTCGCGTGCCGGCGCTGTCAATCACGTCGTCGTGAATCAGAGTGGCACTGTGCAGCAGCTCGACAACCGCTGCCAATCGAATCGCGCTGCGGTCTTTTCGCCCCGCATAATTCGCAGAAAGAAGCAGAAGCGCGGGGCGCAAGCGCTTTCCCCCGCCGCCTAGCAAGTACGCGGCAACTTCCGACACCGCGGGAAACGCCGTATCGCTCTGACGGGCAAGCTCGTCTTCCACCAGAGCGAGGTCGTCGCGGACGAGATCGAAAACCTCTTTGACCGTGAGCAGTGCGATGGCCTTCCTCCTGGCCTCTTGCTACTCTCGAGATTCAGCGGCCTTGGATGTTTGCGGCCGCGGAAGACGAAAAAGACGCCGGAAATTCTCCGAAGTTGCGGCGGCGATTTCGTCAGCGGACAAGTCTCTCACACTCGCTATTGTACGCGCTACTTCCGCAACGTAGGCAGGCTCGTTGCGCTTTCCGCGATAAGGCTGCGGCGCAAGATACGGAGAGTCCGTCTCAATCAAAATCTTCTCCAGCGGCAAAACTTTCGCAACGTCGCGAAGATTCTGCGCTTTCGGATAAGTTGAATTCCCCGCAAAAGAAATCAGGAAACCCATGTCGAGGCCGCGCTTGGCATCCTCAAGTATGCTGCTGAAACAGTGCAGAATGCCGCCGAGACCCGTGGACTTCCAATGCTCTTCCAGCATGTTCATGCAATCTGGCCAGGCGTCGCGGCAATGGATGATGATGGAGAGCTTGGCTTGCTGCGCCAGCGCCATTTGGTCGCGAAAGACTCGGTGCTGCGTTTCCCGCGGGGAATGGTCGTAGAAATAATCGAGGCCGATTTCGCCCCAGGCAATCACTTTGGGGTGCTTCGCTAAATTTGAGAGCTCTTCGAGGTGCTTCGGGGTTACTTCTTTTGCCTCGTGGGGGTGAATGCCCACCGTCGCGTAAATCCAATCGTGCTTCTCGGCGAACGGTATGGCGGAGTCGAGTTTTTCAGGCCCGGGGCCGGTGCCAACCGCGAGAAGGGTCGTTACGCCAGCCGCGCGCGCGCGTTCGAGCATGGCGTCGCGGTCTTCCGCGAACTGCGGAAAATCAATGTGCGCATGGGAATCAATAAGTTCCATCGTTTTGGAAGGCCAACTTGCGCCAACGTAGGGTGGAAATGCTGCGCTACTACTTCAGGCGTGCGCCGATTTCGACGTCTTCGTCGGGGAAGCCAGCGAGGACCGGCCGCCCTTCCGGCCCGACCGCCGCGGCAATGATCATGCCGTTGGACTCCACGCCGCGAAGCTTGCGTGGCGCAAGATTCACGACGACTGCCACTTTGCGTCCGATGAGTTTTTCCGGCTCGTAGTATTGCGCAATGCCTGCGCAAATTTGCCGAATCTCCGTGCCGATATCCACGGTGAGCTTCAGCAGCTTGTCTGCGCCAACGATGCGCTCCGCCGTTTTGATTTGTCCAACGCGCATCTCGACTTTGGCAAAGTCCTCGATGCCGATTTTCTCTGGCGCAGCTTGCGACGCTGCGGCAGCGCCAGCGCCACTCGTAACTGGCGTGCTCGCGGGCTTGGCCGCGGGTGCCGTAACAGGCGACGGCTGTTTTTGTTCTTCCTTTTCCATAGATTCCATCCTCTCGATTGCTTCCTGATGTTCTATTCTCGGAAATATGGCACTGATTGCACCAATTCGAGTTCCTGATTTCAATTGACCCCACTCAAGGTGGTCGATGCGCTGCGACTCGACTGAACCGAGTTGCCCCATTTGTTTCCAAATCGATTCAGTGGCGCTCGGAAGCACAGGATGGGCGAGGACGGTGATAATGCGCAGCGCCTCGACAGCGTCGTAAAGAATATTCGCCAGCTCCTGCGCCTTCGTGCTGTCTTTGGCCAAGGCCCACGGTTTCTCTCGGACTAGATAGGAATCGACATGTGATATGAGTCGCCAGATATCCTGAAGGGCCAGGGAAAACTGGAGCTGATTATAAAGACCAATGTCATTAGTTGCAGCGTTGCCAACTATCATCCAAATTGTAGGTCTGAACATCCCGCGAAGTGCGCTCGCGCCACTATCGGCGTGTCCTGGGGCTGGCGTAGGGATTTGACCGCCGCAATTTTGCTCGATCATCGTAAGCGTGCGGCTGGCGAGGTTGCCGAGGCCGTTGGCGAGGTCGCTGTTGTAGCGTTGGACCAACGCGTCGTAACTAAAATTACCGTCCTGGCCGAAGACCGTTTCGCGCAACAGATAATAGCGAAGGGCGTCCATGCCGAGAACGTGCACGATCGGCCGTGGGCGAACGACGTTGCCTAACGACTTGCTCATCTTGGCGCTGTCCATCAGCAGCCAGCCGTGAGCCCAGACTTGTTTCGGCAAGGGAAGCCCGGCGGCCATCAAAAACGCCGGCCAGTAGACAGCGTGGAAACGGATGATT
>DATDNK010000164.1:0-5557 GCA_036518275.1 Candidatus Acidiferrum sp.
TCAATGCGTTGTACCAAAGCGCGTTGACTTCCACAGGTTTGCCGATGCGTGGTGTTACGACCCAGTCCCCGACTTTCGCGTCCATCCAGGTGAGTTGAACGCCGTTCTCTCCCGCAAAAAGGAGACCGTCTGCGTCGTCCACGTGGATGTTGTATCGGGTGCCTCTGAGATATGCGTTGATGATTTGCGCCAAGACTGGATACAGCTTGGAAACAGCCTCTGTGTCCTTGGTTGTTTCGAAGTATTGGCGAACGGCCTCGAAATACCACAGAGCTGCATCCACAGTGTTGTATTCCGGTTGCCCGTCCGCGTCAGGGAAATTGTTGGGCAACATTCCGCCGTCTACGTACCTTGCAAATGCAAACAGGATCTTCTTGGCGATCTCGGGACGGCCGGTTGTCAGCGTGAGTCCGGGAAGCGCAATCATGGTGTCGCGACCCCAATCACCAAACCAGTGATAGCCCGCGATGATGGATCTTCCGTCGGATTCTTCAGGCAAACTTCTCTTTACCACAAACTCGTCGGCGGCAAGGATGAGTTGCCGGACCCAAGCAGGGGCAACGGAGGCACCTTGGGAATCGGTTCCCTGCCATTTTGAGCAAAGAGTTCGCTCTCGTTCTACGTGCTCGGCAAGTCCTTGCGCGCCGTCCAGCTGTGTGCGAGCGTTGGCCGTAAATACAAAAGTAGCGCTCTTGCCCACAGCGAGTTCCAAGCTCACAATTGCAGCCAGCAGATGATCCTCATTATCGTCGAGGCCGCGGTGTCTCTCCTCCGGCAGGAAGCAGTCCCGATGCCATTCGTGTTTGGGCTCGAGTTTTGCATCGGCGCTGAGCAGATAAAAAGGAATCGCGCCGTCGTAGGCAGTGACTTGTACTCCTTGCGAGACGGACTCAATCCTCATCTGCCAGTTTCCAGCATGCGTGCTGGAATGAAAGTCGCGATAGTTGACAAGCGCTTTTAGCGCGAGACGAACGGGTCCCCTTCCTCTGAGCAACGAATACTGGACATAGGTCGTGTTCTCGCCGTGCCGCATCCAGATGCGTTTTTCGAGCAGTGCATCAGCAAGTGCAAACCGCCAAACCGGAGTCGTGCCTTCCAAACAAAAACTCTCGATGTTCAGATTGCCTTTAGGTTCGACGGCGCCGCTTGCCCAGCGGTTCGTCGAAAGTGCGAAGTCGCTGGCGTCGTACTTGGCAGATTCTTCCAGCTTCGCGACCAGTTGGGTTCGCCCGACGGGCGGATTAAGTGCGGCGACCAAAATGCCATGATAACGGCGAGTCAGATTACCGCTAACAGTTCCGGAGGCGTACCCGCCGATCCCGTTGGTAACCAGCCATTCCCGCTGCTCGGCAATTTCCAGAGAGCCACAAATCTCGCGGCCGAATTCAATCTTTGCCTTGCGAAGAGTGGTCAATTCCTGCTCCGTCATTGAACTCGCGCTTCTCTGCGTTGTCGCCATCTTCGAGCCTCTCCATTCTAGGCTGGTATGACAACTCCGTTTTCATCTATTTGGGCAAGCCCGCACCGGGCCACATTAGCGGCCAGACGGTATAGGAATTGTGGTAAGTCGTTGAAAAGAAAAGTCAAAGTTGGTGGAGCCGATGGGATTCGAACCCACGACCTCCTCGATGCCATCGAGGCGCGCTCCCAACTGCGCCACGGCCCCACCGAAGGAATGATTAGAGTTTATCACAGGCCGCGAAGCAGAGTCTGGGTTTCCTGAGTCAATTCACGCGAACGTGACGGTCATCCAGGTGTGGATGAGAATTGAGGGGGCGCTGCGGTGCTGTACTCATACAACGGAACAATAAGAAAAGGGAGGAGGAGAGAAGTAAGGAGGATGCAGTGCGACTACAAGCGGAAAATCCGGGCGGGCCCTCGAGGTTCAGGATAAGCAAGCCCCGCCTCTGCGATGTGAAGGGATAGAGCTGCGGCCCCGCAAAGACCTCGCCGAAGGAAGCCTTGCACAAGGTTTGGAGACCGGGTAAGGCTTTTTGCTTCTCATCAACTGGTTTTGCGGCTAGGCTTGCGTTCAAGTTCGGGGAGGAGAATGACCCTGTCTATTTCTCCGCGAAAAACTCTCAAACGGATCTTCCTCGCGCTTGCCGCAGCCCTGGCGATTTCTTATGCGGGTGACTCCCTGCGGTTTCGCGTACGGATGATTCATCCGAAGCTGGCCGATCCACTGGAATCGTTCACTCGTCCGCGCGTATTGGCCATTCCGGAGAAAGGCGGGAACACGAGCTACGAAATCGACCAGCAACATCCCGAGCAGACGACCACCTGTGCGCATTCGTTGTTTCCGCACGGGGGCTATTCGCCGTGCTGGTACGTGAAGCCGCAGTTGAATCAGCCCATCCCGATGTGATGTTTGGAGGCATTTCTTTGACCCGTCCCACAGCGGCCTGCCGCGCAGAAGGGCTAGAGTCGCAGTAATTCTTTGCCGCTTGCGGCATGGCTGAAAGCCGTGCCCTGACGAAGAGGCCATCAAGTTTCCGCACTTCATAATGTGCGGCGCTTCAGGCCAAGCAAAAGCCCCTCTCCCATCGCGGGGTGGATGCGACGAAAGAGGGGCGATTAGACTACTGTCAGCGATGCGACCGTTGTCATTTCATGTTTTGGAACGGGTAGACTTTCCGCCTCACGAAGCTTGCGTACGATTCCAGCGAAGTTGCACGAGGCCACATCTACCCGACTGCGTTGTCTTAGGCTAGAGGGGCTCCGCCTCCCCGGATGTGACTTCGCCTCAAATGGCGCACGTCGTTTCACGCGGCTGCGGTTTGCCTCTTCACTACTTGCGGCAAATCGCGCTGGTTAATGGCGCGGTATGAACGCACCACCTCGTCCGTGGACAACTCCACAATTCTCCCGGAGCCGGATGGCTCGGCACGGAGCAACACATCGTCCATGGAGAGCACGCCCACGGCCTTGCCATCGGAATCGATCACCGGCAAGCGGCGCACTTTCCCTTCGCGCATATTTAGCAGGGCCACGTGGATTTCATCTTCGGGCGAGCAGGCATGCAACCGGCCGTACGATACTTCGCCCGCAGTGACTTCTCCCGCGAGTTTGTTTCGTGTGGCGAGCGCCATGCAGACGTCGCGGTCGGTGATGACCCCGCACACTTTGCCCTCTGCTCCGGTGATAGGCAGGAAACCGCAGTTTCCCTTCCACATCAGTTCCGCAACTTCGCCCAGGTTGGTCTCCTTACGGCACGTGTACGGCGTGCACGTCATGACTTCTTTCACTTTCATGGCTTTCCCCCTCATGTTCTTGGATTTCTGTGCGGATTGGCGCGCGCACCACTTCCACCGAGCAGGGCGCGTTCATTGCTAGCGATTCCGAGACGCTGCCGAGCGCCCAGCGATCGAATCCGCGGCGGCCATGCGAACCCACTACGATCAGGTCCGCTCCCCATTCTTTTGCTTTTTCCAGAATTGTCTTTGCGGGCGCGTCTCTGTCGATGGGCACATCGGTGGTTACCGTGAGCCTGGCTCGCAGCAAGATTTCTTTGGCCTTTGCGACGGCAGCTTTCGCAGCGTCCAGAGCGGATTGATTCAGCTCTTCTACTCGCACGCGTTGAAAGTACGGATACTCGCCCAGCCAAAGCGCAAATTCGGGAATGGAGATGACTTTGATCTCCGTATTCTTTGGCCAAGG
Source organism: Candidatus Acidiferrum sp. (assembly GCA_036518275.1). Classification (GTDB taxonomy): domain Bacteria; phylum Acidobacteriota; class Terriglobia; order Acidiferrales; family UBA7541; genus Acidiferrum. The sequence goes on from DATDNK010000164.1 coordinate 3,661, forward strand.
CTCGCTGGCTACCGCTTTTACGGCAGCGTTTGAAAATTCGGAGCCATCCGTTGCGATCAGGATTCTGCGACCGCCCGGCGCAGCTTCCTTCTTCGGCGCCCTAACGACTTCCACGGAGCACTTTGCATGTCGCAGAACTGCGCGCACTGTGCTGCCGAGCGCCAGGCGTTCGAGCGCGTTCAATCCATGCGAGCCCACGAGAACCAGATTGGCACGCCAGTCGTCCGCATACTTGCTGATCGCGCGGCGGGGATTCCCAAGGACGACACTCTCGTCGGTCCGCCAACCTGCTGCTTCGAACTTTTTTGCCGCCTCATTGAGAAAGTCATCGGCGGCTTCTTTGGTTTCCTCGAACAGCGCCGGCGCGTGAGTGAAGAAGAAAGGATCGACGACAGTGACCAGGCAGAAGTGTGTTCCCGGAGGCCATGGCCGGGCCAACGCCTCCTGAAGAACGATTTCAGAGCCTTTCGATCCGTCGATTGCAATCAAGACCCTCATGTCCCACCTCGCTCCTGTTCCCGCCTTTGCGCTGTTTGTCGTCTTGGCTATCTACAGCTTTGGCTAGCGGGTTCTTGTATTTCTTGTCTCGGTCTAAGGAGGGTTTGAGTCACGGACTCGGTCGTTCAAGAGCTGGGGCAAAACCCTACACTTAGACCGAGAGCACATTCAAAAGTGCACGCGACTGGCCGAAATGGAGGCAGGTTATGTTACGGCAATTCGCTCATGGCAAAAGAGATAGAGCAAGAGAACGAAGGCCAGGGTTGGGATGTTTGGGTTTTTGGCCGCTGGCATTGCGTCTTTCCGCCCAGTGGGAGCACTAGGCAACGCCGCGGCGCGAGAAAATCACTTTTCGGCGGTTTGTTTCGGAGGGATTTCGGCGTAGCCGGGAGCTGCTTCTTTCAGGTTGGCTGCCAAGTCGGCGTTCACATCGCTAATGGCCCAGCGGATTCCTCCGCCCAGCAGGTTGACGAAAAATTCGTTCTTCCAGTTTTCCGGGCGGTCTCCGATCGCGGTGTAAAAGACGCGTCCCCTTCCGTGCATGTGCGCCCACGTAACCGGGTAAGGTGCGCGCTGGTAGCAAGCTCCCTTCATCTCCTGGGTGTCCAGTGTGAGGACCACATGCAAGTCGCTTTGAAAATCCTTCAGCGAATACCACTCTTCTTTGAAGGCGACGGGCGAGCTCACGCCTTCAAGTCCGGGGAACTTCGGATCGTTCACGATGAGGTTGGCATCCTGAAGACGCGGATCGTTCCCGTGGACAATGAACTCGGCGCCCAGCATTTTTAAGTAGGGATCTTGCTGTTCGCCGTGAGCGACGTAGCGGTTCGAAAGGTCTTTGGGATCGGGCAGCGGATGAAACGTGTCAGCCGCGGCGTGGATGCCGACAAAGCCCATGCCCTTCTCGATTGCTTTCAGCAGGTTTTGCTTTCCGTTGGGTGACATTGGAGGCTTGCCATCGGTGCCCAGAGTTGTGAGGTCTCCAGTAGTGTAAAAAACTACCGCCGCGTAGCCGTGAAATTGCTTGTCGTCGAAAATGCGCCCGTCTTTGGTCACGCCGACGTGAAATCCATGCTTATTGCCGAGCTCCGTCAAAGTGTCGTCGACGATGCTGGGCTTGCCATTGACGCGCTTCACGACGTCGTGCTCGAAGCCTGAGGATTTCGTAAACACCAATACGGATTTTTGCGGTGGTGCAGGAAGCCGTTTTGCAAGTGTCAGTCCTGCGCCCGCTACCGCTGCGGCTCGAAGAAACTCTCTGCGTCCTGTGATTGCACTCATGATTGCTCTCAGTGGTGTCCTTCGGGATGAGGGCAACCGGGAAACTTCTCGTACACGTACTCGCCCGTCCAGCCCAATTCCCGCATGCCTACTTCCGACGAATAAAAGGCGCCGCTAA
>DATDNK010000165.1:0-4161 GCA_036518275.1 Candidatus Acidiferrum sp.
AAGGGCAATCTGCACTTCGGGCGAGCCAGTATCTTTCACATGGGTCCGGAATTGTTCGATCAACACCGATTTAGTCGCGCTCAAGGCCCCTCTCCGTTATCCCCTGAATTTTTCCTCTTCTCTTCGACACCTTCAGGCTAACACAAGTTTCTTTCGCATGTAAAGCAAAGTCCGTGACAATCGCCGGGAAATTTCAATGCGACGAATTCGCGTCTACGGCAGACTTCAATGAAACTAGATGCTCTATCAGCCTTTGGCCAGGTCTTTAATCTGCTTGGCCAGTTTCTCAATCTGCTGGGCCTTCTTCACCAAAGAGACGGAAAGCATGGAATCGGCGTCCGTTCTCTCTACCTGCTCTTTGAGCTCAGACACCATCCCGTAGAGTCGCGAAACATCTTCCCGAAGTTCCTTTTGATTGGCGAGGGCGACCGCTCTCCCCTCCCCCGTCGTGGGTTGTGGTCCGTTCATTCCGTTAGGGACGTGCGGGTCAGGTGCGTTAGGAGACGGCCGTGGTGGAGGAGGAGGACGAACCCCGTTGCTCTGCGGCGATCCAAAAAGTGGTTCGACCGCCAAGAACCCAGCAATGCCGGTAAGAATCAATAACATGCGACGACGAGTCTCAGACATAAAGCCCCCAAACTGTTCGCTGGGGCCAGGCCTCAGCAACGACTAACCCTACATTTAGACCCATTTCTTGCCATTCCGCAAGAGAAGGAAAACCGCGAAACGAATTCCCCCGGAATACGTCTTTAAGAAACGGCGGCAATTGGAGTTGCGCTTGGCAGGCAAATCCGCTTCAATGTGTGCGGCAAGTTCGTGAGGGAGGAAAACCATGAAGAGAACTGTTGCATTTCTGGCAGTAGGATGTTTAACCGCAGGGATGATGGCGCTGCTGGGAGCCGCGCAGACGGACAAAAGCAAGAGACCGAGCCCGCCGGCGAAGGCCACATGCTCTTTGCCGGACGGCAAGACGATTACGGTCGATTATTCGAGTCCACGCGCGAAAGGCCGGAAGATTTTTGGCGGCCTGGTGCCTTACGGTGAAGTTTGGCGCGCGGGCGCCAACGAGGCCACGACTTTTGTCACGACCGCAGATCTCATGGTCGGAGGCACCCACGTGCCTGCGGGCAGCTACACTCTCTTCACGATTCCTAATAAAGACAAGTGGACGCTGATTATCAGCAAGAAAACCGGAGAATGGGGCATTCCCTATCCGGGCGCTGCGGATGATTTCGCGCGTGTGGACATGAAAGCCTCCTCCACGTCGGCGCCAGTCGAGGACTTTACGATTGCCTTTGACAAAGCCGCTTCCGGATGCACGCTGCGCATGGAGTGGGAGACAACAAAGGCAACGGTGGATATCTCCAAGATGTAAAATGCCTTCTGCTATTCGAATATATGAAATTCGGATGCTGAAAGGTGTTGCGGCCTGCGATTGGTGAGCCGCGCCCTTTTTCTTTTTTTGTCGCGGCCCCAGGAACAATTCATATTCGCTGTGGCAGGCGAGCCATGCCGCGGTCGACAAGCATCACGGCGCTGATGACCATAGCAGCGGAGAGCAGTACGTTGAACGTGACAGCTTCACCCGCCAAAAACCAGCCCAGCAGCACCGCTACAATCGGATTGATGTACGTATGCGTGGCGACGAGAGTTGGGGAATAGTGCTCCATGAGCCAGTTGTAGGCGGTAAAGGCCACGACCGAACCGAAGACAATAAGGTAGCCAAGCGAAAGCCAAGAACGCAGCGAGACTGACGCTAAAGAGAATCCGTGGTATTCGCCCGCGACCGTGCCCACCAGGAGCAATTGCGCAGAACCTGCAAGCAACGAAAGCGCCGACAAAAGAAGAGGATGACCCGACAAGTGCGACCGCCGCGAATAAACAACTCCCACGGACCAGGAAAAGGCGCTTAGCACCACAGCGAAAGAACCTATAAACATGCCCGGGACTGACGCCAGAGCGCTTCTTCCCACCAAGAGCCCTACGCCGCCAAGGCCCAAGGATATTCCGACCAGCAGCGTGCCGTTCCAATGCCACTGCCTGGCAGCAATGGCGGAGAGCAGGAAAACCCAAATCGGTTCGCTCGCGATCAACAGCGAGGCCAATCCGGAGGGGACTTTCTGCTCGGCCCAATGCAACGCGCCGTGACCGATGAGAAAGAAGAAAACGCCTATGATGATGCTCGCGCGGATTTGTGCCCAGGTAGGTCGCAGGCGCTTGGCCAAACACCAGCAAAGAAGGATGCTCCCGGCGGTAAGATGCCGGAGGCCGGCCGTGTAAAGCGGAGGAATCGTTTCCACCGCATAGCGAATCGCCAGATAAGTGGAACCCCAAATCAGGTAAATGGCAAGAAAGCAAAGAATGACGGTGAAGCGGTGCGGCCGCGCAAGAGTCCGCGCAAGAACGCGCGAGGAAGCCTCGTCAAGAACAATGGGAGCCTGGCCGGTCGCCATCTATGCACTGTAGGAAGGTAAGGAACGCGGTTCCAGCGCCAAAATGGCGCGCCGGTTAAGCTTTCTTTTGGCTGACTAGCGACAGAAACTCATCGCGCGTTTGTTTGTTGTGGCGGAAGGCTCCGAGCATCGAACTGGTTACCGCCTGGCCGCACTGCTTTTCCACGCCGCGCATCTGCATGCAGAGGTGGCGCGCTTCGACGATGACGCCCACACCTTGCGGAGCAACTTTCTCCTGAATCGCTTCGGCAATCTGACTGGTCAGGCGCTCTTGAATCTGCAGGCGCCGGGCATACATATTCACGAGGCGCGCGATCTTGCTGAGCCCGAGGACGCGCTTGTCCGGCAGATAAGCGACGTGGGCTTTGCCAAAGAACGGCAAGAGGTGATGCTCGCAGAGGCTGAAGAACTCGATGTCCTTGACGATGACCATTTCGTCGTAGGTCACGCTAAACGTTGCGCCGTTGAGGACGTGGTCAATATTCTGGTGATAGCCGCTCGTCAGGAATTTGAAGGCCTTTTCAAAACGCTCCGGCGTTTTGCGCAAGCCTTCGCGATTGGGATCTTCGCCGATGATCTTGATCAATTCGCGGATGTGAGAGGCGATGCTGTTGGCGCCGGGTTCTTTCCGCTCATTCCGATCATTCAGCAGGATCTCTTCCGTTGGCTTGGACACGACTGGTTACCCTCCATGGTTCCTGCATATTCAAAATTGTTATTGCCTGTTTCTTGGATGCGGACACGCTCCAGTTTGGCATGCGGAAAGCTCTTCAGGCGGCGGAAGATCTCGATGCACAGATTTTCCGTCGTGGGAACTTTGTCGCGGAACGCGGGGACGTCTTCGTTGAGCGAGCGATGGTCGAATTCCTCCAGCACGTGTCGTTCGACGAAAGCGTCCAAGTCGGCGAGATTGGCGATCATCCCCGTGGCAGGATCAATGTTCCCCGAAAGGCTGACTTCCAAAACATAGTTATGGCCGTGCCCGTAAGGGTTATTGCATTTCCCGAAGACGCGGTAGTTCTCTTCCTCGGTCAAAAGTGGGGTATGCAGCCGATGCGAGGCGGCAAATTGATACCGGCGGCCAAGCTCGACACGAAGAGCGCTCTTTTTCACTTGAGTGTTCTGCTCCCTAACTCCCTGCCGCGCCCGCACCTTCGCGATAACAATCGGCAAAAAGGTCCGGCGATTCATAGAGCCGGACGCGGTGCAATCTCCCCCGCGTAATCCGCGGGTCGAGCAATTGCCAGATTACCCGCGCGATGTTCTCGCAGGTGGGAATCTGCCCTGCCAACTCCGGAACCTCATAATTTAGATGCCGGTGATCCATGCGCTGCATCACTTCGCGATCTAAAATTTCTTTTAATTCCTTTAGATCCAACACCATGCCGGTTACCGGATCCGGCTCCCCGGCTACGGTGACTTCCAGCGTGTAGTTGTGCCCATGGCCATGGGGGTTGTTGCACTTCCCAAAGATTCGACGGTTCTCCTCAGCCGAAAGATTCGGGTTGTGATAGAGGTGCGAGGCGGAAAACTCGATTTTTCGCGTCAGCAGGACCATGGCCTATAGCTATTTTACCGATTCCGGGGCGCCGATGGAGTATTCCCTGCCCTTCCAAGCGATCCTTCCCTTCACATGCGCCCTATAGGACGCCCAGAGCACGCCCGTATACAAGAAGGCCGCAGGGATGTAATAAAAGATGAACGAAAA
>DATDNK010000166.1:0-5660 GCA_036518275.1 Candidatus Acidiferrum sp.
AGCCACCCCGAGGCACAGAATAATTCGCCTTTGCCACTTGGGAGAAAATTCTTTTTCTGAGCCGTCGAAAAACTCGCGCGAGATTTTCATGCTTTTCGCTCCGCTGGGGCGCAAACTTGCAATGCCACGCGCGCCTTACTATAAAAGAAAGCGCGAGATTCTGGCACAGCATCTTCAGGAAAGGGACCGAGTCGATTGGCTTCCACGCGACGAAACTTTCTGCATTCGCTGTGCCGGTCCGCACTGGTGCTTCCATTCGAAAAAGTTCTTGCCCTCGCGCTGCCTCTGCAAAGGCTGCAGGCCAGTTCAACCAATCCCGCGACAGCATCCGCACAATCATCGGCGAAACCGGCGCAGGACCTTGGCGTTACGTTTTTGAACGTAGCGCGCGAATCGGGGCTGAATGCGAAAACGATTTACGGCGGCGAGCACAAGAACAAATACCTATTGGAAACCACCGGGTGCGGCGTTGCTTTTTATGACTACGATAACGACGGCTGGCTGGACATTTTTCTAGTGAATGGTTGGCGGCTCGAAGGTTTCCCCTCGGGACAGGAACCCACCAATCATCTTTTCAAGAACAATCGGGATGGGACGTTTACCGACGTGACGGAGAAAGCCGGGCTGGCGCATTCCGGGTGGGGCCAGGGAGTCTGCGTCGGCGATTACGACAACGACGGCTTCGACGACCTGTTTGTGACGTACTTCGGTAAAAACGTGCTGTATCACAACAACGGCAACGGGACGTTTACCGATGTCAGCGAAAAAGCCGGCGTTGCCGGCAACGGCAAGCGCTGGAACACGGGCTGCGCGTTTGTGGATTACGACCGCGACGGGCGGCTCGACCTGTTTGTGGCGAATTATATTGACATGGACTTGAAGACGGCCCCGGTGCCGGAATCGGGGCCATGCCTGTACAAAGGAATTATGGTGGCGTGCGGGCCGCCGGGGCTGATGGGCGGCAAAAATATTTTGTATCACAACAATGGGAATGGGACGTTCACGGACGTCAGCGAAAAATCGGGCATTTTGAAGGCGAATGGGACGTACGGCTTGGGCGTGCTAACCGCCGATCTCGACAACGATGGCTGGCCCGATATTTACGTGGCGAATGACTCGACGGCGAGCGCGCTCTATCAAAACAAGAAGAACGGAACGTTCACCGACATCGCGCTGGAGGCTGGCTGCGCGTTGAGCGCTGACGGCAAGCCGCAAGCAGGCATGGGGATTTCAGCGGCGGATTATGATCTCGACGGGAATCTCGATCTCGTGAAAACGAATTTCGCGGGAGACACACCATCGCTATACCACAATCTTGGCGGGGCGAATTTTGAAGACGCAACATTTCAAGGCGGGCTCGGAAAGCACACGCAATATCTGGGCTGGGGCTGTGGCTTTTTTGACATGGAGAATGACGGCTGGGCGGACATTTTGATTTGCAATGGGCATGTGTATCCGGAAGTGGAGCAACTCAAGACGGAAGCGGGATATCCGCAGCGTAAGCTGCTGTACAAGAATTTGCGTAATGGGCGATTTGAAGATGTTTCGTTCGACGCGGGGCAGGGAATTTCTGTTCCGGTGGCCGCGCGAGGGTGCGCGTTCGGGGATTTTGACAATGATGGCGACCTCGATGTCGTGGTCAATACAGTGAATGATTTCCCCCAGCTTTTGCGCTGTGACTCCACGACGGGCAACAACTGGATCAAGATCAAGACGATTGGAACAAAATCGAATCGCAGCGGCATTGGCGTGCGTATCAAATGCATTACGCATCTTCTGGGCGAGAAGGCGTTGCACCCGCAAATTGACGAGGTGCGCAGCGGCGGCGGATATTTCTCCCAGAACGATTTGCGCGTGCACTTCGGGATTGGGAAGGCAGAGAAGGTCGAGTTGCTGGAAATTCGCTGGCCCAGCGGACTTGTCGAAACGTTGAAGGACATCAAGCCGAATCAAGTGATTTTCGTGAAAGAAGGCGAAGGGATTGTCCGCAGCATGACTTTCGACCCGCCAAAAGCAAAGAAGGTGTGATGCCAGGATCGTTTCTACCGATTAGTTCAGAAGAGAAAACAGATTCCTCGAGCAAAAACCGCCCTCGGAATGACAGGTTGCCGGCTAGGGTGGTGTCAGATCTCTCTTCAAGTAAACTCTCTCCTTGACAACTTAGGAGGGCGTATTATAGCCTCCTAATCTACTTAGGAGGCTGAATGCCATCGCAAGCGCAGATTCTTCCGGGAACGCTGGACCTCTTGATTTTAAAGGCGGTGTCGCTTGGCCCGCTCCACGGTTACGGGGTGCTGCTGCGCATCGAGCAAATTTCCCAAGGCGCGCTGCTGATTGAACAAGGCGCACTGTATCCGGCGTTGTTCCGGCTCGTCCGCCAGGGGCTTCTCAAAGCAAGCTGGGGCACCTCCGACAACAATCGCCGAGCGAAGTTCTATGAACTGACCTCCGCGGGCCGCAAGCGTTTGCGAGAGGAGGCTGACGGCTGGAACCGGCTCGCCGCTGCCATAGCTTCCGCGCTCAACACTCAGCCGGAGGAAGTATGAGCCTGCTGTCTACGCTTCGTTCCCTCGTTTCGGCGCTGTTTCATCGCTCAAGCGTTGAGAACGATACTGAAGAAGAGTTGCGGACGCACGTGCGGAATCGCACGGACGATTTGGAACGTGGTGGGCTTTCACGTGCGGATGCGGAACGCCGAGCGCGGATTGAGTTCGGCGCCCACGAGAAGTTCAAAGAAGAATGCCGCGAAGAGCGCGGCGGATTTTGGCTTGAAACGGTCTGGACCGATATACGATTTGGCGCGCGCATGCTGCGCCGCTCTCCCGGATTCACTGCCGTGGCGGTCCTTACCCTGGCGCTTGGCATCGGCGCGAACACGGCAATCTTCAGCGTGGTGAATGCTGTTCTCCTCCGCCCCTTGCCTTATCCAGACGCAAATCGCCTCACCATTATCTGGTCGACTTGGGGAAAAGAGACGCGTGGGCCTGCTTCCGGCCCAGAGATGATGGAGCTACGCAAGCGCATGCCCGCGTTCGACGAGATTGGCGGAATCTGGGCGACGACGGGCACCATCACCGGCAGTGCCGAGCCGGAGCAAGTACGACTGGCGTTCACGACGTCTAATTTTCTGCCGTTACTCGCGGAAAAGCCGCAACTCGGGCGCCTCTTTGCGCCGGGCGAAGATCGCCGAGGCGCAGCTCCACTGATGATTTTGACGGACGGACTGTGGCGGCGGGCATTCGGCGCGAATCCGAACATCATCGGGCAGGCGACGCGTCTGAATGGCAACGACTTCACGGTTGTTGGCGTGCTGCCACGCGATTTCAAGCTACTGTTTCCGGACGGCAGCGGCGTGGTGGCCGATGTGCAGGTGTTCATTCCTTTTTTAGATGACCTGGAAAAACGGCCTCGCGACGTTGGCTTTTTGAGAATGGTTGGCAGGCTGCGTCAAGGCGTGACGGTGGCGCAGGCGCAAAGCGAAGGAGAAACGATTGCCACGCACCTTCGCAGTGAGGCCAAAGAATACGCCGACCAGTCGCTGCACCTGACGGTAGCCTCCCTTCAAGCCGACGACGTCCGGCTGGTGCAGCCCGCACTCCTTGCGCTGTTTGCGGCCGTTGGATTGGTGCTGCTGGTCACTTGCGCGAACGTTGCGAATTTGCTGCTGGCCCGCTCCGGCGGCCGAAGGCACGAAACGGCCCTCCGAGCCGCAATGGGCGCGGAGAGAACGCGTATCGTGCGGCAGCTCCTGACGGAAAACCTTCTGCTCGGGTGCCTTGGCGGAGCGGCTGCGCTCGGAATCGGATGGGCGGCTCTGAAATGGATTCTCGCGCTCCAACCAGAAGGAATTTCGCGGCTCATTGCCGTGCGGCTCGACGGTTGGGTACTGGCGTTCACCTTGGGGCTTTCGATCTTGACGGGCATTTTGTTTGGCCTGGCGCCGGCGCTGTCCATCGCACGCGGAGATTTGGTTGAAGTCTTGAAGGAGAGCGGAAAAACATCGACGGCCGGAAAACAGTGGCTGCGCCAGTTGTTGATTGCAAGCGAGGTGGCGCTGGGCTGCATTCTCTTAGTGGGCACGGGCTTGATGATCCGAACGTTCTCGAGCCTGTTGCGTGTGGACCCCGGGTTTCATCCGGAAAATGTCATGACCTTTCAACTGACATTTTCCGGCTCGCGATACCGAACAGTCGATTCCGCGATTAATTTCCTGAAGGAATTGCGGAACAACCTTGAGGCACTGCCTGGAACGCAAGCGGTCGGCGGCGTTTCTCACTTACCCCTGGATGAAGGTAAAGGAAATTGGTACAGCTACTATTGGATGGATGGCGCGCCCGCCGAGCAGCAAAACACGATCATGGCGGACCATCGGTCGACGTTGCCAGGATATTTCCGAAGCCTCGGCGCTACGATGCTCGAGGGCCGCGAATTTGAGGATACGGATGACGCGGCGCACACGCATGTAGCCGTCGTGGACGATACTGTCGCCGAACAACTTTGGCCTGGCCAGGATGCTCTGGGCAAAAAAATAAGCGTGGAAGACTCGCCAAAAGGTCCGTTTCAGTTTGAACGCGAGTCCGTGGTTGTGGTCGGCGTGGTGAAGCACATCCAATCGCACACTTTGACCAGCAAAGGGCGCGGACAAATCTATTTGCCTGTGCCCCTTGCGCCGCGGCCAGTCTATTCCATCGTGGTTCGAACGACCGAGCCGGTAGAGACGTTTCGAGCTTACGCGCTGCAGGCCGTAAGAAAACTCGACAAGGACATGCCCATTTCGAATCTGCTGCCGCAGATGGATTACGTCGACAAGGCCCGCGCGCAAACCCGGTTTGTCACCGTTCTTGCGGGAGCTCTGGGAGCGCTGGCGCTTTTCCTGGCATGCATTGGCATTTACGGCGTGACATCGTATTCAGTCGCTGAGCGGAAGAGGGAGATTGCCATTCGCATTGCCGTCGGCGCAAATTCGGCGGACGTGGGAAAGATGGTGCTGTCGCAGAGCGGCCTGCCGGTTGTCGTGGGCGTCCTGGCGGGCCTCGGGATGGCTGCGGCTTTGACACCTTTGCTCTCAGGGCTGCTTTTCGGAGTGCGCGCCAGCGATCCGCTGACGTATGTCCTGATCTCACTTGTGCTGGGAGCCGTCGGCGCGCTCGCATGCTGCATCCCCGCGCGGCGCGCGACGAAAGTCGATCCCATGATTGCGCTGCGCTGCGAGTGAGTTATGGCTCATTCCCGGCACAACGAAGGATGGGATTAAATTAATGCTAGACTTCCGGAGTGATGCAAGCAAAAACTTCGGCAGCCCTCGCATTCGTTGTCGCTCTGTCATCTGGCGCTGCGGTTGCATTCTCTGGGCGGACCGGGCAGAGCGTCCGTCTCCCCTTCGGCTCTTGGTACCGCGCGTCCGACGCGCCCATAATCTCTCCGCAAGGCACAACGTGGGAATCCGCGGGCACGTTCAATCCCGCGGTGATTCTTTACAACGACAAAATCGTCATGCTCTACCGCGCGCAAGACGCGGCGGGAACTTCTCGTCTGGGTTACGCCGAAAGCAAAGACGGAATTCACTTCACGCGGCGGCCCGAACCGGTTCTTGCGCCTGAAGCAGATTATGAAAAGGGCGGCGGCGTGGAAGATCCACGCCTGCAGAAATTTGGCGACAC
>DATDNK010000167.1:0-6852 GCA_036518275.1 Candidatus Acidiferrum sp.
ACAAACGCGAGAGTGTCAAACGCGCCCATGCCGAGAGCCATCCAACGGACGCCGCCGCGCGGAAGGTGCATAGGCTGCGCTGCGGAAACAATGATCAACGCGGTCAGGGAGGCACTGGTCAAGCGAATCATCCAAACGGCCTGGACCGCGCCGACGCGAGGTACAACGCGAATGCCGAGCAGCCAGAATAACAGGCCAAATGCGACCGCGGCGACGATGGCCCAGCCTATGCCGCGGGTGTTGGTTTTTGTCTGTTGCGCGGAGTTCTCGGAGGGAGCGTGCTCTCCGCCAGCGACGACAACCACTCCAAGCAAAATGAAAAGAATGCCAACCACGCGCGCACTGGAAAGATGGTCGCCGCCGAGCCAGGAAAGGATGAGCGTCAATGCAGGATAACTCGCGGACAGCGGCGCGACGACGGCCATCTTGCCAATTTCAAAGGAGCGATACAAAGAAAGTGTGCCGCAGGCGTTGAGAGAGCCGGCGAGAAATCCCCAAGCCCAGGGCTGCCAACCGGAACCGTCTGCGAGATGTCCCCAGCCGCCGAGCCAGCGCATGGAAAGCGTTAAAAGAAGAAAGCCGACAAATTGCATGTAGAACATGGTGCGGAGCGTGCCGATGCGATGCGTGGAGAAGCGGGCGGTAAAGTCAGCACCGCCCCAGGTCAGCGCGGTCAGCAAGCCAATAAAGATTCCCATGACAGGCTAGGCGGGCTTGCCTTTTTTTGGTTGAAGACCGAGGACGGCCATCACTTTTTGGAGATCTTTCCAGACTTCCGGTTTCGCGTTGGGATTGCGCAGGAGATAAGCGGGATGATAGGTGGCTATGAGTTTGCTTGAGCGATAGTCGAGCCATTGGCCGCGGTACTGCGAAATGCCGCGATTGGTTTTCAGCAGCGTTTTTGCGGCGACGGCGCCGAGGCAAACGATAACTTTTGGAGCGATGACTTCAAGTTGCCGCAGCAGAAAGGGCGAGCACGTGCGGATCTCATCGTCTTCCGGCAGACGATTCTCGGGCGGGCGGCATTTCACCACGTTGCAGATGTAAACGTCTTTGCGCTGCAAACCCATGGCTTCGATCATTTGCGTGAGAAGTTTTCCGGCGCGGCCGACAAAGGGAAGGCCCTGGGCATCTTCGTCTGCGCCGGGACCTTCACCCACGAAAACGAGCTGGGCTTTGGGATTTCCGTCGCCGAAAACGATGGTATGGCGATGTTTATGAAGCTTGCAGCGCGTGCATTCGCCCAGGTCCTCGCGAATCTTCAAGAGCGTGTCGTCCACGATTTTGTCGGCCGCATCGAACAGAGAAGGTGCTGGCGCGGCCGGTAGAACCAAAGGCGCTGCATTTGGCAGAGCTGCGGGCACAGGCCTTTGAAAATTGGGCTTCGGAAGGGGCTTGGGCAAAGTAGGTTCCTCGCGGGGAATTTGTGTTGAGCGAATTGCACTTGCTGCCGATTGCACCGGCTGTTCTTGCTGAACAACAGCTTCCGTGCGGCGATCGCGATAAAACGGGGCGATACCAAGGTCCTGGTAAAAGGCCAACCGGTCTGCCACTCTTTTCTGAAGATTCTCTGGAAGTGGAGCGGGCATTGAAGATCAGACGTTCGAATGGCGGGGCGCGCGGTCCTGAAGCACCGTACGCAAACGGAGGACTTCGTCAAGAATGCGCTCTGCCACTTCGCTCTTGGGCATTTTGGGAAGAGCGAGATCCCGGCCATCGCGGGAGAAAAGAGTAACGACGTTCGTGTCGCGGTCGAAACCGGCGCCTTCGGCGGTAACGTCGTTGGCCACGATTAGATCGGTGTTCTTGGAAGCAAGTTTCTTCCGCGCGTTTACCGCAACGTGATCGGTTTCCGCTGCGAAGCCTGCGACAATCCGACTGCCTTTCTGCTTTGTTACTTCCGCGAGGATGTCCGTGGTCGGCTCAAGGGAAATCGCCAGCGGCGCGCTGCCTTTTTTGATTTTTTCGGCGCTAGGCTGCGCGGGCCGGTAGTCAGCAACGGCCGCGGCCAGGATGGCGATCGAAGCGCCAGCAAACTTCTCAACGACGGCCTTGCGCATTTCCTCCGCGGTACGCACGTCGATGCGCTGGACGCCGGCAGGAGTTTCCAGATTTACCGGACCGCTGACCAAAATCACTTTTGCGCCGCGCTTAGCGGCAGCTTCAGCAACGGCGTAACCCATTTTGCCGGAGGAGCGATTGGTGAGGAAGCGAACGGGATCCAGATCTTCACAGGTCGGGCCTGCGGAAACGAGGATTGTCTCGCCTTCGAGATCACGTTGAGCTTTGTTGACGTCGTGCACGGCGGCAAGAATCTCTTCGATTCCTGCGAGACGCCCCGGGCCGGTCATCCCGCAAGCCAGATAGCCTTCATCCGGCTCGACGATTTTCACGCCGCGCGAGCGTAGCGTTTCGACGTTTTCCCGAGTTGCGGCGTGATTCCACATATTTACGTTCATGGCCGGAGCGACAACGGCGGGAGCCATCGAAGCCAAGTAGAGCGTGGTGAGAAAGTCGTCCGCGACGCCTCGCGCGAATTTCGCAATGATGTCTGCGGTCGCGGGAGCGACCAGGAGAAGATCCGTGCGCTGCGCGACGGCGATGTGTTCGATGGCACTTTCGAGATTGGCTTCGCCGCCGGAGGAATCGCTAAAGAGATCGGTGATTACTTTCTGTCCGCTTAAAGCCGCAAACGTAAGCGGGGTCACAAATTCGCGCGCGCTGCGGGTCATTACCACCTGCACGCTGTGGCCTTCCTGTTGCAGGCGGCGCACGAGTTCCGCGGCCTTGTACGCCGCCACTCCGCCCGTGACGCCCAATGTGATTCGCATTTCCGCCTTCCGCTTGGCTTACTTCTTCCTTTTGTTGCCGTCTTTGTCCTCGTCGACGGAAGTTGCCTGGGGCACATCAAATTCGAGTAGACCCAGCTCCAGTTCTTCGCAAGCCACTCGTGTGGCTTTCTGCGTCTTGGGGTTTTCAATCAACGGAGGCGCACCCGCCATGATCTGCCGCGCGCGCCTTGCCGCAAGCACCACATACGCAAACTGGCTCTCCGGAGCTTTTGTCTGCACGGTCATTTCAATCCTTCCCCCCAAACGATGCCAGAAGTTTTTGCACCCGGTCCCGGCGGCGAGCGCTCGTACAGTGCAAAGCGGTTACAATCGCTTGCACTTCGCGTCCCGCATTCTCCACGTTGTCATTCAACACACAAAAATCATAATACTTGCCAAACGCAGCGATTTCATCGCGCGCTTTGGCGAGCCGCCGCGCAATCTCCTCATCTGAGTCCTGCCCACGGCTGCGCAACCGGCGCTCCAGCTCTTCCCGCGAAGGCGGCAGGATGAAAATCGCCACCGATTCCGGCAGTTTTTCTTTGACCTGCGCCGCTCCTTGAACGTCGATCTCCAGGACGAGGTCGAGTCCTCTTTTGCGAGATTCCTCCAGCCACTTGTTTGGCGTGCCGTAAGAATGCTTTCCAAAGACCCGCGCGTATTCGAGGAAGTCGCCACGCGACACCATGGCGTCGAATTCCGCCTCTGTAACGAAATCATAACATTTCCCGCTGGACTCAGTCGCGCGGCGCGGCCTGGTAGTACACGAGATCGAAGGCATGGTGCCGGGCAGCTCGAGAATCTTCTGTACCAGGGTCGATTTTCCGGAACCGGAGGGCCCCGAAACAATCAACACCAGCGGCACGCTCTCCTTCTCCGCGCTCATTCGATGTTTTGTACCTGTTCGCGCAGCTTTTCGATCTCCGCCTTGACCTCCAGCGCCAATCCGGTAATCGCCAGGGCCTCGCTTTCCACGCCTGGCGTCTTGGAAAGCATGGTGTTGGCTTCGCGATGCATTTCCTGGAGGAGAAAATCAAGTTTCTTGCCAAGTTCGCCCGCGCCATCCAATAGCTTGGTGAATTGTTGCAGGTGGCTGCGCAAGCGGTCCAATTCTTCACTAATATCACTGCGTTCCGCAAGCAGCGCCGCCTCCTGGGCCAGGCGCGCTTGATCGATGACCGTTCCGCCAAGCAATTCTTTGAGACGCGTTTCGAGACGCCGCGCAAAAGCTGGGCGCAACGAGGTTGCCAGTTCGCGAACCTGGCCGACCTGGCCGGCGATACGGGCCAATCGCCCGCGCAACTCAGCAACAAGATGCTTCCCTTCCGCGCGGCGCATCTCATCCAGCTTGGTCAGGGCCTCGCGCAAGCAGGTTTCCAGCGCCTTTCCCAGTTTTTCCTGGTCGTCCGCTTCCTCGGGTACAGCACCGTTGACTCCGGCGATCACGCCCGGAAGGCGCAACAAGGAAACCACGTCCAATTCTCCGGCCTTAGATGTTCCTTTCATCAACGATTCCGCGGCACGCAGATAGGCCTGCGCAAGTTCCTTATTGACCTGAACGGGTGCGGCAGTTCCCGGCTCTGCGTTCACATAGACTTCCAGATGGCCGCGATGAATGCGCTCGCGCACGATCTGGCGCAATCGCAAGTCATAGAGATCAAAACCTTCCGGCAATCGCAGTTTCAAGTCGAGAAAGCGGTGATTCACACTCTTGACCGTGACGCGTACGGCCCAACCATACTTTTCGTGGCGCGCTTGAGCGTAGCCGGTCATCGAAAGGCACTCGGGCTGCTTCGTGGTTGCTGTATGTTTTTCGCTCATGAGGGATTGGGAGGGAATTCCAGGCTAGCCGTGGTAGCCTGTGCCGGCGCGAGCATGTCGTCGTCGGCAAACTGCAAATCGTGCAGCCGGGCATAGGTGCCGCCACGGGCGATCAGCTCGGTATGTGTGCCGCTTTCGCGAATTTGGCCATCCTCCAGCACAAGGATTTTGTCCGCGCGCCGGATGGTCGCAAGACGGTGGGCGATGACAAATGTGGTTCGCCCCACCATCAAATTTGCCAACGCCTTCTGCACATAAAGTTCAGATTCCGCATCGAGCTCGGAAGTGGCTTCATCGAGAATGAGGATTGGCGAATCTTTCAAAATGGCCCGGGCGATGGCAATCCGCTGCCGTTGCCCGCCGCTAAGCCGCGTTCCGCGTTCTCCAATAACGGTATTGTAGCCGTTTGGCAGCGCGAGAATAAAATCTTCCGCCAGGGCAGCTTGCGCGGCAGCAACGACTTTTTCCTTGGGGACGTCTGTTAGCCCGTAACAAATGTTATTCCACACCGTGTCGTGGAACAGGATGTTTTCCTGCGTGACCATCGCGATCTGTTCGCGCAAGGACTTGATAGTGACTTCCTTGATGTTCACGCCGTCTACGCGAATTGCGCCGGAAGTGGCTTCGTAGAGCCGTGGCAACAAATTTAACAGTGTGGTCTTCCCGGCCCCGCTTGAGCCCACCAAAGCAATGACTTCGCCGCGTCCCGCACAGAATTGAATTCCTTCCAGGACCGGCCCGGAAATGCGGTCGTAGGTGAAGCCGACATTTTCGAAAACTATCTCCTGGGAGAACGGCGGTAGCGACCTAGCACCCGGCTCCTCGCTGATTTCCTCCTGCCGGTCGAGATAAGCAAACACTTGCGTGCTGGCTCCCAGCGCTGCCTGAACCTGCTGATAAATGAAGCCAATGCGCTTGATGGGCATGTAGGAATTGAACATGGCATACAGGAAGGCAAGGAAAGCCCCTTGGGTCATAAACCCGTGCTTGATCTGATCACGGGCGTACAAAAGCAAAAGCGGAATGACAATGGCTCCGAGCAGGTCCATCAACGGTCCCGTCGCCACGCCCGCGCGCACCCAGCGCATGTTCTCTCGCAACAGCTTGCGCGCCGCTTCGCGGAATTTTTTGATTTCAAATCCCTCCATGCCGAACGCTTTGACCACGCGATTTCCGCTCACCGTTTCTTGCAAGATTTGGCTCAAATCAGCGAGGCGAGTTTGGCTGGTCTCGGAAGAGCGCCGGATTTTTCTACCGAATTTGTTGACCGGCATGACGACAAGAGGAAGCAACACTGCTGCTCCTAGCGCCATTCTCCAATTGAGATAGAACATCACACCGACAAAAACGAAAAACGTGAAGCCTCTCTGAAAGGTGTCCGCCAGGTAGTCGCTCAGCGCGACCCGGGCCCTCTCCACGTCATTGATCACCGTGGAAATGACCCGTCCAGTGGGGTGGTGCTGAAAAAAGCCGATGGGCTGGCGAATGATTCGGGCATAGACCTGATTTCTCAGTTCAGTGACCGCAGCCTGGCCAACATATTGTATTTGCGTTGCTCCGACATACTCAGCGAGCGCCTTGCAGAAAAATAGAACAATCAAGGAAATGGAAAAGATCGGCCAAACATTGTGGAATCGCTGAGGCGGGAAAAAGTCATTCAAATAGATAACGCGGCCGGACCATGGGATCTTGCCGAGCGGCAAGAGAGAGCTTGCGGCCGCTGGATTGAGAACGAAATCCAACGCCAACTTCACCATCAGTGCAACTACGCCTTCGGCGACCGCTACGAAGGCGACTAGGACGACTCCGAACGACAGCCGGATGAAATACGGCCGGACGTAACCCAGCAACCTCTTCAATTGTGGTGACAACAAGCCGGCCACGCTCGAGCATCTCCTGAGATGACACCTGTTACGCTATTCGCCGTGTCGAAGCATGTCAAGTTTCCGAAGCGCGTGCTTTTCAAGACAAGAACGGTAAGCAGTTACTTTTCCATGTCGCGGTGAACCACTTTGGCGGAATAGCCGCGCTTTGCGAGCGCCTTTTGTATCGATTCCGCCAGCATCACGGAGCGATGCTTTCCCCCGGTACACCCGATAGCGATCGTCAGATAACTTTTGCCTTCCCGGATGTAATGGGGGATCAAGTAGATGAGCAGGCCTTCAATGCGACGCAAGAACTCGTCGGTTTGCGGGAACGA
>DATDNK010000168.1:0-12871 GCA_036518275.1 Candidatus Acidiferrum sp.
ACCCGTTTCGCGCAGCGGAAGGCTCGGTTGGCAAGATTCTTCCAGGCCGCGAATTCAAGTTGGCGGAGGATGGTGAAATTCTTGTGCGCGGAGAAAGCGTCGCGGCGGGTTATTGGAAAAGTGGAGTTCTCCAGCCGTCCGCAGAAGAGGGTTGGCTGCACACGGGCGACCTGGGAGAAGTAGACGCGGAAGGCAATCTGCGTTTCCGCGGACGCAAGAAAAATGTCATCGTCACTGCGGCGGGCCTGAATGTTTATCCCGAGGACCTCGAAAACGCGTTACGCCTGCAACGGGGCGTGCGCGATTGCGTGGTCATTCCGATTGCTCAAGACGGAAACGCGGAGCCCTGCGCGGTTCTCCTCATGCAGGATTCGACCGCGCCAACTGCGGGAGGCGCGGTTGAGGGAGCCAATGCGTCACTCGCCGAGTACCAGCGCATCCGGCGGTGGGCGCTCTGGCCGGAGCTGGACTTTCCGCGGACGGCGACGGGCAAGCCACGCCTGCCGATTATCGCTTCCCGCGCGCGAGAGCTCCTGAATGGCCAGCCTGCCACTCACGAAGGACAACCTGTTCCGCCATCCGGCCGTAGTGCGATTTCCGAACTCTTGGCTGAAATGGGCAGAAGGAACGAAGGCTCAACTCGCCTGGAACACGAACTGAACCTCAGCTCACTCGATCGGGTCGAAATGATGAGCGCCCTTGAAGAAAAGTTCCACGTGGAACTATCAGAAACGGCCTTTGCCGAAGCGAAGACCGTTGGCGACGTGGAGCGCCTTCTGCAACAACGAGTCGATGGATATAACAAATCTAGTTATATTTATCCACGCTGGGCCCAGTGGGAGCTTGTCCGGTGGTTTCGACTAGCGGTCTACTACGGCCTAGTTTGGCCAGCCACGCAGATTTTGGGGCATCCCAAAGTCGTGGGGCGCGAACATCTCCGCGGACTTCAAGGGCCCGCGCTTGTCGTCTCCAATCACATTACGCGCCGTGCCGACATCGGACTGATTCTCGCTGCGCTCCCTCTGCGTTTCCGTCATCGCCTGGCCCCGGCGATGGGCGGCGAAAGCCTGCAAAGGATGCACCGTCCGCCGCGCGATTGGTTCTTTGCCAAACGCTGGGCCTACTGGTTTGGCTACTGGCTGGTTA
Organism: Candidatus Acidiferrum sp.; assembly: GCA_036518275.1. GTDB lineage: Bacteria > Acidobacteriota > Terriglobia > Acidiferrales > UBA7541 > Acidiferrum. Next base: position 1,147 of record DATDNK010000168.1, read on the forward strand.
CGGCGCTCTTTAACGTTTTCCCGTTGCCGCAATTTTCCGGCTTTCGCGAAAGCTTTCGCTTCGCCGGTGAATCGGTTGACCGCGGCTATAACGTGCTGATTTTTCCCGAAGGCGAGGTCAACAACTCCGAAGACGCGCGCATGGCGGCGTTTCAATCCGGCATTGGCCTGCTTGCGGAGAATCTGGGCATCCCCATCGCGCCTATGCGCCTCGACGGAGTCTGGCAAATGAAGCGAGAGCATCGCCGCCTCGCTCACTTTGGGGAAATCACTGTTCGAATCGGCAAGCCCGTCACCTTTGCTCAGGGCACTCCTCCCGACGAAATTGCCAGTCAGCTCGAAGCGATCATCAAGTCTCTGTAACCAGGAGGCGTACATCGGGCGTTGTAATGAGGGCTTCTCCCACTGCATCCAATAGTTATGAGCGAAACGAACGGGATTTCACGCTCAGCAGGGATTTGGCTCCTGTGGCAAAATAGAGAGTTCAGAGACACGATTAATGGCGCACCGTACGACACTTACACCAGAACAGCCTGCCAAGGCGCCTAAGGCAGTCAAGAAGGCTTCCGCGGGCGCGCCAGTAAAGGCAGCAGACAATCAAGAACGCGAGCGCATCTTCGAGGCGTTTCGCCGCTGGGGATACTTCGAAGCAACCCTCGATCCACTCGGTCTTTTCGAACCGCTGAAGCATCCCGATCTTGAGGGACTAACCGGCGAGGCGGCCGAGGAAGCGCGTCGTATCTACTGTGGCACCATCGGGGCTGACTTCATGCATTTGCCGGAGCCGGAGCGCCGGCGCTGGATTATCGAGCGTCTCGAAGCGCCTGCCGAGGAAGTCGGTCAGCGGAAAATCCTCGAGCGCCTGATTCGCGCCGACCTCTTCGAGCAGGTCCTGCAAGCCCGCTATCTCGGCTCAAAGCGATTTTCTCTGGAAGGCGTCACGGCGCTGATTCCGTTGCTCGACTCGATACTGGAGGCCGCCGCGGAATACGGCGCGGAATCTTCGATTATGGCCATGAGCCACCGCGGGCGCCTGAATGTGATGGTGCACGCCGCGGGTAAGACCCCGCATGAAGTCGTGGCAGGATTCGAGGACGTCGATCCGCGCAGCGTTCTTGGCGCGGGGGACGTGAAATACCACGTCGGGGCCACAGGTACCTACACCACGTCTTCCGGCAAAGAAATCGGCATCCACTTGGTTTCAAACCCGAGCCATCTGGAAGCCGTCGACCCCGTTGCAGTCGGCCGGTCGCGCGCCAAGCAGACGCGCTACGGGTCACGGGGCTGCTTCGTGGACCGGTCCCGCGAAACGCTCAACAAAGTCGTTCCTATCGTCATGCATGGCGATGCTGCTTTCGCCGGGCAAGGCATCTGGGCAGAAACGCTGAACTTCGCCGACCTCCGCGCCTACACCGTCGGCGGCACGATTCACATCATCGTGAACAATCTGATCGGTTTTACTACGCCGCCGCGCCAGGAGCATTCCGCGCGCTTTGCTGCCGACATCGCCAAGCGTCAATCCGTACCCATTTTTCATGTGAACGGTGAAGACCCCGACGCCGTTGTTCGGATCGGCAGGATTGCCACGGAATACCGCGCCACGTTCGGAAGCGATGTCGTTGTAGACATCATCGGCTACCGCCGCCACGGCCACAGCGAAGTGGACGACCCCACGATCACCCAGCCGAAGCTTTACGAACGTATTAAGGACCATCCGCAGCTTTGGAAGATTTATGCGGAAGCCACGGGCATCGACCCGCCAGGGATCGCTGAAACAATCCGCAAGGAATACGAAGAGGAGCAGACCAAAGCTCGGGCGCTAAAAAAGATTCCGCGTCTACGCCAACTGCCGGAGTACTGGGCGCCTTACTCACATGGCCGCTACAAACCGGAATATGAGGTTGACACCGGCCTAACTCGCGAAAAGCTTGAGGAAATTACCGACCGCCTCGTTCGCGTGCCTGATGGTTTTCACGTACATCCGAAAATTGTGAAATTGCTCGAGCAGCGCGCAGAAATGGGGCACGGGAAGCGCGTTGTGGATTATGGCTTTGCCGAAGCTCTGGCGTTCGGTTCCTTGCTTCTGGAAGGCACGCCCGTCCGGCTCACCGGCCAGGACTCACAGCGCGGCACGTTCAATCAACGCCACGCCGTGCTGATTGATACCGAGACAGAGAAAGACTATCTTCCGCTCTGTCATCTCTCGTCCAATCAGGCCTTCTGCGAAATTTACAATTCCTCTCTTTCCGAAGCAGGCTGCCTCGGCTTTGAGTATGGTTTCAGCCGCGACTACCCGGAGGCTCTCGTTCTTTGGGAGGCGCAGTTCGGCGACTTCGCCAACGGCGCCCAAGTGATCATCGACCAGTTCATCAGCGCGGGCGAGGACAAATGGAATCTCCCGGCGGGAATCGTGATGCTACTCCCTCACGGCCATGAAGGTCAGGGTCCGGAGCACTCCAGCGCGCGCCTCGAGCGCTTCCTGCAGCTCGCTGCCGAAGACAACATGCAAATCTGCCAGCCTTCCACCGCGGCGCAGTATTTCCACATGCTGCGCCGGCAGGCGCGCCGCCCGTGGCGCAAACCGCTGATTGTTTTCACGCCAAAAAGCATGCTGCGGCATCCGGACGCGAGCTCCAACATCGAAGAATTCACGCATCCACGATTTCTGCCTCTGGTTCCAGACCGCGAAGTGCAGGACGCCTCACGCCTCCTGATCGCCAGCGGGAAAGTGGGCCATGAATTACGCGCCGAACGGCGCCGCCGCAAGGACACGAGTACCGCCATTTTCTTTCTGGACCAGATCTATCCCATGCCTCGCGCGGAGATTGCCGCCGCCATCGCCGAGCATCCTCATGCCCGCGAGATCGTCTGGGTGCAGGAAGAACCGGGCAACATGGGAGCCGCCGGTTTTGTGCTTCCCCGTCTCGAACGGATTGCCAAGGCGGCGGGCCTCGTATTGCGCTCTGTCAAGCGTTCCCCTAGCGCCAGCCCCGCGACGGGCTCCGCGAAAGCCCATGAACTGGAGCAAAAGACGCTGCTCTCCCTGGCATTCACGACCTCAGGCAGCAATCAGGCAGGCACCAATTAAGGGTTTCTGCCTTAACACTCCGTTCACACAAATGTAAACGCCGCGTTATCAAACAAAAGGCGCCTTCTGACACAATCAGGCGTGCAGCAAAAAAACCTTGAGTGAGCCGAGTCATTCCAGTTCCTATCGCCATTCGCCGGGCTACGATACACTTTCTTCAGGCAGGCGCATCAGGCGTTCCATTGGTATGAAACGCGTATTCATCATCGAAGACGACCGGGACATCGTCGAACTGGTTCGCTACAACCTCGCCAATGAAGGCTTTCAGGTGACCGCCGCTCACGACGGCGCTACCGGCCTCGCCAGCCTGAAAAAAAGCCCGCCCGATATTCTGCTGCTCGACCTCATGCTTCCCAAGCTTTCCGGCCTCGAAATCTGCCGCGAGATTCGCCGCGACGAAGCGCTCAATCGTTTGCCCATCCTTATGCTTACGGCGCGGGGCGAAGAAGCGGACCGTGTGGTCGGTTTGGAGATGGGCGCGGATGATTACGTAACCAAGCCCTTCAGCCCGCGCGAACTCATTGCACGCGTGAAGGCATTGCTCCGCCGTGCGGAGCTTCCCACCGACGTCCCGCATCCGGTCGAGGTTGGCAAGCTAACTATCGACCCTGCCTCCTACCGCGTGTCTCATTCGGGAAAGCCCGTAGTGCTCAGCACGTTGGAGTTTCGCCTTCTCTATTACCTGGCTTCGCGGCCCAACCGGGTTTTTACTCGCGATCAGTTGCTGGACGCCGTATGGGGCACGGATCGCTTTGTCACGCCGCGCAGTGTGGACGTGTACGTGCGCCGGCTGCGCGAAAAAATCGAGTCCGACCCCGAAAACCCTGCCCACTTGAAAACCGTGCGCGGCGCCGGGTATCTTTTCGAGACACGTGCGGCTTAATCTTTTCTGGAAACTCGGCTTTGCTTTTTTCGCGCTGCTGATTGCAGTGCTGCTGCCCGTCGATTACTACGCCGAGCGCAATTTGCGGCGTGATTACGAGCGTGCCGGCTTCGATCAGCTGTCTGCAATCGCACGCATTGCGCTTGCCAGTCCGCCATCCGTTTCTTCCCTTTCTACAACTTCGCGAATACCCTCTCCGGCTCTCAGCGAATGGGTCACCAGAATGGCCGCGAGCGATGTCCGCGTTACTGTAATTACTGCCGAAGGACTCGTGCTGGCGGATTCCCAGTCCGATCCCCAGACCATGGAAAATCATGCCGGGCGGCCGGAAATTCGGGAAGCTCTGGCAAACGGCGACGGACACTCGGTTCGTCACAGTGTGACCATCAAACGGGACCTGCTGTATTACGCCGTCCGTTTTTCCGCGCCAGGGGGCTCTCCCGTAATCTTGCGTTTTGCCACGCCTTTGCGGACCGTGGACGATGAGGTTTGGGCGTTCCGCCGGAGGCTATGGCTTTCTTCTCTCGTCATGCTCATTGTTACGGGAATGGCGTCGCTATTGATCTCCCGTTCTTTTTCACGCCGCGTGGAGCGCCTGCAATCCTTTGCTCGCCGCGTGGCGGAAGGTGATTTTCTTCCTATCGAGGCGGATCGCTCGGGCGACGCGCTGGAGGCGCTGGCCGCTTCTTTGAACGATTCGGCGGCCCGCCTCGACCGCGCGATTCGCACGCTCACCGAAGAGCGCAACCTCTCCTCCGCGATCCTCAGCAGTATGGCGGAAGGCGTCGCCGTGGTTAACTCGAGCGAGCGACTGCTCTTTGCCAATGCAGGCTTCGCTGAAATCCTGGAGCTGCCCACGCCGCCGCAATCCGGAAGTTCCCTTGTAGAGGTCGTGCGGCAAACGGAACTTCTCGAAGCCGTGCGCGAGGTTTTGAAGGCTGCGCCACGCGTGCAAGCCGAAATCGCCACAGGAACGCTGCGGCAGCGCTTCTTTGCCGTGACGGTAGCGTCCGTTCGCGCTATGGACACTTCCGGTGCGGTTATTGTGCTGCACGACATCACGGACTTGCGCAAGCTCGAACGTGTCCGACGCGATTTCGTCGCCAACGTGTCGCACGAATTCAAAACTCCACTCACCGCGATTCAGGGTTTTGCGGAAACGCTGCTCGCGGGCGCCATTGATGATCCCCAGAATCGCATCCGCTTTCTTCAAATCATTCTCGAGCACTCGCGCCGTCTCGCACGGCTCACAGACGACCTCCTAGAGCTCTCCAAGATGGATGCCGACCGCCTGGACCTGGAAGTGGATCGGCTTAGCGTCTCTCAATTTGTACAGAGCTGCCTGGAGACCACGCGGCGCGCCGCCACCGAGAAAAACCTTCACGTTTCGACCGATCTACATGCTTCCCTGCCGGATATTGCCGCTGACCGCGGGCGTCTCGCCGAGGTCTTGCAGAACCTGCTGGACAATGCGATTCAATACACGCCTGCCGGAGGCAGGATTGTGGTTTCCGCTTCCTCGGATGGAAACGAAGTCACATTCACCGTTTCCGACACAGGCATCGGCATCCCCCAGGTGGACCAAGCGCGAATTTTTGAACGTTTCTACCGCGTCGATGTCGCCCGCTCGCGCGAAGTCGGTGGCACTGGCTTAGGCCTCTCCATCGCCAAACATCTTGTTGAAGCTCATGGCGGCCGCATCTGGGTGGAAAGCGAAGTAGGGCAGGGGTCGAGGTTCCATTTCACGGTCCCGGTGTTCCAAGCTCGGCATGCTGCTTCCCGCCTCAATCAACCGGCCCAATAGTTCGAGCGTGCCGGACCCTAAAATCACACAGAATTCACATACGCTTCATTCCAACATAAAACGCGGGTGCGACCCTTCCAAACGCATGATCTTCACTTAGTGTCCTACCTCGGGGACCGGTGCACCCCTGGCTCCGGTCCCCCTCTACCCATGCGGGGCGGAAACTGCGCTTTGGCAACCTCTTGACCCAGCGTAGCAGTCCTACTATCGTTCTAAGAGAGTTCAGCATGAACAGTTCTTCCGATTGCCGAGGGATAATTGCCGCTTTAGGACAATGCCGTTGGGTATGTGTCGTCCTCGCAGCCCTTCTTCTCTTCAATCCGTTCCTTGCCGCGCCGCGACCAGTGAACGGATTGGAAGTGTGCCATCCTGCAAGTCACCGCGCCACCGTAGGCGCCTCGGAGTTGCAGCATTTCTCTCCGGCAGACGGCTGGGACAATCTGCCGGCCGTGAATTGCACGGAAGCAACGATCCCTTTGCTCTTGCCTAGCTCCTCTGCCCAGTTTTTCTCCGTTTTGCCTCCCATCGTACTCTCTTCGCGGCAGTTTTTCGGCCCCGGCTTGTGGTTCAGGCCGCCGCCGGCTTCCTGAACATCCATCCGCGCCGATCAAACTTAAGTTGTGACTCTGCATACGTTTCGCAGAAAGAGGAGCTGCATTGAAGAACGCCCTCGCCCCGGAACAATTGGAGGCGTTACGTCGACTGAGCACCTGCGTGGTGTCGAACGCCATTGAATCGTTCGATGTGCGGCTGCGTAACACCGGTTTTGCGGACGCCGGCATCCGATGTATCTTCGAGGACTTTCCGCCAATCGTTGGCTACGCGGCCACCGCGCGTGTTCGCACCTCCGTGCCGCCCATGCACGGACACAACTATTTTGATCGCACCGACTGGTGGAACGCGATTCTCGAGACTCCCGCCCCTCGGATAGTGGTTGTCGAAGATGTCGAAAAACATGCCGGCCTCGGCTCTTTTGTGGGCGAGGTCCATGCCAACATTCTGAGCGCACTGGGATGCGTAGGTGTTGTCACGAATGGCGCAGTCCGCGATCTGCCCCAGGTCCGAAGCACGGGTTTCCAGCTCTTTGCAGGAAACGTGGCCGTCTCCCACGCTTATGCTCATATCTTCCAGTTTGGGATTCCCGTGGAGATCGGTGGCCTGAAAGTAGAGCCGGGCGACTTGCTTCACGGGGATCGGCACGGAGTCCTAAAAGTTCCGTTAGAGGTAGCTTCGAAGATTCCGGCTGTCGCCCGGGAGATTCAGGAGAAAGAAGAACGTATTATCGCCATCTGCAGGTCCGCTGACTTTTCCCTGGACAAACTCCGCGGACTTTTCCGAAGCTCCAACCACGAGCCGAAAGAAGGGAAGGGCGGCCGATTCAACGCATAGGGTGGTGCAATTACATGCTTAGTACAATTCACCAAGCGCGGTGGGATTCAAGAAAAACGCCGGGTCACCTCTTGTTCTTGGCGAGCGCACTGCTGCTCGTTTCCTGCTCGTCAAATTCCGCCAAGGACGGCCCGGATCCTGCTGCGCCGACCGTTGCCGCGGCCAAGGTTCAACGCACAGACCTCACTCGAGCCCTCTCTGTGACTGCCGAATTCCGGCCCAACCAGGAGGTTGATGTCCACGCAAAGGTTGCTGGGTACGTGAAGCGCATCTACGTCGATGTGGGAGACCGCGTCAAAGAGGGGCAACTGATTGCCGTTCTGGAAATTCCTGAGCTTCAGGACGAAGTGCAGACCGCCGAGGCGTCGGTCAGCAAGAGCCAGGAGGAAATCCGCCGCGCGCAGGCGGACTTGGCTCGCGCCCAGTCTGCGCATGAAGTAGCGCACTTGGCTTACTCGCGGCTCGCCGACGTTTCCAAGACACGTCCTGGACTGGTAGCCCAGCAAGAGATCGATGACGCGCTTGGGCGCGACCGAGTCGCGGAAGCTCAGGTTGACACCGCAAAAGCCTCGTTATCGGCTGCTCAGCAGCAGCTCCGCGTTGCGCAAGCTGACGGCGAAAAAGTGCGCACTTTGTTTGCTTACGCTCGCATCAAGGCGCCCTTCACAGGCGTAGTCACGAAACGGTACGCGGACACCGGATCCATGATCCAAACGGGAATCTCTTCGCAGACTCAGTCCATGCCTCTGGTGACGCTCGCGCAAGAAAACCTCCTGCGTCTCGTCATCCCCGTCCCGGAATCCATGGTTTCGAGGATTCATCTGGGGAGCGCAGTGGACGTAAATGTTTCGGCCTTAGGAAAGAAGTTCCAAGGCAAGGTTGCGCGATTTGCGGATCAAGTGGATTTATCCACTCGAACAATGCACACCGAAGTGGACGTTCCCAACGCGAACGGTGAACTGGTTCCCGGAATGTACGCGAGTGCCTCCCTCATCCTAAATGACGAACGAAACGCTCTTGCTGTTCCAGTTCAAGCCCTTACGCGCGCCGAAGACCGTGTGACCGTCATGGTCGTCAACCAAAAGAACAAGCTGGAAGAACGCTCCGTGCAGCTCGGCGTCGAGTCGCCGGATCAAGTCGAGATCCTATCTGGGCTTCACGAAGGCGATCTTGTGGTCGTCGGTAATCGCAGCCAACTCCAGCCGGGCATGCTGGTTCAACCAAAAATAATATCCAATGCCCAGACTAGCGGAGGAACGTAATGTCGGGATTCTCCATTCGCAACCCGTATTTCATCGTTGTGGTCTGCCTGATCGTAGCGGTCGTGGGCATTACCAGCTTGGTTCGCATGCCGGTGGACCTGTTCCCCACCATTAACATACCGGAAGTTGTGGTCGCCACTTTCTATTCGGGAATGCCCCCCGAAGATATCGAAACGGAGATTACCGGGCGTTTTGAACGCTTTTTCACTCTGGGCAGTGGGATCGAGCATATGGAATCCAGATCCCTTCCGGGCGTCAGCATCATCAAGGTCTACTTTCAACCGGGCACCAACAGCGACTCGGACGTTAACGAAATCTCCAACCTTGCAATGGCGGATCTCCGGCGTTTGCCTCCGGGAACCTTGCCGCCCGTGGTTGAGAAATTTGACGCCTCGAGCCTTCCGGTTTGCCTAATCACTTTGAAAGGTAGTGGATTGAGCGAAACGCAACTTCGCGACCTTGGTCAGTTTCAGGTTCGCAACCAGATCGCAACGGTGCCCGGCGCTTCGGTCCCCCCACCGTTCGGCGGCAAATACCGGCAAATCATGGTCTATGTTGATCCCTCAAAATTACAGGCCTACCAGCTAAGTCCAATGGATGTGGTCCGCGCCGTGAACAACGCGAACCTGATCCTCCCGGCTGGCGACGCGAAAATCGGCCCCTACGACTACAACATTTACTCGAATAGCCAGTTCCGCGACGTCAAGAGTATCAATACCCTCCCCCTGAAAACCGTTGGCCAGTCCACAGTAACTGTTTCGGATGTGGGGCGCGCGGAAGATGCGCACCAGATCCAAACCAACGTCGTCCGCGTGGACGGCCAGCACTCGGTTTATTTGCCAATTCTGAAACAGGGCGGAGACACCAACACCATTCAGGTCGTAGACGGAGTCAAAGAGGTCCTTTCCCGTCTCACGGATATTCCAAAAGAGTTGGTCCCGCGCTTGGTGTTTGACCAGTCCTTGTTCGTCAAGCGCGCCATCGAGACCCTCCTTCACGAAGGTGGAGTGGGGTTGTTGCTCACCGCTCTCATGGTGCTGATCTTTCTGGGGAGCCTCCGCGCAACGGTAGCCGTTTTTCTTTCTATCCCGCTTTCCGCGTTGGCGGCTATCATCGCCTTGTACTTTGGCGGCAGTTCCATCAATTCGATGATTCTTGCAGGGCTGGCCCTGGTTTTTTCCCGCCTGATTGACAACGCGGTAATCGTTCTCGAAAACATCTTCCGGCACCTGGAGCTAGGCGAGAAGCCGCGCGTAGCCGCTGAGAAAGGCGGCCAGGAGGTTGCCCTCGCCGTGCTCGCTGCAACCCTGACGAGCGCGGTGGTGTTTTTCCCGGTCACCTTTCTTTACGGCGTAAGCCGGTTTCTTTTTTCTGCCCTGGCTTTAGCCGTCGTGCTGGCGCTCTTTGCTTCTTACATCATCGCCATGACCGTAGTTCCCTTGTTTTGCGCTCGGTACATCAAAGCTCCAGCTCACGGACACGAGAGTGGCAAACCCTCAGGTACGCAATCTTTGGGGGAAGGCCGGCAGGATCGTGGCCGCTGGGGGGACCGTTTTAACGAATGGTTCGCTACCCACTTCACTCGTTTGCTTGGATTCTATGAGTCACACGTACGCAATGCCCTTTCGCGCCCGAAAGCGGTCGGCGCGGGGATCCTTGCGGCGTGCGTTGTTAGTCTTTTGCTTTTTCCCTTGCTAGGCGTCGCATTCTTTCCACGAACGGATGCCGGCCAGTTTGTCATTAATGTAAAGGCTCCCTCGGGTACTCGCGTAGAGGTCACAGATGAAGAGGTTGCCCGGGTAGAGAATCTGATCCGGCAAACTGTGCCGCCCAGCGACTTGCATCTGATCGTCTCCAATGTCGGTGTGATTCCAGGGTTTTCCTCGATATACACGAGCAACGCCGGGCCCCACACTGCGACAATCCAAGTAGCCTTGAACGAAGAACACAAAGAAAGCAGCTTCCAATACATGGACGCTGTGCGCAAGAAGATTCAGGAAGATCTGCCCGAGTTGACCACCTATTTCCAATCCGGCGGCATCGTGGACGCGGTCCTGAATCAAGGGTTGCCTGCCCCCATTGACGTTCAAGTGAGCGGATCGAATCTAGAAGCCGCCTATCGGACGGCGACACAGTTGGCAGGCCAGATTCGCAAAACGCCGGGAGTGAGCGAGGTTTATATCCCTCAGGATGTCGACTATCCCTCGCTTCATCTTGATGTGGACCGCACCCGGGCGAGCGAACTCGGACTTTCGCAGAAAGAAGTCGTCGACAACGTGATTACCGCGCTTACCTCGGATGGAATGATTGCTCCGAGTTACTGGATCGACCCCAAAACGGGCAATGATTACATGTTAACCGTTCAATATCCCGAGCAGAATATTCGAAGCCTGGCCGACGTGAGGGCCATCCCGCTGCGTTCGCAGGAAGCGAAGTCTCCCGCTTTTCTCGACGCCGTTAGTAAGGTGTCGCGGTTCAACGCGCCCACGGAAATCGACCACTATCAGATCCAGCGCGTTTTCGACGTGTATGTGAGCCCCTCTACTGAGGATCTCGGTCACGTGGCTACCGAGGTCCGCCGCATCGTGGACGGCACTCAGCTTCCCGAAGGGATCCGCGTGAATATGCGCGGTATGGTTCAGGGAATGGAGGCATCTTTCCGGAGCTTTGGATTCGGCCTGTTGCTTTCGCTGGTCCTGCTCTATCTCATCCTGGTTGCACAGTTCCGGTCATTTCTCGACCCTGTTCTAATTCTCCTGGCTGTTCCCACTGGCGTGATGGGAGTCCTGATTACCCTTTTGCTTACGGGAACCACGCTGAATGTTATGTCCCTTATGGGAGTCATCATGATGGTCGGCATAGTGGTCTCAAACAGCATTCTCATCGTCGAATTCGCACATCGGCTCGAAGAGGACGGCATGTCGGTCCGCGATGCCATCATTTCTTCGTGCCGTATCCGCCTGCGGCCGATCCTGATGACCTCGCTAGCCACCATTATCGGACTGATTCCAATGGCCTTGAAATTTGGAACAGGCAGCGAACAATATGCTCCTCTTGCCCGCGCCATTATCGGCGGCCTGACTGTTTCCGTCGTTCTAACCGTTTTTCTCGTACCTGCGGCCTACCTCCTTATCTATCATCGCAAGGACCAACCGGGTCAGGAGGTAGTGGCTTGATTCGCAGCTCGCTTCCCTGGGTCGCATTTCTTGTGTTGACGCCCCTTTGCTGTTCCGGCCAGGTCCAACCAGCGCCGCAGGCCCTTTCTCTCAAGGACGCGGAAGCGCTCGCCCTCAAAAACAA
>DATDNK010000169.1:0-7783 GCA_036518275.1 Candidatus Acidiferrum sp.
CCATTCGCGAAGCCAATAGCCAGAGGGCTCCGACGAGTGCATATCCCTCGCCGATGGCGAAGCAAAACTCCTGGAACGATTGCAGACGCGTTCGGATCAGCCGCGTCAAGCCATCCAGCGCCAGGCTGATACCTACGAAGAGCCAAAGGACAGTCAGGGCGCCAGCTGTGCGGCCGTCCTGCAGGAAGAAACTCGTTGTAGCAAGGATTGCGCCAGGAAGGAGCAAGTGCCGAATCACGCTGCCATTGATCCGCGACGGCAGATGGTCCTGCGCAGCGGGCACCAGACTCAGCGTCAAAGGCACGACTACACACGGAGCGAGCAGAAACAGAAGGTCAAAGATGCTCAGCCAGAATTTGTTTAGCAGAACGCCACCCAAAAGGATCGACCAGATCAGGCCACCGACAGCGGCCATCTTTATTCCCGATGGAAAGAGAGCTTCGTTGATGTTCATGGCGGAGGCTCACAGTCCATGCGCAAGCGAAGCTGCGCCGTAGGTCACGGCCAGGAAGAGTGCGGCCGTGGTGAATGCAATGTCACCCCAGCGATTTTCTCGACGCAGAGTGGCGTCGTAATAGAGGAGCTGGATGGGAGCGCGAAGCAGCCAGAAGACCGCGATTGCTGCAGCAATAAACCGCCCAAGACCATGACCGCCGGCCAATTCCTCGGCAAACCCAAACGTCGCCGCCGCGAAAAGAAGCACCACGGCCACGATGTAAATGGAATGAACGACGAAGATCTGCCGGATGATAGGAGAAACGCGAGAAAGATTCTCGCGATACTTCAGTTTCGCGGGGAGGAAGAGGTTCGCGCATGCAATCGCCACTTGTACGAAACCAGCCAGCCACAGGAGAAGCCAGAGACTGCGCATAGTCGCCTCCTTTGCTTTGCAGCATTCACTTGGAACCTTGCCCCGCCGGGCATTGTGCCGCGGCGCAACTGCGATTCGCCGCTACCCAACGGTATCCTTTGCGCAAAATCTCCATCGCCCCCGGAATCTTGGAAAACCACACCAGCGGCACGGCCCACCAAATTTCCCGCGCCAACTCGACCGCCGCGTCCGCGCCCCCGTAGCGCCTTCCATCGCTCATCAGAAACTGCATTTCTTTCATTAAGTCGTCGTGGGACAAGCCGAGCAATTCCGCCACACGCGGATCCTGCAGCGGGGCCAGCGCCATCCCGCGCCGTTCCATGATGGGAGCCAGCCAGCGCGCAATGCGCGTGCAAAACTTGCAGTCAGCGTCCCAGAACAGCCAGCCTCGCGCGTGCCGTCCCTTTCCGTCCGTGTATTCGCTCACCAGCGAAATCATTTTCTTTTTCCTTACTTCCTTGGCGTCTCGATGTCGCTTATCACCCTGCTGCCTTTTTCTTCTCACTGCCGATTAGCGTAATGACTTTGCCGCGCAGCTTCATCACTCCCTTCAGCGCGCCCGCCGGCATGCGGATCACCTCTTCAAACAAGCCCGTCATCGCGGTCAGGAATTCCAGCATGTCCGTCAGACGCTCGCGCGTGTACGCGTCACCCTGCGGTTGCGCTTTGACCTCCTGCACGCATTCGTCAAGAACGCGCAGCGTGGGGTCAATCTCGCGCCGCTTCCGTTCTTCGGAGACGATGCGGAAAATTTCCCAGACGTCTTTGATGGACTCGAAATGGTCGCGCCGGTCGCCCAGTACGTGCACCACGCGCACGATGCGCCAGCCCTGCAGTTCGCGCAGGCTGGTGCTGACGTTCGAGCGGGCCACGGCCAGCGTCTCGGCAATCTCTTCGGCCGGCAGCGGCGTCGGTGAAAGAAACAGCAGCGCGTGAACCTGCGCGACGGTGCGGTTGATGCCCCAGCGGGTGCCCATTTCTCCCCAATGGAGGATGAATTTCTGGGCTACGGGCGTGAGGGAATTTGGTGAAGTTTTTGTATGTACGCTCATTTCTGTTATTTCTCTCTATTCAGAAATTACCAAAGATACCGTCCTTTGTCAAGTGTTTTTTTGTAGCGGTTTTTTGGGAATCTCTCGGAGTTCTAGCCTTGAAGACTATGACCGACCGGCTGATTCCCATGCGGTCATCGGCCTCCTCGAAGGACCCTGGGTCCGTGAGGGCTCCGTGCCGATCGCTCGGGCAAGGGAGCAATCTACGGAGCCCCCGGGCGCCGCGATTCCGATTCGTTATGCCATCTCTCTCTTGGAGCAAAATGGCGTCGCGTGTCATGTCGTGCGCAGTGCCGCGAATGGCGCCGATCCTTCTAGCCAAAATCGGCAGTGATAAGTGTGTTCCACAGGAACAATCTTATGAAGACTTAAGCGCGTAGATTGATTCGCTCAGATAGGCTTCTGGCAATGGTCAATATTTCTGTGATGTACCACGTCTTGCCCGCGCCTGCGTCAGTAATTGAGGTTGAAATTCAATAGGTGCCAATGCACCAGAACCCAAAAGAACCCGACACAGCCTAGTGCAAGCAGGGTGTTCCAGATCTTGTACCAAACCCATTGCTGCTCGTCGCCCCAGGATTTAATGGCGGCGATGATAGTAATCAGCGCACCGATTCCGCCAAGCACTCCGATGGTCTGCCATAAATGCAGCTTCCATTCACTGCCGGTGCCCAGCCCACCCGGCTTTCCCAAAACACTCAACACCACGAGCAGCACGATCAAATAGACGATGTCAATAATGCAGGCGAGCTTTACCCAGCGCCGCCAGCGGCGCGCGCCGTCTCCCAGCGTCAGCGTGAGAGGCTTTCCATAATGCTTGCGAAGAATCGCAGCCACCGGCCAAAGAAGAATGGTCAAGATGATGACCGCTAAGCAAAAGCAGATCACCATGTAATTGAACATCTGTTTGTCCAAAGTGCCGTCCACTTCCTGAAACACCATGAAAGGATAATCAATGTAGACCGCACGCTTTCCGTTCTTGTCCTTCACCAGGGCAATCTTCTCCGGGCCATCGACGCTCTTGAAAAGCATGGGAGCGATTTCCCGGAAGTGACGAGGCTGCCCGTTTTCCTTCTTGAGGAAGCCGCCCATGTAAACCGTGTTGTCTTTCGGATCGAACCCAAATTTAGCTTCCCCCAACAAGGTGCTTACCGCCAGGATGTTCGTTTCGAAACGCCGGCTGAACTTGTAGGAACCCGCGACACTCTGCGCATCCTCTTTCGCCGTAGCTAGAGCAGGTTGGTTCGCGGGCGCGGCGGGAAAATAGCGGTCCATGAATTTGATAAACAGGTCGCCGCGCGCATCGCCGTGATCCGGGCGGCCCGCGCTGTTGTAAGACACAAACAACCCTACATTGGCGTCCAGCAGCAGGAACAAATCGCTATGGAAGTACTGCGTGTCGCCGCCATGCGCGATGACGCGATGGCCATTCATGTTCTGCTCGTAAAACCCAAGGCACATCGCGTTCATGCCGGCGGGCCAACCTTCCTGCCGCGCGTGCATCTCAATCGCCGTCTCAGGCTTAAGGATTTGCGCATCGCCGTAACGGCCGTTCTGCAAGTGCATGACCATCCAGTGAGCCATCGACTCCGCGGAGGCGGACAGGGAACCGGCAGGAGCTACTTCCACCCATTCAAAGGGTTGGGCTTTGCCGGAGCCCAGGTTATATCCCTGGGACATAAACGGTTTCAGCGATTCTGGGAGCGGCTGCCGGAACGTGGCGCGAGTCATGTTGAGCGGCTTGAAAAAATGTTCGTCGAGGTAGTCATCGAAAGGCTGGCCGGAGATGCGTTGCACCATATACGCCGCAAGTGTCGTGGCATAGTTCGAGTAAGCGGGAACTGTGCCCGGCGGAAAGATCTGCGCGGGCAAATGCGCCGGCAGATATTTGGCAAGCGGCATTAAGTCTGTTTGCGAACCCACAAAAAGGTCTTTGATGGTTTCTTCAAGGCCGGAGCGGTGCGTCATGATGTCGCGGAGAGTCGTAGGCTTGCCGAAGGTCTGAGGAATCTTGAAGTCGAGATACTGATTGACATCCGCGTCCAAGTTGAGCTTGCCTTGCTCGACTTGCTGCATGACGGCTGTCCAAGTAAACGTCTTCGAGATCGAGCCCGGGCGGAACAGGGTGTCCTGCGGGGAAATCGGCGTTTTCTTCTCGGCGTCCGAGTAACCATAGCCTTTTTCGAAAAGAATCTTTCCATCTTTCACGACGGCAATGACGCCGCCGGCTATATCGGCTTTTTCAATCTGCTGCGGCATCAAGCCGTCAAGAAAAGCCTCAAGATCGGTTGCGGTTAATTCCTGGCCCCGCACCGCTGCAGTTGATGCATTCGCGGCCGTTGCGTTTGCAGCTAATGACCTCTTCCCCGCCGCGGAAGAGGTCTTCGTCGCAGCCGCTTTCTGCTCCTGTGCGCAAAGTTGCGCGCTCAATAAGCCGCATCCCGCCAAAATCAAAGCCCCGCTGCGCCGAAGCAAAGCACGCCTATTCGTCATCTTCATCTCCCCTATAAACCAATCTTTTGCATGCAACGTAATATGAAACATTTGATGCAGTGCTCCAATGGTTGAACAATGGGCGACACTCTAGGCGGCGGCCACATTGCTGTCAAGCCAGATTTGCAAAACAAAAGTTGTCGGAGAGCTGATTACAACACTCGTTGCAAATGTTGCGGCGGAATCACTGGCAGTTTTCTTGGAGAG
This sequence comes from Candidatus Acidiferrum sp., assembly GCA_036518275.1. GTDB lineage: Bacteria > Acidobacteriota > Terriglobia > Acidiferrales > UBA7541 > Acidiferrum. The sequence goes on from DATDNK010000169.1 coordinate 4,624, forward strand.
GCTTGCGGCCTTACTTTCGAACTTCCTGAAGAGCCGGAACGAGTTCGGGGATCTCGATGCGAATCACCGTGCCTTCGCTGAGCTGGCTCTGAATGTCGAGTTGGAAATCTGTTCCGTAAAGAACGCGCAAGCGCTCACGCACATTGCTCAGCCCAATTCCCTCCACGTAGACATGCGGCAACTTTTCCTCCGAGATGCCGACGCCATTATCTTCAATCTCGATGCTCAGGCGCCCGTCGCGCCCGAAGGTGCGAAGTTCGATTTTTCCGCCGCCTAGCTTCGGGGCCAGCCCATGCTTCAGGCAGTTTTCGACAATCGGCTGCAACAGCATGCTGGGCACGAACGCTTCCATCGCCGCGTCGTCAACATGTTTCACAATTTCCAGGTTTTCGCGGCCGAACCGCGCCACTTCGATGTCCAGATAATCGTCGATGAATTGCAATTCCTCGCGAAGCGGCACAAACGTTTCATGCTTGCGCAACAGCCGCCGCAGAATATTGCTCAGCTTCAACACCACGCCCCGAGCCGCGTCCGGATCGAAGCGAATTAGCGACGTTACCGTATTCAGCGTGTTGAACAGAAAATGCGGATTGATCTGCCGCGACAGCGCGTCCATGCGCGCCTTCAGCAGAAGCTGCTGGTGCCGTTCGAGATTCATTTCGTTGCGGGTGTTGTTCCAGATTTTCAGTGGCGCCGCAACCGACATCAGTGCGGCAATGACCGCCAGCACCAGCCACCAGTCCCACCGGGCATGAATGGCGAACAGCCATTTCGGCTTCGTCGCCAGCACCAGCGCGACGCGCCCCACTTCCAATCCCACGCACGTCGCGAGCGGCGCCATCTCCCAGGACAGTTCAGCTTTCCTGAGCAAGCGAACCGTTGCTTTAGGAATGTTCAAAAAAGTGAACGGGCCAAAATTCCAGAGGTCCTCTTTATTGGGAATGGCCTGCCGGATTAGCCCTCCCAACAAACCCGCCGCGGATACTGCGGGCATCGCTAGCCATTCATGCGCCACGAGCGCAGGAATTGTGGTGACGGCTCCGCCAATGGGCCCTACTACTCGGCCTCCCAGTAAGCCCATAAGGAACGCGCCTTCCAGCGACAAATCCGCGAAGGAATAGCTCGGGCCTCCAATTAGGCGCAAAGTCACGCCCAGAATGAGCGGCGCCACCATAAAGAGCATCAATTTCAGTTTTTGATCCGCGTCGCGCTGCTCGGTGAATATCACGCGCCGGAAGCTGTTCCAGCGAACGAGAAGTGCAGCAAGTGAGGACGCTACGGCCACCTTTAGCAGCAACGTGAAGAGAAACTCGCGAACTGTTGTTGCGGAGTCCATGTAGCGGTCCTTGCCTCAGGTAACGCTAGCCAATCCGCCCAGCGAAGTAAAGCGAGTTGCCGAAAAGAGACGCCAAAAAGAGAAACGAGGGTAGTTAGATTATTTCTGATCAATCCCATACGGACATTCGCGAAGGTTCTGCCTATTGGCCGACCGCCCACGCTCGGATGCTGTCGAAAACTTCTTTACTATTCCAAATGTCGAGCTCGGGCTCTGTGACGGAAGCGAATGCTTCACGAGCGGCGGACTGATCATGCGCGACGAAAGCGAGGAAAGCGAAGCGGTTGGCCTTCAAGTTGGACGTGCCGTAGAGACGCTGCATGTTCGCGTAGCCTTGTTTTGTGCGCGGCCAAGAAGTCTTGCTAAGGGCGTCCATGCCTACTCTGCAGTAGCAGGTCAAAGTCCCAACAATTTCGAAATAAAGTATCGAGCTTTCTGGTTCCTCACGTTTCGCGGCAACCTCCTCTCCGAAGGCCTGTACGTCGCCGGGTTCCCCGTACCACTGAGGCAGAAGGTAGCTCGCGTACCGGCGATAGAAGTGGTAGTAAGAAGGTTCGAAAGCAACGGCTCGGTCAAACAGTTCGCGTTCCCTAGCGCGATCCCAACCTTCCGCATTCGAAACCTGCATCATTACGTCAAACCAGTGCACATCCTTGTCTTTCAGGGTCGCCGCTTCGAGTAAGACTTGCTTTGCTTGGGTCATGCGCGAATAAAAAAGCTTCCAGCTAGCATCGGAAACGGAGTCAGCATGTCCTGATCCGCGCGCTAAATCCGCGTAGGCGCTATACACGTCGGCGAGCGCTATGCGTGCGGTAGCGGAACTAGGATACGAAGAAACCCATTTTTTCGTCGTCGAAAGGCGAGAATCGAAGTCTGAATCCTTCGTGTCCTCCCCGGGAGGAACTGCGATCGCGGTAAAAAATGAGCTGCTCTTCCAAATACCGCCGCGGACCCGCCCTTTTTCCATTCGGTTTTGCTGTTCGATGTTTTCCAATTCCGCGAAATTTTCATGAACAAAAAGGCTATTGATGGCAGCCGCATACTGTTGGTCAGTCTCCTCTGGGACAGACGGGGGCGCCGGGGAAATCGCGGATTGATGATTCCGGCCATAGTCGCGGACAGTTTTCATAACAGTCTCTATGGAAACGCCCGGCGACGCGGCTTCCGTATGACCGCAAGAAGAAACTGTTACGGCCAAGAACATAATTGCGACAAGGACGGCGATTTTCGTGCCGCCATTCTGACATGTGTAAATCATTCTGAAATGATAACTAGCGGAGCTTGGCGTGGATACTGTACTGAAGTGCTAGTGCTGCGAACCGGAGACGCCTGCCAGCCAGTACGGTTACATGCGGCAAGCCAATTCGTTGGCCGGCTCCTGCTATACTGCTCGTTTCCCATGAGAGTGAAATCGCAACTAGGTCAGCGCACGAGCAAGAAGCGTGCGGAAGTGCGGAAGATCGCCCACGCGGACCTGCCGACGCGCTACGGGCGCTTCACGATCTTTGGTTTTCAGGGCCACGGAGAAAATGAGGAGGCGGTAGCACTGGTTCGCGGGAATTTGAACGGAAAAACCGCGCCGCTGGTGCGCGTGCATTCGCAATGCCTGACCGGAGACGTGCTCACGTCGTTGCGATGCGATTGCCGTTCGCAGCTTGAACTCTCGCTGAAGAAAATCGGACAGGCACCGTCGGGAATTCTGCTCTACCTTCCGCAAGAGGGCCGCGGAATCGGGTTGATGAACAAGCTCCGCGCTTACCAATTGCAGGACCGCGGGATGGACACAGTAGAAGCAAACGAAAGGCTGGGCTTTGCCGCAGACGC
>DATDNK010000170.1:0-13783 GCA_036518275.1 Candidatus Acidiferrum sp.
GCCGTCAAGCGCGACTTCCCGCAGGCTCTCGTCTGGTATCGGCGCGCCGCCGACCACGGCAGCGCCATGGCCGAAAACCAACTCGGCTACTTCGCAGAGGAAGGATGGGGTGAACCGCAGGATTACAACGAGGCGCTTTCCTGGTATACCAAAGCCGCAGAACACGGCAACGACGCCGCCCAGGAAAACATCGGCTTCATGTTCCAGCACGGCACGGGAGTTCCGACAGATTATGCTAAGGCCCTATACTGGTTTTACAAAGCTGCGGCCCAAGGGAATGGCGATGCCGAAAACCAACTTGGCTGGATGTTTCAGTACGGACAAGGTGTGAAGCAAGACGACGACAAGGCCTTGGCCTGGTACCGCCTGGCGGCCGATCAGGGCAGCATACATGGCAGAAACAATCTTCAAGCTTTCTGCGACGAACTCGAGGACAGCGGCGACGAACGGTGTGAATCCGGCAGTGCCTCCATCCCGGATGCCGCCATTGCGCAGGCCCAGCGCCGTGCGCGCATGCTGGATCTTCGGGCCCGCATTGACGGCCTAGAAGCCGACGCACAGAAGCAGGACAACGAAGTCAGCGACCTCGAACACATGAGCAAGGGCAAAAAGGACGCCATCTCCAAAGTTTTTGACGCGATTGGGACCACCGTCTCCGTCAGTCCCCGCGTCCAGGCACTGAAGGATCGTGACGAAGCTGCTCGCCTACGCGAAGAACTGGCTCGCCTCGAAAGCGAAGAACGCGTCGCCGCCAGCGCACCCATGCCTTAAGTGCGCTAGCTGTCCAACCTATTTGCTCAACAGGGATTTCCAGCGGGCCCAGGCATCGGTGCGAGCTTTTTTGTTGGCTTCGGAGGCATCGGGAGCTTCGCCGGCGCGCATGAAGCCGTGACCGGCGCCTTCATAGGTCACCGGATCATAGGCTTTGCCGGCGGCTTTCATAGCTGTAATGGTATCGGGAATGGTGGCGTCGATGCGCGAGTCATTTCCGGCATAAAAGCCATACACGGGAGCTTTGATGCGCGCCATAGCGTCTTTCTCCGGCGGGCCGCCGTAGAACACGAATGCGGCAGCGAGATCGGGGCGATTGGTGGCGAAGCGGAAAGACTGGCTGCCGCCCCAGCAAAAGCCAGCAACATACAGCTTGCCGCTCGAAGCAGGCAACTTCAGCGCGTAATCAGCCACAGCGTTTAAGTCCGCGGTGATTTGGTCAGCGTTGAGTTTGCCGACGGCTTCGCGGATAGCGGACTCCTCAAAGGAATTCGTGCGCCCTCCATTCGGTCCCATCCCCGAAAGCAAGTCCGGGGCAACGGCGATGTAGCCGGCGGCGGCGACCTGGTCCGCCAAATCCTGCACCCAATCGCTCATGCCAAAGATTTCGTGAATAACAAGCACGACGGGCGTTTTGCTTTTCGATTCGGGATAGACCACGAACGTCTCGACAGCGCGGTCGCCGTGCTTCACGGTGACCCATTCGCCGTGACGCGGCGATTTGGCGAGAGCGGCCTTAGCCCAGTCCTGGGCCGCAGCGAAGGGCGTAGCGCACAAAAGAAGAAGCGAGAGCAGTGAAATGCGTTTCATGGCGTGGTTTCTCCCTCAGGAAAGATCAGCGGCTGGAAATTGGCTCCAAAAAGTCGTCTCGGAGCGAGTGCGATAGTAATGCGGGGATGAGAATGCTGCAAGGCCCTGATGTGCAAGAACCCGGGCGTTAAAAAACAAGAGCCCGGTCTTTGGGTCAGCCCGCCCGTCCGAAGGGACAAGTTCTCTATACGAAACCGAGCAAGAGCAGGGGCTTGCGAGAGGGGCGCTTCGAGGGCAGGATAGGGTAATAGTACCAGTGGGGCTCCACTCTTTAGAGAATCTTGGAGGGAAGATATGCGTAAATTGCTGATTGTATGTGGATTAGTTCTATTGGGAGCGGGTTCCTCGATGGCGCAGGAAAACCGCGGAGTTGAGGTATCCGGTAGCTATCAGTATGTGCGATTCAATCCGGGCAATGGGGCGTCCGGCATCAACTGCCAGGGTGGCTCAGGCTCGTTCGGCGCGTATCTGACGGCGCGCGCCGGCATCATCGGCGAATTCGGGGCATGCAAAGTAACGGGTCTGGCCGCGGGCGCGAGTGCACACGAGATGAACTACTTGTTCGGTCCAAGGATGTACTTCCACTCGCACGGACGCTTGTTCCCGTTCGTCCAAACGCTCCTCGGCGGCGAACGCCTCTCGGCTGGCGTGACGGGCGCGGGGTCACTGTCAAGCAACGCGTTTGCGTGGACGGCGGGCGGCGGAGCGGACGTAACACTCACCCGTCACGTTTCCCTGCGAGCGATTCAAGTCGAGTATCTGTACACGCACTTCGGCGGCGCTTCGCAGAACAGCTTTAGGCTGCAGAGTGGCCTCGTGTGGCGTTTTGGCCGGTAAGACGGAGCTAAGACAGCCGCAGAAGTAGTTGTTTCTTGCAGTTCGGGCGCACTGTTCTTGTCATGAGCGGTGCGCCCATATTGTTTTGTGGCTCGCCCAGGAGAGTGTCGACAGCGTCCTCGGCTGCGCTGCATGGCCAGTCGAGCCGTGCTAGGATTCCTTCCCTGCAAGAATCCCTTCGGGAAGGAGGATAAACCAACATGGCACGCATAGTGACCTACTGGGTGACCACCGGTCTGCTTGCCCTAATGTCGTTCTTGGCCGGATTCGCCTATCTGTCGGGTGGTCCACAAGCGGTTCAGGGATTCGCGCATGTAGGATATCCGCAGCAACTGCGCATTATTCTGGGGATTGCCAAACCCCTTGGCGGGATAGCCCTTCTCATACCGGGCGCGGCCAAACTCAAAGAGTGGGCGTATGGCGGGTTTACATTCGCGTGGATCTCAGCATTTGTCGCGCACTATTTAGCAAAAGACGGGCCGGTGGCATTCATGCCGCTGGTGTGCCTGGTGATCCTGATGATTTCGTATCTGACGCGTCCGGCAAGCCGGCAGTGCCAGGCAAAAGTCACGCCAGCCGACGCGATTCGGAAATCATAGTTAGAAGTGGAACACGACGCCAGCCGACGCGCGTGGTTGGTTTTGCGTGGCGCCGTGCAAATGGCTCGCTAGATAATCGACTTGAATGAGCCGGAGTTTCACAAAGTGGGTCAGATCTATGTCGATTCCCGCTCCGACAGCGCTTGCCCAGGAGCTATCCTTGCCGAGGCTATTAAATCCGTCGCGCAAAAATTGATTCTGCGATTCTTTAGCGAAACCAACCAAGAGGTGCGCGAACGGCGAAACTTTGGCTGGCAGGGAGACTTGAGGACCGACAAGCAAAGTATGCTGGCGAGTGCTGGCGCCGTGAAGCGAGCCATACACTCCGTTGAAATCGGCGACGGCTCCAAGAAAGGGCAAGAACTTGTACTGGGCGGAAAACTCCCAGCCGTTAAGGTTTGCGTGCTGCGCGACCTGGGGCGGAGTGCCGCAGTTTGGCGGGCAAGGCGTACCGGGACCAAGCGGCCCAGTCTGCGCGACTTCGATTGAGGCGCGCAGATAAGAGTACCCGGCGAAAAGCTCGACCTTATCTTGATCTTGGGCCTTTGTGATGATCGCCATGCCGACAACAAGCAAAGCCAGAACGAAAAGCCTCAAAGATAGACGAGCAGAACGAGCGTGGAGAAAGAAAGCAGACCACGAACCTGGGCGCATCTCGCACCTCGGAATTCTGTTGCTGGGCAGGGATTGCGATGCGAAAGCCGAAGCGTGGGGTTGCCGGCGTGAGAAGGGAATCTCAAAAATTTATGCGACAGCGTTTTCGTTGACACTCCTGTATACGTCCGATACGCTCTAAAGTTTACGTTGCACGACAAATTGCGACTGATAGGACCGGACGAAGCGTCTCATGGCCGAGGAAAAACTACCCACCCGCGCAGAGGATTTCTCTGAGTGGTACAACCAGCTCGTGCTGAAGGCGCAGCTGGCCGATTATGCGCCGGTGCGCGGCTGCATGATCGTACGGCCGTACGGGTGGGCGCTGTGGGAAAACATTCAACAGGCGCTGGACCGCCGGTTCAAGGCCACCGGGCATCAAAACGTGGCGTTTCCGCTGTTGATTCCGCGCAGCTTTATTGACAAGGAAAAACATCACGTCGAGGGATTTTCCCCCGAGCTGGCCGTGGTGACCATTGGGGGCGGGGAAGAGCTTGCCGAGCCTCTCGTGATTCGCCCCACTTCGGAGACCATCATTGGCCACATGTGGTCGAAGTGGATTCAGTCTTACCGCGATTTGCCTGTGCTGATGAATCAATGGAACAGTGTGGTGCGCTGGGAATTGCGGACGAAGCTTTTTCTGCGCACGCTGGAGTTCTACTGGCAGGAAGGCCACACCGCGCACGCGGCGCGCGAGGAAGCGGAAGCTGAAACGCTTCAAATGCTCAACGCCTATGCGGATTTTGCGATCGCCGATGCCGCGATTCCCGTCATTCCCGGGAAAAAATCCGACGCGGAGAAATTTGCCGGCGCGGACACGACCTATTCACTGGAAGCCATGATGGGGGACTGCAAAGCGTTACAATTCTGCACATCTCACTTCCTCGGGCAGAATTTTTCGCAGGCTTTCGATGTGAAGTATCTCGACCAGAGCGGCCAGTTGCAGCACTGCTGGACGACGTCGTGGGGGCTCTCGACGCGCGTAGTCGGAGCCATCATCATGGTGCACGGCGACGATCAGGGATTGGTGATGCCGCCAAAGCTCGCACCATATCAAGTGGTGATTGTTCCTATTTTTAAGAACGACGAAGAAAAGAAAACGGTTTTCGACACCGTGCGCAAACTGAAAGCGGAACTCGTGAAGGCGGATATTCGTGTGACGCTCGACGAGCGGGAAGGGCAGAGCCCCGGCTGGAAGTTCAACGACTGGGAGATGCGCGGCGTGCCGTTGCGCGTGGAACTTGGTCCCAAGGACGTCGCAAAGCAATCTGCAATTCTGGCGCGTCGCGACCGTCCCGGCAAAGAAGGGAAAATCAGCGCGTCGCTGGCTGATTTGCCGACGACGATTCAGAAACTGCTTGCGGAGATTCAGCAGTCTCTTCACGACAAGGCGCTGGCGTTCCGCAAAAGCAATACGCGCGATGCGAAAAACTACGACGAGCTGAAGCAAGCCGTCGAGAGCGGCTTCGCGTATTCGTTCTGGTGCGGAAGCGCGGAGTGCGAAGCGAAAATCAAGGAGGAAACGCGGGCCACGATGCGTTGCATTCCTTTGGAGCAAGATGGCGGAAGCGGAAAGTGTGTGTACTGCAAGCAGGCCTCCAGCACTCGCGCGATTTTCGCCCGCGCCTATTAGTAGGGCAGACTTTAGTCTGTCCACTTTCTCAATTCCTATCGTTTCTCTCTGGGACAGGCCCGGAGTCTGTCATTTTTTGTTTTTCGCGGTGCGGTACTTCACAAATCTGCCCTTTTTCCCTGGTTTACAGGCTCCTTGCGCGAAGCAGGCTAAAGCCTGTCCTACTACCCGTTCCTTTCGCGAAACATGCTTTGGGCATTTTCTCGACATGCTTGCTTTGCGGTGCTAGGTTAAATTTACGGAGAGATACGCGACTGGCGCTCTGCGCCGCACAGGTCTCGGCGAAAAGGCCAAAGAGAGGATTCGAGTGTATACGGAAGGCAACCGCGCATGGCGCAAACCGCAACAGCGGCGGTTCGAACGCGGCGAGGGCAAGCTGAAAGGCATCCTGATTGTTACCATTGTGGTGCTGGCGATTTACACCGCGTGGAAGATGGTGCCACCGTTTGTGAACGATTATCAGCTCGCTGACAAGATGCAGGAACAGTCGCGCTATGCGATGGTGAATCACTACACCGAGGATCAGATTCGCGACAACATTTTCAAAGTAATTACCGACCTTGATATTCCGGCAAAGCGGGAAGACATCAAGATTGTGGCCAACAACAACGTGGTGAAGATTTCATTGGATTACACCGTTCCGGTAGATGTGTTGGTTTACCACACGGACTTGCACTTTTCTCCGAATAGTGAAACGAAGTCGTTGCTGTAAAGTTTGAAAGCCCAGCACGGTATTATGGGGATACGCGGCTGGCAACCCTGCGGCGTGTAACTCCGTCTTTCCTAGCGGATAGTGTTGCGAGACAATAGAAGCTCAGCCCCAGGGAGACACGTTTTGCAAATCCGGGTCCAAAGAGGTTTTTTTACTTCCACTATCGGCCTGACGATCCTTGGAATTGTCTTCGGAATCTTTGTCATCGCGGGCGGAATCTTCACCTACTACTACATGAAGTATTCGCGCATGATTGATGACCGCCTGCGTGGTGGCATCTTCCAGAACACTACTCAGATTTTCTCCGCGCCCGAACACATTTCGGCGGCGGAGGCATGGGGGCCGGAAGACCTGACCGATTATCTGACGCGAGTAGGTTACCGTCCGGATCCCGATCCAAATGCGCTCGGCCAATACACAGTGCAGGGCAACACCGTGGACATCCGGCCCTCGAAGCTGTCCTATTTCGGGGGCAAGAACGCCCTGGCGGTGCAATTCCGCGGGAAGAGCATTCGCAGTATTCGGCCCTTAGAGGGCGGGCTAGAGATGGATACCGCCGAGATCGAGCCGGAACTGATCACCAATCTTTTTGATAGCGCGCGCGAAAAGCGGCGTCAGGTGCGCTACGAAGACCTGCCAGTAATGCTGGTGGACGCGATCCTTTCTGCTGAGGACAAACGCTTTTTCGAGCACGGCGGATTTGATTTCATTCGAATCGCCGGCGCAGCGTGGGCGGATATTCGCCACACCAGCAAAAACTACCAGGGTGCCAGCACCATCACCATGCAGGTGGCGCGCACGTTCTTCCTTTCCACCGAACGCAACTGGCGGAGAAAACTCGCGGAGGCGCTGATTTCGCTGGAGCTCGAGCAGCGCTTCAACAAACAGCAAATCTTCGAGATGTACGCCAACGAAGTGTATCTGGGCAACCGCGGCAGCTTCGGGATTCGCGGATTCTCCGAAGCCAGCGTAGCGTACTTCGGGAAAGACATGCGCGAGTTGAGTCTTCCGGAATATGCGTACCTTGCTGGAATCATCCGCGCGCCCAATTACTATTCGTCGGCCGACCGCCATCCGGAGCGTGGGGCGCAGGCGCGCGACCGCGTGCTGACGCAGATGCTGGAAAACAAGTACATCACGGCAGAGGATTTGGCAGAGGCGAAAAAGGAGCAGCTGAAGATTGTGCACGCCTCGGGTTCGGGAAGAGAGGCGCCGTATTTCGTCGACATGGTGAAGGACCACCTGCTCGACAAGTACTCTGAAAATGAACTGTTGAGCCAAAACTTCCGCGTGTACACGACCTTGGATCCGGCGCTGGAACGCGACGCCGTTGCAGCCGTCGAAGCCGGCATGAAGAACGTGGATACGCTTCTGGCGAAGAAATACGACAAATGGAAGCGCGAATTGGCGAAGAAGGGAAGCAGCGAACCCGTCCCCGAAGCTCAAGTGGCGCTGGTGGCGCTCGATCCGAGGAACGGAGAAATCAAAGCTCTTGTCGGCGGGAGAGATTACGGGCAGAGCCAGCTCAATCACGCGCTGGCTCACCGCCAACCGGGTTCGGTCTTCAAGCCATTTGTCTATGCGGCGGCGTTCGACAACGCCGTGGACAACGTGCAGCCCATCATCACTCCGGCTACAACCATAGACGACGAGCCGACCACGTTTGAATTCGACGGGAAAGAATATACGCCCAACAATTACGGCGAAAAATTCATGGGGCGGGTGACCGTTCGGGACGCGCTGACGAACTCGCTGAACGTCGCTACGGTCAAAGTGGCGGAGCTCATCGGCTACGGGCGCGTTGTGCAAATCACGCGAAAAATGGGGTTGGGGACGAACATTCAGCCGACTCCCGCAGTCGCTCTAGGCGCCTATGAGATGACGCCCGTAGACGTGGCCGCGGGCTACACCGCGTTTGCGACGGTGGGGATGCGTTCCGAGCCGCAATTCATCCGCAGCGTGGTCAATTCGGACGGTGAAGTCCTGGAGCAATTCACGCCGCAAACCCACCCCGTATTGGACCCGCGCGTGGCGTTTTTGGTGGACAGCGTCCTGAAGGATGTGCTGAATCGCGGCACTGGCGCGGCGGTGCGCGCTCGCGGATTCACTTTGCCCGCGGCCGGGAAAACTGGAACTTCGCGAGACGGCTGGTTTGCGGGCTTCACTTCCAATTTGCTCTGTGTCGTCTGGGTTGGGTTTGACGACAATCGGGACTTGGGTTTTACCGGCGGTGCGGCGGACGCGCCGATTTGGGCCGACTTCATGATGAAAGCCACTTCGATGTCGCCTTACCGGGACGTAAAGGACTTTACAATGCCCGATGGTGTGCAGTCCGTGGTGATTGATCCGGAGTCGCTGCAACTGGCGACGCCCAACTGTCCGACCACTCGCGAAGAAGTATACGTTGCCGGCTCGGCTCCGACCGATTTCTGCGAATTGCATGGCGGCCACGGCTTGTCAACTTCAACAGGCTCCGTGCTATCGCAAATTTTTGGCGGGCAACCCAAGTCGCCGCAAACGGATACCAACGGTCAGGTGGTGATGAAGTCGGACCCCAACCGGCCTCCGGATGCGACCGGGCAGCCGGGACAACCCGCGGACGCCTCTGCCGAGAATGGGGACAAGAAAAAGAACCCTTTGCAGAAAATATTTGGTATCTTTGGGGGTAAGAAGAAAGAACCCGACAAGGCAAAGCCCAAGCCGGAGAAGGGAGATTCGCCATGACCCGCACTTTTATGGCGTTTCCAGCCGCAATTCTCCTCCTCAGTCTCACCATTACCTTAAAAGCGCAATCGCTTGTAGATGGCCCCGGTACCGGGGCTGTTGCGCCGCATTTGCCGCAGGCGCAACCGCCTTCCCCCGGGCAGGCGCCACCGATCGTGGTGCGCCCGGAGCTCACCGACGAGCAAATGGCGGACCTGTATATGGCGCGGAAGGAGTACAGGGAAGCGGCGCAACTCTACAAGAAACTAGTAGATCAGAATCCGCAGAATGCGGTTTACATGAATAAGCTGGGAATCGCACTGCATCAGCAAGCGGCGCTGGGACAGGCGCTGAAATATTATGAACGCGCGGTCAAGACGGATCCCACTTACGCCGACGCCCAGAACAATATCGGCACCATTTACTACCAGCGGAAGAAATATGGCAAGGCCATTAAGGCTTACCAGAAGGCCATTACCATTCGGAGTGACATGCCCATCCTGTACAGCAACCTAGCCTATGCGTATTTTGAGAATAAGAAATACGAGGAGGCCATTAACGCGTTCCGGCAAGCGCTGGCCATGGATCCACAACTCTTCGAGCACAACAGTTCCCGGACGGGCTCCCTTTTGCAGGATCGCACGGTCGGAGACCGGGGAAGGTTTTATTTCCTGCTGGCGAAGTCCTATGCCGAAGCGGGAAACTTGGAGCGCTGCCTGATCTATTTGCGCAAGGCCAAAGACGAAGGCTACAAGGAACTGGCAGCGATTAAAATGGATCCCTCCTTCGCGGCGGTCCTGAAGGATCCGGCGATCCAGGAAATCCTGGCACCCAAGCCCGATACCACGCAACCCTGACGACCTCCACTCCTCAAGGTGGACTGTCCGAGATCGCGACAGAGCCTTCCCGCAGACGGACAGAGTTCTATCGCGCCCACAGGGGGAGTACGTGCTAAGGCATTTTGTTTCTGCAGGTTGCATAAAGCCTCGAAGCGGTCTTCAAGTTGCTCATTCCCTCGGTGGGCGAGTGTAGCCTGCGGGTGTAAGAGTCGGGAGGCGTCCGATGAAAAAGATCGACCGCATTCGGGAGAGAGTCACTATCCCTCCTACCTCCGTTTACTTGTCCAAGATGCATGACGCGGGCTGGCACCTCGTAGCGCTCGAATGGGAGCGCGAAATCGAGTTCTCCGGCGAGCCCGAGATTCCCGTCCCTGAGGCTGGCTCCGAAGAGATTCCTTTCGGCCTGCGCATCTCTGGCGACTGCCGCCACCTCGAAGACGATCCCCTGGAAATGCAAACCCTCAAATTCCTCGCGGAAATGATTGTTCAAGACATCTCCTTCCGAAGCATGGCCGAGGCTCTCAACGCCCGCGAGTATCGCACTCGCGACGGCCATCCTTGGAACGCCTCCAGCGTCTTCAAGCTCATTCCACGCTTGATTGACGTCGCGCCCCGTGTCCTGGTGGGCACCGAATGGGAAGCCCGCAAGAAGCAGCTCACCAAAGTCGCCTGGAACTCGTGAGAAAAACGTGCCACGGCACACAATCGAACCGTCCCGCCGAACGTCTAATCGCCTGAAGTTCCAATACGCTTCGGTGGTTCCATGGCTTTTTCGTCTATGCAATTCTGGTTGCCATTCGGTCTGAGTAAAGGGTAAAGAACTGCCTTCGGAATGGTTGATCCTGCAGTGGGGTGGAACATGGAAAACTTCTGGCAAGACGTTCGGCATGGGGCACGTGTGCTGCGGAAGAGCCCCGGGTTCAGCGCCGTGGCGATTTTGTCGCTTGCACTGGGAATCGGCGCGAATACCACCATCTTCACCGTAGTCAACGCCATTCTGTTGCACCCGCTCCCAGTGAAGGACATTTCCCAAGTCGTGGAAGTGGACACCATCGACACCAAGACGCACGTAGGATTCGCCAACGCCACGAAGCTAGGCTTGTCGTTTCGCAATTTTCAGGATTATCAGAAACAGAATGAAGTGCTGTCCGGTGTGGCTTGCATCCAGCCGCTTCCACTGACGTGGAGCGGAGGAGCAGAGGCGCGGCAGGTGAATGGGCAGCTGGTCAGCGCGAATTATTTTGACGTGCTCGGTTTGCAGCCCGCCGCCGGCCGCTTTTTTCTTCCCGACGAGGACACCAAACTTAGTAGCAACAACGTCGCGGTCATCAGCTACAGCTTTTGGACCAACAAGCTGGGGGCCGATCCAAATGAAATTGGCAAGACTTTGACGCTGAATGCCATGCCCTACACGGTCATCGGCGTCGCGCCGAAAGGGTTCAAGGGAACATTTACTTTCGGAACCGCCGAGCAGATCTGGATCCCTACCAGCATGTACCCGCAGGTTCTCACCGGCTTCGGTAAAGAGTTCTTCAATGACCGGCGGTTCTTGAATTCTCTTGCATTTGGGCGGCTAAAGCCAGGAATCAGCATTAACCAGGCCGAAGCGTCGCTGAAGACTATTGCCTCACAGCTCGAAAAGGACTTTCCGAAAGACAATGGAGGACGCAGCATCGCGCTCACGCCCCTGGCCGAAGCGGCTGTGGGCGTAAATCAGCACGATCAGATTGCGCTTGCGGGCACAATGCTGATGACCGTCGTCGGGCTGGTGTTGCTGATTGCCTGCGCGAATCTGGCGAATCTGCTTTTGGCTCGTGCGGCTCGCCGGGAAAGAGAAATGGGCTTACGCGCTGCACTTGGCGCCGGCCGGGGGCGCTTGATTCGGCAAATGCTGACCGAGTGCGTTTTGCTTTCGCTCATCGGCGGGGCGGCGGGCCTTGCCATTGCTTATGCCGGGCGCACCGTTTTGTGGTCCTTCCGGCCGCCTTTCATTCAGGCGGACAGCATTGATTTGTCCTTGGACTCGAACGTCCTCATCTTTACGCTGGGAATTTCTCTGCTGACTGGATTGCTGTTCGGCGTGGCGCCCGCCTTCAAGGCTTCGGTTCCTGACCTGGCAGACACGCTCAAACTCGGTGGCCGCGGCGGTTCCATCGGCTGGGGACGCAACAAGCTGCGCAGCTTGCTGGTGGTTTCCGAAATTGCGCTTTCTCTCGTTGCCCTTGTCGGCGCGGGGCTCTTCATCCGCAGCATGCGCGATGCGCAACAAATGGATCCCGGCTTCGAGTCGAGGAGTCTTTTCATGCTGGCCTTTGACTTGGGCGCTTTGCATTACGACGAAGGGCGTGGTCAGCAATTCCTGCGTGCGGCCGTCGAACGCGCCAATGCCGCTCCCGGCGTGAAGGCCGCGGCCGTGGCCTCCAACTTTCCTCTGGGCGGCGGATTTGCGCGAACCGTTTTCCCCGAAGGCGAAGACGAATCCACGGGATACCGCGGCACGCTGACGCAGTTGGACGACATCACCACGGGCTATTTCGATGCTTTGCGCATTCCGCTCATTCGCGGCCGCGTCTTCACTGATGCCGACCTAAAGGAAACCACGCCGGTGGCCATCATCAATGAAGCGATGGCCAAGAAGTTCTGGCCCAATCAGGAAGCCATCGGCAAGCGCTTCCATTTTTTTGGTGACACGATGTTGCGTGAAGTGGTGGGCATTACTCGGAACAGCGTTGTGAATGCAATTGGTGAAGTTCCCCCACCGCTCGTCTATCTGCCTGTGGCACAGGATTATGCGCCTGCAGCCACGCTTCAAGTGCAAACGACCGGCAAACCCGAACCTGTGATTGCCGGTGTACGCGCGCAGATTCAGTCTCTCGAGCCGAATCTGGCCATCACCAACGTGCAAACCATCGGCGAAATCATTGACCAGGGGCTTTGGGCCCCGGAGATGGGGGCGGCTCTGCTTACCGTTTTTGGCGGCTTGGCGATGGTTCTGGCCGCGGTTGGTGTCTATGGAGTATTGGCTTACTCGGTGACGCAGCAAACCCGCGAAATCGGTATCCGAATGGCCATGGGCGCAGAGCGGGGGCACGTGCTTCGATTGGTTGTGGGACAGGGGCTGAAGTTAACGGGTGCGGGCCTGGCGCTGGGAATCTTGTTCTCGCTGGTTTTGACGCGCCAGCTCTCCAGCCTGCTCTTTGGCGTCAGCGCCTACGATCCTCTGACCTATGCGGGCGTAACCGTAATTCTCGTGTCCGTCGCGCTTCTGGCCTGCTACGTCCCCGCCCGCCGCGCCACCCGCGTGGACCCACTGATAGCCCTTCGCTATGAATAGTGTAATTTACTGAATTCGCGCAGGTGTGGATGACAGCGGCCAAGTCTGTTTGACCTTTGGAGAGGAGTAAGCGGCTATATCAATCAGGTGATTCAGGCACGTCAACTTATAAGCAGAATTGCTTCGGTGTGGCCACCTGTATCCCGGGCAACATGCTCAAGGAAATGTGATTTGGTATAGACTCGGAACACTTTGCCCGTGAATACCTCATCCTCATATTGACCGCACGATCCCACACACTCTGCGGTAACCAAGTACGCGACGTAACGGTCCCAGGTTAGCTCAAACATTCGGCAAGAAGCAGTGGATTCAATCGGCGAAGAATCTTTCATGATCTCTTGCAATTCGGGAAGTTCTGGAAGCGAAGGTTGAATGGAACCGCCAGGATTAACGACTGCCTCTTGAACGACCAAGCGCAGGGAATTGTCTCGTGGTTCTGAGAGTTCTCGCAGGTACAGGTACTTGACAGAATTTAAGGGCTCTAGCGACGATTCATTGGCCATTAGGGCCGCCGCTGCAAACAACTGGAAGTCAGAGTATGCATATTACCGCAGAACAGGGCCCCTTGCGCAAAAGACCGCTGAAAGTCTTGAACTCGGCCGCATCGCAGCCAAACGCGTAGCCGCTCTGCTACAATGCAAGCGAGATGTTGCACTCCTTTGGCAGACCGCGCATTGGTGAGTTTCTCGCTAAGACAGTCTGCGTTTCGCTGATGGCAGCATCGGTTTGGGCGGCGCAGACGGCGCCCGCAACAAAGCCTGCGACATCGGCGAACTCGCCCGCAGCTTCGGGAACTCCGCAAAAGATCTATGTGGTTTTGCCCTTCGAGAGTGCAGGTGCGCCCGCGAAACTCGACTGGCTGGGCGAAGGGCTCGAGGAACTGACTATCGA
>DATDNK010000171.1:0-6938 GCA_036518275.1 Candidatus Acidiferrum sp.
GCGCGCGCGCCGTCTTTCAACACCACGGCTGCCAGCGGGCGTTCCTGCCATTTCGGATGCGGGATGCCGACGACGCAAGCCTCTTTCACTGCCGGATGACCCATCAAGGTGTTCTCCAAATCCACCGAGCTAATCCACTCGCCGCCGGACTTCACGAGGTCTTTGGCGCGGTCCACAATTTTCACGTATCCGTCTTCATCCATGGTGGCGACGTCCCCGGTGCGAAACCAGCCATCCTCCGTCCAACGATGGGCCTGATCGGGAGACTCGTGGTAGCTCGCAGCGATCCACGGCCCGCGAATCTCGATTTCGCCTGAAGACACACCATCCCAAGGGACTTCTGTGGACTTGCCTTCGGGGCCTTCCGGCCGCATCAACCGAATCTCCACAAAGGGAGCGGGCCATCCCTGTTTCGCGCGGGTTTCGTACTTTTTGTCTTCGGGCCAATCGTGCATGTACGCGCGCAACCCCCCGGAAGTGCCGATCGGCGTCGTTTCCGTCATGCCCCAGAGATGCTTGATGTGCAGGCCAAAGCGGTCAAGCCGGCGGATTAGCTCGACGGGAGGCGCTGTGCCGCCACAGACGATCTTGATCGGGGAGCCGAACTTCCATTTTGTGGGATTCTTCTCGAGCGCGTCCAGAACCGCGATCCAGACCGTGGGGACGCCGCAAGCGACGGTGACGCGTTCGTTGACCATCAATTCCAAAATGCTTTCCGGGTCCACATGCGGACCGGGGAGCACCAGACGCGCGCCAAGCATGGTGGCGGAGAACGGAATGCCCCAGGCGTTCGCGTGGAACATGGGAGCGACGGGCATAACGGTATCCGCCTCGCTCATTCCGAACACTTCGACCAAACCACAGCAGAAGGAATGCAGCACAATGGCCCGGTGCGAGTAAATGACGCCCTTGGAAAAGCCGGTGGTGCCGGAGGTGAAGCACATGGTCGCGCCGTCGTTTTCGTCAATGGCGGGGTAATGGAAGTCAGCGCCGGGAGTGGCCAGCAGCTCTTCATAATTCAGAAAGCCTTCGGGCACGGTGTTGAAGCCGTAGGGCACGACGATCACGCGTTCGAATGAGGCGTCTTCGCGGAACTTTTCATAGATGGGATAGAGAACATCGTCAACCAGAAGAAACCGATCGCCCGCGTGCTTGGCGATGCCGGCAATTTCGTGCGGGTGGAGGCGCAGGTTCAGCGTATGCAGGATGCCCCCGGCGCAGGGGACTCCGAAGAAGGCTTCCAAATGGCCGGAATGATTCCACATCATGGAAGCCACACGGTCGCCAGGCTTCAAGCCGAGTTTGATGAGAGCGGCCGCGAGGCGCCGTGCGCGGCGATAGAACTCGCCGTAACTGGTGCAAATAATGGACTTATCCGGCTTTCGGGAAACAATCTCGACTCGCGGGAAGACTTTCCCGGAGCGCTCCAGGATGGTGGGAAGCGTCAAAGGAAAATCCATCATCGTGCCGCGCATGACACCTCTCAAGTGGGGCACAAATCCAGCGCATGCTAGCACGAATTTTAGGCCAGGTGGAGGAGACGGAGGGCCCGGGTACCTAGAGACCATCCGCACATTTTATTTAGTTGCAAACGGGGTTAATTTCCGAGACGATGCACGTGACCGCTGAAGTATCGGTCCTCGCTCCCTCGGCGGCAGCGCAGATTCGCCTCCCCGGTGAACGAAGCTGTGTCTTCGGCGCGCTCCGCGACTCGCAAGTCAGGTTCCGGGCAGAAGGAGTACGAGGTGAAGAAGCTTTATATCGGCAATCTTCCGTTTTCGGCAACGGAAGATCAGCTTCAGGAGTGGTTTTCGCAGGCAGGAGTTTCCCCTTCGGCTATCAATCTCATTCGTGACCGTTTTACAGGCCAATCGCGCGGGTTCGCCTTTGTCGAAATCAACAGCGACGAAGATGCGGACCGTGCAATCAATTCCTTGAACGGACAGAACTTCGGCGGGCGAAACCTGGTGGTCAACGAAGCGCGTCCTCAGGCGGAGCGCAGCGGCGGCGGTCGAGGCTTTGGCGGCGGCCGCGGCGGCGGAGGAGGAGGACGTGGTGGGCATGGAGGCGGGCGTGGCGGAGATCGGGGCGACCGCGGTGACCGCGGCAATCGTTGGTAAGCAGACACTCCGAGGCTGAAAGAACCGGGCCTTCACGCAGCACGCCCGCGCCCCCTTCAGAGAATCCTGAGCAGCAGGTCTGCGCGAACAGAGCACTGTGGTCGCGCATCACTCTGAGCGCTTCTAACAGGTTCGGCGCTTCGGAGCTGAAAGAACCGGGCCTTCACCCCGCACTCCCTTCAGAGAATCTTGAGCAGCAGGTCTGCGCGAACAGAAGACTTCACGCCGGGCAAGATGTTTGGAATGATCCAGCCCGGCGCTGCCGTTCGCATGCTTCAAGCACGCGGCGGAAAAGACATTTGGAACGATCCAGCCCGATCCTTCCGTTCGAATGAGAGAGAATGCCGCGCCGGTTCGCGGAACGCCGCGGCTAATCGCAGATTTCTCAGCGGATTTTTATATTTGTCTTTCGAATGAAGCCAAATCGCACGCTGGCTCAGAGCGCTTCGCGATTCCAACCACGCCAAATTTCCGACCATTAAATCCAGCCATTTCCGGCCGCGGCCCGGCTGCAACAGGTGATACTGAAGGCACAGATGTCGCGGCTATATTTGGTGGCGCAGGGAGCTGCGTCCTGAGGTTCGCGAGCCCCGCGGGAAACACACGAAACAAATCTGCCCGTAACGTGTTTGATACAACAGGTGAGGAAAATGCTTCACCGAGAAGTTACTGATGTATATCAATAGCTCGGACGTCGGAGCAGAGGCCCAGGAAGAGGCCGAGGAGAACCCCGGTGAACCTTCCAGCCGGACGCTGCATCCAATGGCTTGAGTACAGGTAATGCGAAAAAGCATGACGACCTGGAGCAAACGCGACTGGAGGCAATTCTACGAGGCGGCGCGCCGTCCGTGGCGGAGTCGTCGTCCACCGCGGCCTGTGTATCCAACGGGGCTGAATCGCGTACTGCCAGCGCAGGGATTCAGTCTTTCCGAGCTCGATGACGCGGGCGTGAACCTGGACCTCGCCGAGCGGCTTGGTCTTCCCGTGGATGCGGGGCGAATCGGCACGTACGGGCCGAACGTTACCGTGCTGCGCGATTTTGTGCGCTCCTCGCGGCGGCCACTCTAAACTTTCTGCTCCAACACTTCGGACTTCTTTTTTCAACTAAACTTCTTTCGCGTCGCAGACTAAAATAGCTGCTCTTTTTTAGGAGCTGCGCGATGAAGAATTTCCTTGTTTTATGCCTGACGATTCTGGCTTCGGTACTGCCCGCGGCGACGGGGCCGGAGTATTCCATCCAAGCGATCCGCTACGCTTCCGCCGAAGATGAAGTGGCGGGCCTCGTGATGGGCGCGCCCAAAGGCGAAAAAATCAACATCGCGATGGTGATTTGGCTGATTCGAGGCGGGGATCACAACATTCTTTTTGACAGCGGCTATCATCGCGAGACTTTCCTCAAGTACTTTCCATCCACGGAATACATTCGTCCCGACGAAGCCGTAAAGCTCGCGGGCGTCCAGCCCGAAGAAATCACCGACATTGTCATCAGCCACTCCCACTGGGATCACATTGGCGGCATTGATCTTTTTCCCAAAGCAGTGGTGTGGATTCAGAAGGAAGAATTTCGATATTACGCAGGGGAGGCGTGGCAACCCGGAGGGAATCATGGCGGCATCGATCCCGAAGACGTGCAGCAACTTGTGAAGCTGAATACCGAAGGACGCGTGCGCCTTGTCGACGGCGATAATGTCGAGATTTTTCCCGGCATCCGGGCGTATACGGGAGCGCGGCATACTTACGCCTCGCAATACTTGCGCGTGGAGGGGAATCCGCCGTTTGTGCTGGCTTCGGACAATTGTTATCTCTATCGCAACCTCGCGGAGCACAAAGCCAGCGCCACGTTTTCCGAAGCCGACCAGCCAGGGAACATCAAAAGCCAGGCGCGGATGATCGAATTGGCAGGCTCCGCCGACCGCGTTGTGCCGGGCCACGACATGCTGCAATTTCAGAAATTCCCGACCCAGGGCCGCATCGCCAAGATCAAGTGAGAGCGAGCCCTTCTTTTCCCCTGTCCGTCTAAAAAGGCGCTTGACCCTGGAACGCATTCCGGGGTTGATACTCTCCCCGTTCGAGGCACCACTCATGGAACAAAAGCTTCTTCGTGCCGGACAACTCGCCAGACTAGTGGGTGTCAGCACGGATCTGCTCAGGCACTATGAGCGAATTGGCGTCTTGCCTCCTCCGGTGCGCGCTTCGAATGGGTACCGGCTTTACTCCCCGCAAAGTGTGGATCGTGTACGCGCGGTACGCCGCTCGCTCGGGCTTGGCTTTTCCCTCGCGGAACTGTCGGGCATTTTCACCATCCGCGACCGCGGCGGAGTGCCGTGCCGCAGCGTCCGCGCGTTGGCCGAGGAGAAGCTGCGCCGCGTGGAGCAGGCCATTCGAGAACTTCGAGGATTACGGCAGCAGCTTCGTCAGGTTCTGCACAAGTGGAACCAGTTGCTGGCCAAGACCCGCAAAGGAGAAAGGGCGAGGCTTCTCGAATCGCTGAGGGAAGGGCCGATACCGAGCAATCGCAGTGCAGCTGCATTGAAGAAAGGATTGTCGCGATGAAAAACACCATTCGATTGGCAACTTTGTTTGGATTTGCTTTGTCTGCTTGCCTGGCCCAAGAGAAACCGAGAGAAGAAGCGACGGGCATGGCTTTCTGCCCGATGCACGAACAGACAAAAGATTCGCAGAGCGATCCGCATCACCAGGGCGTGGTGAAACGCGGAGACGAAGTGATGGGATTCTCACACGAGAAAACCACGCACCATTTCCGGCTGTATCCAGATGGCGGGGCCATTGAGGCGGAAGCCAACGACGCGAAGGACACGGCCAGCCGGGACCAGATCCGTTCGCACTTCGGGCACATTGTGACGATGTTCGCGGCGGGGAATTTTTCAGCGCCAATGCTAATCCATACACAGAATCCGCCGGGAACAGAAACGATGAAGCGCCTGCGCGATGCGATCGAATACAAGCTGGAATCGACGGAAAAAGGAGCGCGCATCCGCATTACGACGAAGGATGCCGAAGCGCTTCGCGCCGTTCACGAGTTCCTGCGCTTCCAGATAGCCGACCACCAAACCGGCGACTCTGCCGATATAGCGAAGCCTCAGTGAGGGATGCTGCCAAGTCGAGAGGCGGCGCTCATAACGACCCTATCGAGCTGATCGAGTTCAGCCTGTAGCTGGTCGAGTTTCACCTGCTCGACCCGCAATTGTTCAGCCAGTTCCATTTCTTTGGTTTGCGCTTCCTGCTCCACTGGGACCAAGTCTTCCATCTCTGATTTGAAACGGGAGATCAAGTCGTCAAACTGTTTTCGTTGCGTCGCGTTCTCTGCGCGGTCCCTCGTATCTTCGTATTCTTTGATCCGCAGAGCACTCCACTTCTTGCGATTCTCGAGCTCATCCAGCACGGACTTTGCCTCGTCGACGCGCTGCGAGGCGTGGGCAACGACGGACTCTTGCGCGTAAAGCCGGTAAATGAGAATTTGCGCTCTTCGCGCCGCAGTGGCCGCCGTTTGTAAGTCCTGGCGGAGCTGATGAACCTCGGTCAGCAAAGCCTGCAGAGTCTGCGAATCTGTTGAAGCTGTTTGACCAAAGGCGGTCGAGGAAAACAGAAGAACTCCAAGGGCCAGGACCGTGGATCGAAGCATCAGGCACCTCCGCGGGGACTGGTTTATTGGACACTCAAAGTACTGGGGAAGTTCCCGCTCTTTTGGGGCTTTCTGTCGACATTTCCTCCTTGATAGACCAACTTGTCCAGTTCAGCCACAATTGCGAGGGCATCATGGTTGAAGGATGCAGGGGTATTGGTAAAATAGAACTAGACCCATTTTCCATGGCCTCGCCCTTTCATATCCTCTCGAATTCGCAGGCGCCTCTGGTGCCTCCGCCGGACGCGCATCCGCGGCCGGATTGGCTGCGGGTTAAGTTCTTTGGCGGCGAGCGCTACCAGGATCTGAAGCGCCTGATGCGAACGCTCGACCTGCATACCGTGTGCGAAAGCGCCCGCTGCCCGAACATGGGCGAATGCTGGGAACATGGGGCGGCTACCTTCATGATTCTGGGAGATATCTGCACGCGGGCTTGCGGATTCTGCGCCGTGCCCTCAGGTAAACCAGTCGGACCTCCGGACGAGGATGAGCCCTATCGTGTGGCCGATGCGGTGGTGAAGATGGGCTTGCGCTATGCTGTGGTCACGAGTGTGAATCGCGACGACCAATCTGACGGTGGGGCGCACATTTTCGCCCGCACGATTGAGGAGATTCGCAAGCGCGTGCCCCGCTGCAAGGTCGAGGTTTTAATCCCTGACTTCCGTGGCGACTGGAACGCGCTGGATATCGTGCTGGCGGCGAAGCCGGACGTCCTCAACCACAATACCGAGACGGTGCCGCGGCTGTATCGCCGTGTGCGAAAAGGGGCGGTCTACCAAAGGTCGCTGGAGCTGTTGCGGCGCTCTAAGGAAGCGCATCCCGAAGTGCCCACAAAAACCGGGATGATGCTGGGGCTGGGCGAAGAAAAAGAAGAAGTCCTGGCCACCATGCAGGAATTAGCCGAGCAAGGCACGAACATCCTGACGCTGGGCCAATACCTCCAACCTACGCGCGATCACTTGCCCGTCGTGCGTTACGTTCATCCCGACGAGTTCGCGGAATACAAAATCCTCGGCGAAGCCATGGGCTTCAAACATGTCGAGTCCGGCCCGCTGGTTCGCTCGTCCTACCACGCTTTCGACCAAGCGGAAGGCGTAATCCCGTAATTACGACCGGTCCGGTAGTCCTTATTTATCAGCCCGAGCACCCCATTCAGGGGATCACTTCCGGATAGC
>DATDNK010000172.1:0-2783 GCA_036518275.1 Candidatus Acidiferrum sp.
ACGACGGCCGCTTCGACGTCGGAGCCGGCGAAACCGCGGATGGCTTCGAGAGAACGCCAAATGGTCTCGACAAAAATCTCGGCTTCCTTCGCGGAATGACGAACTGAAACCGTTGCGCCTAGAAAACCATTGATGCGGCGAAGTTCCGGCAAGACATTTTTGGAAAAGTGCTCGAGGTACTCGGGCAATTGCGCCTCCGTGGCGCGGGCGGACCAGTGACGCGCGATCGCGCCGGGGGGGATGGCAGGGGCAACGCGCTGTTCCTGGCCGACGACGACTTTCCAGGGCCGCACCTCCCACTTTTTGACCAGGCCGTTTACAACGTAAGGGTCCTTACGAGCGAACTCTTCGACTTTGCATTTGTCATCCGCGCGGAAAATCAGCAGCGCGCGGTCCACCGGATCGTCAAAAGCACCGGCGAGAATTAAATCCCCGCGTTCGCGAACCTCTCTAGCCATGCGCAAATGCATTTCGCGGAATTCGGCGCGGCGCGCGACGTAGTCGTCCACCGTTTCGTAAATCAAAGCGTAGTAATTCATGTCCTGGCTCCGCCCAAACAGACAACCAACTAATTGTAAGTGCAATCTTATGATTTTGACCTTCAAGGGGAAATCAGAGGGCGGGCCAGAAGCGGTGCATTTTGGCCTGCATTTCGCGTGAACACTGGGGGCTGAAGTCTGAAAACTCAGAACAGAAAACTGCTTACTTCGCGGCCTTGGCTTTGACGGCGTTGTAAGCCAGCGTCAGGCGCGATTTGTAGCGGTTGCCGGTGTTCTCGTGCAACACGCCCTTGGTGATGGCCTGGTCGATGGCAGACATCGTGGGATGCAGCAGATTGCCCGCGGCGGTGGGGTCACCGGCCGTAATGGCCGTGCGAAGACGCCGCATCATCGTACGGACGCGCGTGCGGTTGACGCGGTTCACTTCGGCCCGTTGACGAGCTTGCGCCGCGCGCTTCAAAACCGACTTTTTCTTCTTCTTGACTTTGGTAGGCTGTCCCTGAGCCATCTATCGCTCCTTAAGCGTATTATTCAAATTTCTAACGTTAAACGAGGCTTGCGGCTTTGTCAAACGAAGCAAAAAGTCCACTGGGAACGCCGTTGCCGACGCGGGAGCAACCGCTCAGGCCAGTAGCGCCGGGGAGCGTGTCAGGCGTCACGGGAGCTACGGGAGCGCGCCCGAAACCGCCGAACAAGCACGATGAGTTGCGGCTGCTGATCAATTCGCGGCACCCGATTATCACCGTGGAGACGCCGGAAGAAGAGCGGCTGGAAGCCCTGCTGATGGAAGTGGCGGAAGAGCTGGGCGTACCGCTGTATGAATGGAGCGTCACGAGCGGCCTGGCCAAAGCGCGCGGGGCTCCGTTGTACAACACCGACAGCCCCGAGCAGGCAGTTGCGAACATTGCGCTGATTCAGGGCGACGGAATTTTTCTGCTGAAGGGTTTTGCGCGCTACTGTGACAACGACAAGATTTGCCGGCGGCTGCGCGATTTGGCGGAAAAGTTTCGAACCGTACGGCGCTCGATTGTGCTGACAGCCGCGAAAATGGAGCTGCCGGCGGACCTGGACGCTGACGCCATGCCGTTCCAACTAGGCCTGCCGGAAGTGGAGGATCTGCTGCCGGGTGTGAAAGACGTTCTCGCGGAACTCAATCGCGAGCAGCGCATCCCCGTGATATTAGATGCCGCAATGCTGACGCAACTGGCGCAAAATCTCGTCGGCCTGCCGGAGGAAGAAGCCTTGCGTGCGCTGCGCAAGAGTGTTATGGAGCGAGGCAAGGCGGATGCCGGGCTGCTCGATGCCGTGCTGGACACCAGGCGTGACGCGCTGAAAACCGAAGGATTGATCGAAACCGTCCGGCGTGATGCGTCGTTTGTGGACGTGGCGGGATTGCGCCATCTTCGAGATTGGATTGCCAAGCGAAAGAACGCGCTTACGGTGGAAGGGCGCCGATTCGGACTGGTGCCGCCGAAAGGCGTCCTGATTACCGGCGTGCAAGGGTGCGGAAAAAGTTTGGCCGCGCGCGCAGTGGCGGGCGAATGGGGATTCGAACTGGCGCGGCTCGACGCTGGCGCGCTGTATGACAAATATGTCGGCGAGAGCGAACGCCGGCTGCACAAAGCTCTGGAACTGGCGCAGAAGCTCGCGCCGCTGGTGCTGTGGATTGATGAAATTGAGAAAGCGTTTGCGTCCGCGGGCTCGAGTGGCGACGCTGATGCGGGGTTATCGCAGCGGCTGCTGGCTACGCTGTTGACTTGGATGCAGGACCGCGAGAGCGGCGTGTTCCTGGCGGCGACTTCAAACAACATCACGGTGCTGCCGCCGGAAATGCTGCGCAAAGGGCGGTTCGACGAGATTTTCTTCGTGGATTTGCCAAACGCCGAAGTGCGCGCGACGTTGTTTGCACTTCACTTGAAAAAACGCGGCCGCGGCTCGGCGGGCTTCGACCTGCCGAAATTGGCCGGAGCAAGCGAAGGATTTTCCGGCGCGGAAATTGAACAAGTCATCGTGGCGGGATTGTATACAGCGTTCAATGCGAAACAGCAACTCAATACCGAGATTTTGATTGCGGAGATTCAGAGCACGCAGCCGCTCAGCGTGACCCGCGCCGAAGATGTGCAGTCGATTCGCGAATGGGCGAAAACCCGTGCGGTGGCCGCCGACTAGAGGGAGACAACTTTGGGGTGGGCTACAAAATATATTGAGACGCTGCAACGGGGAGAATTGGTCAAATTCCGGCCGCGCGGCAACAGCATGAGCGGAAAAATCGAAAGCGGCCAG
>DATDNK010000173.1:0-2814 GCA_036518275.1 Candidatus Acidiferrum sp.
CGACGGCACCTTGCAGCATGCGAGAAATCGGCCGCGGCCCGGTGGTTTCGTGTATGTGTCCCTCGACGGGACTGTGCTCGGTCGCTCCCGCGGCCAACGCTTGCCGCTGAACCGCGACGGGATCGTCCACGAAGAGTTCAATCCGCACCGTGGTGAAGCCAGCAGAGCGGGGCTGCGCGTGCCGTGCGGGGGCGACTCGTGCCCCAGGAAGAACGGCGCGCCGCCGATGGAGAGTCCGGCGACCTCGCCCTCCAGGCTCCACAAAACCGTCGCGCCAAACGCCGCCTTATAAAAACTCAATCGCCGCCTTCCCGTCACTCACCGCCAACATCGGAGCAATCCTCGTCGTCATCGCATCCACCCAACCCCAGAGAATTACAAAGGGCACCTTCGTAGGAAGCGTAGAACAGTTTATGGCAAGGTGCGCAAGGACTTGGGGGAAAAGCCAGCTAGCACCTCATGCGGGTCAGTTCTCAGGGGAGGCCCAGGTAGGTGGCTGACCCTCGATCCGGTGAGAGCTCTTGGGTGGGCTGCTTTTCGCTAGCCTTCCTCCGGAATTTCGATTTCTCGTTTCGACTCCATGACTTCGAATCACGGTTGCTGCTGGCCCTGCATTCAGCTTGAAAACCAAGTCAATCATCGTATCCACTTCCACCGCCACTCGTTTGGCGAAAGGCCACTGCATCCCCTTTGCCCTTTGTGCCTTACTGGCATAATCTGTTCCGGGACATGCTTCCTAGCGGACCATACTCGGGGCTGCTCACCGACCTGTACGAACTCACCATGGCGGCGGGCTACGTCCAGAACCGCTTCCACGCCCGGGCCACCTTTGAGCTCTTTGTGCGGCACTTGCCGCGCCGCCGCAATTACTTGGTCGCGGCGGGCCTCGAACAAGCGCTCGACTTCCTGGAACAGGTGCGCTTCTCCGACGAAGACATTGCGTATCTCCGCGCGCAGCCATTCTTTCGCCACGTGCATGCGGATTTCTACGACTATCTCTCGCGATTCCAGTTTTCTGGCGACGCTTGGGCTTTGCCCGAAGGAACCGTTTTCTTCCCCGGGGAGCCGCTGCTTCGCGTCAGCGCACCGATCGCCGATGCGCAGCTTGTCGAAACCAGCCTACTCAGCATCCTGCATTTCCAAACACTTATCGCCAGCAAGGCCGCGCGCGTTACCACCGTCGCTGCCGGCCGCCCCGTCGTGGAGTTCGGCTCTCGCCGCGCTCACGGCGTCGAAGCAGGCGTGCTTGCGGCGCGCGCTGCGTTCATCGGCGGCTGTGAAGGCACCTCAAACACCTACGCGGGCCGTCGCTTTGGCATTCCCGTTTATGGAACGCAGGCGCACTCCTGGATCATGGCGCACGAGGACGAATCGGACGCTTTCCGCGATTTCCTTGACGTTTTCCCGGAGCAGTCCACGCTTCTCGTCGACACCTACGACGTGCACGCGGCCATCGAGAAAATCATTGCCTTGGGCCGCAAACCCGGCGGCGTGCGCCTCGACAGCGGAGATGTGCTGGCCGACAGCCTCTGGGTCCGCAAGAGGCTCGACCACGCCGGATGGAACGACGTGCAAATTTTTGCTTCGGGAGATCTGGACGAGGAGCGCATCGAAACGCTGTTGCGAAGCGGCGCGCGCATCGATGCATTTGGAGTGGGCACCGCGCTTTCTACTTCAGCGGATTCGCCGAACATCGGTGTGATTTACAAACTAGTCGAAGTCGACACGGGCGATACGGTGCGCAGCGCGGCGAAGTTCAGCCAGGAGAAAATAACCTATCCCGGCAAGAAACAGGTTTTTCGGTTCGCCGGAGAAGAAGGGAAGTTTTCCAGCGATGTGATTGGTCTGGATGAAGAGCCTTTCCGCGGCAGTGCGCCGCTCCTGGTTCCGGTGTTGCGCGGCGGCAGACGCTGCGAACCTGCGGCAACGGATCCCCTGGCAATTCTGCAGAAGGCGCGCAGTCGCTGCCTTGCGGATCGGGCGGGCATGCCGGCAAGCGTCCTAGCTTTGCGTGCCGCGGAGCCGCCATTTCCTGTTCGCTATAGCACGCAACTCGAAGAGCTGCACGATCAAGTGCGGCAAACCGTAGCGAGGATGGCGCGCACCGGATGAGGAAAGAGAGGTAGTCAGGCCTGACTAGTCTAATGAGAATAGTCAGGCCTGACTAGTCCAATGAGACTAGTTCTGTGGGAAGTGGACGCGCAAGTGGACTTCATGGTTCCGGGCGGCAAGCTCTACGTACCCGGCGCCGAGAAAATCATCCCAAACCTGAATCGCCTTGTGGAGCTGGCACGTCAGGGAAAAGTTCTGCTGATCTCCTCCGCCGATGCGCACACGCCTGATGATCTTGAGTTCCGGGACTGGCCGCCGCATTGCGTAAAGGGCACTGCCGGGGCAGAACTGATTTCCGAAGCCCGCGCGCCGCAACAGCTTGTCATTCCAAACCAGCGGGAATTCGCTTTGCCCGGCGATTTGGGCGGTTACCAGCAAGTGATTCTGGAAAAAAACACGCTCGACGTGTTCGACAATCCGAATACAAATGCGCTGCTTGCGCGCCTCGACGCGGGCTCAGAGCGTACCTCGGAGCGTGCCGCAACTGCAGGCGACGCAGCGGGGCCGGAGTTCGTCGTCTTCGGCGTCGTTACGGAGTTGTGCGTGCGTTGCGCGGCCGATGGCCTGTTGCATCGCGGTTATCGCGTCAGCATCGTGGAAGATGCCATTCAGGCCCTCGATCAGAAGAAGAGCCGCGAAATCCTGGATGAACTGCAGTCCCGAAGCGCCCGACTCATCACCACGGAAGAAGCGCTGGCGCTG
>DATDNK010000174.1:0-16863 GCA_036518275.1 Candidatus Acidiferrum sp.
AAAGCGCCTTGGTCCTGCGCAGTTATCGAAGGGCGATGCGAGCGATCCGCCCAATCCTGTCGCGACGGCTTCCGCTGATCTGCGCAAGAAAATTGCAGCCATCGAGGAAGAACTCATCCAGGTGAATGGCAAGTCCACCGAAGATTTTGCGAACTATCCAACGAAGCTCGAAAGCAAGCTGGCGTATTTGCAGAACGTGACTGACAGCGCAGATACCGCTCCCACGGCAGCCGAAGAGGCGGTGTTTGCGGAGCTCGATCAGCGCCTTGAAGCGCAGCTCGCCAAGTGGCGCGAGGTTCTTTCCAAAGACGTTCTCGCGCTCAACGACACCATGCGCAAAAACAACGTCGCACTCATCGCGCCATCCGCCACGCCCGCAAAATAATCGCGGCCCATTTTGTAGCGCCGGCATCTTGCCGGCGAAGTGTGTTGTTTTCTTATAGGGGCGCAGCGCTTCTGCGCCCTTGTGCATTTAGCGCCGAAATGCGGCGGCGATCGCGTTGGCCCAGTGGGAAAGATGGTTCAATGACCGCGTGTGTGTCGCGTCGAGGTGCAACGGCGTGATGGAAACGGCCCCAGAGAAAATCGCGGCGTAGTCGGTGTCCGGCTCGACGTCTTTGTCAATTCTTTGCTCGAAGAGCCAGAAGTAACTACGGCCACGCGGATCTTTTCCTTCGCTTAACTGGTTGCGCGTGATTTTCCGGGATTGCCGCGTGAATTTCACTTCGCCTTTCCACGGCTCCGGCACATTCACATTGAGCAGCACCTGATCCGGCAAGCCTTCCTTCAAAACGATTTCGGCGGCGGCGCGGGCGACGCGCGCCGAGTTTTCAAATTTCGCGTTTTCTTTTTTCGCGCACAGTGAAATCGCAATGGAAGGAACGTGATGCAGCGTGCCTTCCCGTGCCGCGCCCACAGTTCCCGAGTAATACGCGTTTTCTCCCAGATTTGCGCCGTGGTTGATTCCGGAAATCAGCAGGTCCGGCTTTTCCGGCAAAAGCTTGTGCAGCGCCACGATCACGCAATCCGCGGGCGTCCCGTCAATAGCCCATTCGCGCTCCGCAACCCGGTTGCAAACGATGGGCTGGCGCAACGTCAGCGACTGCGCCGTGCCGCTTTGCTCGCGGCTCGGCGCCACAATGCTCACCGTCGCAAGACCCGCAAGCTCCTCCGCCAGCGCCCTCAGCCCCTCGGCCTGGTACCCATCATCATTGGTCAGCAAAATGTGCTGCATAATTCGAATTCTTCTTGCCGCTTCACTTTCTCAAAACAAGAACGTACGCGCTATTCAGAGCGTGGGGAATGCAGGGGTGGCTGCTACGTGTCCGAAAAGAAAATGGTCGGGCACTCTTACCTATTTTGAGCCGCTTGGCAAGGCTCCGTGCCTGCCTTAAGCGTCATTGCCCTGAACGTATTCTGCACATTGAGCGATCACCTGCGTATTCATTCGCCCTTCATCGTCTTGAGTGCTCTTGTGACCTTTGGATCCGCTGCGAATCTCTCCTTAAGGTCTGGGTACCGCTCAAGCACGGCCTCTATGTCAGTAGCGTTCTGTTTGAGTTGGTCTTCGACTTTCCTGCGGGTGCGGGTTGCCCACATTCGGTAGGCAATCACAATCATAATCAGCGCAATTCCGATAAGGATTTTCATGGGCGTTCTCTTTGTACGAGCACTTCCCAGTCTTCTTTGCAAACGCACGATGCCGCCTGCGGACTGTCTTTCAGCGAATGCAAATCGCATCTGGGTACGTGCTTGTAGTCATTCAGGTTCGCGCCTTCATTTCGGAAGTGAAACATCAGTGTTGCCGTTTTTTCGCAATCGCTACACTTCATAGCGCGCCTCCCGCTTCACATTTGCACTAGGGCAGTTTAACAAACGCCAGCAATGCCGCCGTCAAGATGTAAACAACAAAGGAAAAACTGTTCACCAAACGATGTCCGTCCAGCTCTGCGAGGAAATCGAAAATGGTCGGGACGGCGAGATTTGAACTCGCGACCTCACGCACCCCAAGCGTGCGCGCTACCAGGCTGCGCTACGTCCCGGCCGGAGAAAGTAACGACGATGCGGCGAAAATCGAGAGGGCCGAATCGCGGCAACTTCTGCACCATCAAGGCTATCACCGGCGTTCGAGAAGCGTCAAGAAAGCGTGCAGCGCGTCGCGCAGATCGAGCAGCATCCTGCGACTCAGCAATTGCGAGCCGCCCTCACCGGAATGATTCGAGCCGCGGTTTGCTGGATCGTCTGCGCCGGCTTTCTCGCGTAGGCGACGGCGCGCGCCCGCTATCGTGAATCCTTCATCGTAAAGCAGCCGCTTAATGCGGAAGACCATGTCCACGTCTTGTTGGCGATAGACGCGGCGGCCCGCATCATCCTTAGTCGGCTGAAGCTGGGGAATCTCCGATTCCCAGTAACGCAGCACAAACGGTTTCAGGTCCGCGAGGCGGCTGACCTCGCCAATGGTGTAGAGGCGCTCTTCGGTGGCGGTTTTTGTGGCGGTGACGTTGCCTGCCATGCTCCTGCCCTGCCAGAAGGGGACGCCGCTATCGTAGCAGTTTGCGGCACATTCCTGTAGAGGGGGCGGTAGAAGAAAATAGTCATTCGTCACGCTGAGAGCCAGCGCGGGCGCGCTTCTCGCGTTTGCGGAGGCGCTGCACGAAACGCACCGGCGTGCCGGTGAAATCAAATTTGGCGCGAAGCTGGTTTTCGAGGAAGCGCTCATAACTGAAGTGCAGCGGCATTTTCTGGTTGGTGAAAAGCAGAAACGTGGGCGGCGCGGTTTTTGCCTGCGTGACGTAGTAGATGCGCACCGGGCGCGACTTCGGCGTCGAGCCGCGCTGCAGATCCACTTCCTGCTTGAGCCAGTTGTTCAGCGTGGGCGTGGGAATGCGGCGCCGCCGCACATCCGCGCATTGATTGATAAGAGGAAAAAGCTTCTCTGCGCGCTCGCCGGTTTTTGCCGAAAGAAAAACGATAGGCGCGTAGCTCAGGAATTTCAGTTTCGCGCGAATCATTTTCTCGTAGTCGAACATCAGCCTGCCAGGATCGACGTTCGTCGAGTTGCGAGTGTCATTGGCTCTGTTTTTGGATTTTCCTTTAACGGTGGCTGCCTCACGAACAGCCGCTTCACGAGCAGCAACGAGAGCGAGATCCCATTTGTTGACCACAAGAATGACCGAGCGCCCGGATTCTTCAGCGTAGCCGGCAATCGTCGCGTCGCCCTGCGTGACGCCCTGCTCGCCGTCAATGACGAGCAACGCCACGTCGCAGCGCTCGAGGCCTCGCCGCGCCATCACTACACTGAGCTTCTCCGCAACCAAGGTGGTTTTTCCCTTGCGCCGAATTCCGGCAGTATCCACAAAGCGATATTCGCGCCCGCCCCGCATGATTTCCGTATCGACATTGTCCATGGTGGTGCCGGGAATCGGCGAAACGATGGAGCGTTCCTCGCCGACGAGGCAGTTCAGCAGCGTGGATTTGCCCACGTTGGGACGGCCGATAATGGCGACCTCGATGGGAGCCGTTTCCGTTGGAAGTTGGACGGCGGGAAATTCGGCACCTGGAATCGGCGGCGTTTCTGGCGAAGGAAAAAGTTGCTCGAGGGCGTGGTCGAGTAGATCATCGACGCCAGTGCCGTGCTCCGCAGTGACGGGAAAAACCGGAACGCCCAAAGAATGGAACGGCGCGGCATTGGCTTCCTGCGAAGGCGAATCGACTTTGTTGACGGCAAGGACAAACGGCTTTCCGGTGCTGCGCAGAAGGCGCGCGAGTTCTTCATCGAGGGGAGTCAGGCTGGCCTGGCTATCCACGACTAGAACGAGCAGCGCTGCTTTTTTGATGGCCACCTGCGCCTGCCGAAAAATCTCTTGCGGAATGAGCGCCTTTTCGTCAGGAATAATTCCGCCGGTGTCCACAACCTCGAAAGTCTTGCCGCGCCACTCGGCTTTGCCATAGATGCGGTCGCGCGTGATGCCAGGTTCGTTCGTGACGATGGAGCGTCGCGTCCCGGTCAAGCGGTTGAACAGCGTGGACTTGCCCACATTGGGGCGCCCGACGATCACCAGAGATGGCAGTCGCGTTGTCATGAATTTGAGCTGTGGTGCAATCTTCCACTGTACAGTATTCAGACGCGATGGCAGAACTGGTTCATGCTGTTGGGAATTCATCGAACTCGACGTACTCACCCCAATGTTCAGTGAACCAATCACGTGCCCGCTCACTGAAAAGAACGGAACTGAAGCCATTGCTCCGAAAAAGATCCGCCCCATTCCATGTGCGTAAGTCGAGCAGCAGGTCTGAGCCCACGTTTGGTTTGGGACGAAGAATCATTGCGGTGGCCGAGACAACCAATTCCCAAAGATCGCCGAGCACCGCTGACGCGCTCGGGCTGTCCGGTTGACCCAAGATGTAATCTTCTGGCTCACCCGAGTCCGGATAATGTTCAGGTTCGTCCGCATTCCAATCCCACTTCTCCCAATGCAATTCAACAGTCAAGACTTTTCTAACCGGCCGGAAGCTAAAGTCTTTCAATTCGGAAGATTCCAATAGTTGTCTCGCCGGAGAGGTTAGAACCACATCTCCGATTCCCGGCAACGTGATGGGAGGCACATAGGGTCCCGTTCTTTCGAGTTGGAGGAGGCCATCGGCTCTCGGCAAATGGGCAGTCATGCCGTGTTGCAGAATATCGCCGTAGTCGCCCCAATCGGCTTTGATCACCGATCGCCTGTCTATCCTGAATATTCGTGTGGCCATTGGATCAATACGCTACGTTCGCCTCCATGAGGAATGGTTCACATGGTCGCCCAGCCTAAAGACCGGAGTAAGTGCTGCGGCGGAGGAATTGGCCGGAGCCGGGGCGGCCCACAAATTTGCCGGAGTCAATGACGGCGCGGCCACGCGAGAAAACGGTTTTGGGCGCGCCTTTGATCTTGATGCCCTCGAACATGGAGTAGTCCACGCGCATGTGATGCGTTTTTGCGCTGATGACTTCTTCGTGATTGGGATCGAAGAGGACGAGGTCGGCGTCAGAGCCGACAGCGATCGTTCCTTTGCGCGGGTAGAGGCCGAAAAGTTTTGCAGGCGCGGTGGAGACAAGCTGCACAAAGCGGTTCGGCGAAAAATGTTTGCCGTGGACGCCTCCGGTGTAAACGAGGCTCAAGCGGTGCTCAATGCCCGGGCCACCGTTGGGAATTTTGGTGAAGTCGTCCTTGCCCAGCTCTTTCTGTTCCTTGAAGCAGAAGGGACAGTGGTCGGTGGAAACGACTTGCAGCGTGTCCTTCGCTAAGCCCTGCCAGAGTTTTTCCTGATGCCACTTTTCACGAAGCGGCGGCGTGAAGACGTATTTCGCGCCCTCGAATCCGGGCGCATCCATGTTTTCCAGCGAGAGATACAAATATTGCGGACAAGTCTCGGCGTAGGCGGGCAGGCCGCGGTCACGCGCTTCCCGCACTTTTTCCAGCGCGTCGTTGCAAGAGAGATGCACGATGTAAACGGGCGCCCCGGCCATTTCCGCAAGAGCGATGGCGCGGGAAGTGGCTTCGGCTTCAGCGGTAGTGGGACGAGTGAGCGCGTGATACTTGGGGGCTCGCTTTCCTTCGGCGAGAGCTTGCTGGACAATCACGTCAATTGCGCCGCCGTTTTCCGCGTGCATGCAGATGAGGCCGTTGTGCTTGGCGGCCTGCCGCATGGCTTTGAAGATCGTGGCGTCGTCGAGCATGAACACGCCGGGATAGGCCATGAACAGCTTGAAGCTCGAAACGCCTTCCTTGATGAGCGCGCCCATCTCTTCGAGCTGCGCGCTGCCGAGATCGGTGATGATGCAGTGGAAAGCATAGTCGGTGACGGCTTTGTCGTGCGCCTTTTTCATCCAGGTGTCGAAGGCCTGGCGCAACGACTGGCCTTTGTACTGGATGGCGAAGTCAATAAGCGTGGTCGTTCCGCCAAAGGCCGCGGCGATGGTGCCCGTCTCGAAGTCGTCGGCGCTGGTGGTGCCGCCAAAGGGCATGTCGAGGTGCGTGTGCACGTCGATGCCACCGGGAATGAGCATCAGTCCGGTCGCATCAATGACGCGCCCGGCGTTCTCTGCGGGAAGCTGCGTCGCAATCGCCCCGATGCGGTCGCCGGAGATGCCGACGTCGGCGCGATAGGTATCGGTCGCAGTGACCACGGTAGCGTTGCGAATTACTGTGTCAAAGCGCATGGAGGCCTCCGAAGCGCTAGCAGGCTATCACATTGGACGTAGTTGGCATTACCGGCTTACCAGGAAGTCAAAGAGGACGCGGGCGTTGTCGCTGCGGAGGCCGACGGGCCCGCTAAAGGTCAAGGCCACTGGACCCAGGTCGCCCCACCAGACCAGTTTATTGTCGGCGGTTACGGACAGGTCGGAGCCGCTCATCGCTGCAGTTAGGATGTGAGGCTGGTTCGGTTCAACTGGCGCGGGAGCGTCCGAGATACGCGGCTTGATGTTATTGATGTACCCGTGGTCGAGGCATTCCGAGTGAGTGTGCTTGTCTGGGTTGCGCTTGATGGACACAGCGATCTTTTGATCCGGGGCAAAGTGCCACATGATGTAGACGACATTGCAGTCATTCTGCGCGCGGAGTTTGATGCCAAACTGACTGCGGACCTCTCCGCTGCCTAAATGGGCAACTTCCTTGGTTGGGCCGAGATAGGTGAACTTCGCGGTGGCGCTTTGCTCGGTGGTGAACTTGAGGGTGGCGCGCATTTCTTTGGTGGAAACTTTCAGCCGCTTTTCCGGCGCTCTTTCAATTTTCCCGTCGGTTAAGTCGAAATCACCGGGGCGAACTTGGGCTTTGCCGGCGGGAACGGCCATACCTACCAAAAGAAAGGCTAATACAGCGTGAGCGTGCCTGACCCACATTGGGATAGTCTTCATTTTTGGTCCCGTGAGGGATTGTGGCTGAGCAGCGGCAAAATAAATTACCTCATGGACGACCACTTCGACAGGACGAATGTACGGGTCTAAAGACCCGCCACTACGAAATAAAGATGCCGGCAAGATGCTTGCGCTACAAAATGCCAACGGGTGGGATTCGTTAAGGGCGGTAGTGGGGCAGGATCTTGTGCTTGTAGACATCGAGGGTTTGCTCTTCGTCGCCGGACATGAGGTAGATGTTGAACTGGGTGACGCCGGTTTTGCGGAGGCGGTCGAGCTTCTTGCGGTGGTCGTCGATGGGGCCAAGGACACAGAAGCGGTCGACGACTTCGTCGTTGACGAAATCGGCGTTGTCGCTGCCAACCTCGCAATGATGGTGATAGTCGTACTTGCCGCGGTCTTTCACGTAGGAAGTGAGCGCAGGAGGCAGTTCTTCCGGCTTGTACTTGGAGATGAGGTCCATTACGTGGTTGGAGACGAGAGCGGGGAACCAGCGGACGTGCTCGCGCGCGGTTCTCAGGTCGTCGGAGGGCCAGACAGGAGCGGCGACCATGACCTCGATTTTGCGGAAGTCGCGCCCGGCTTCCTTGGCGCCTTCGCGGACGAAGCCGAGGCACCATTCGACGAGGTCGGGATCGGCGAACTGTAGAATCACGCCGTCGCCGATGCGCCCGGCGGTGTGCAGGGCTTTCGGGCCGTAGCCGGCAACCCAGACACGAGGAACTTCGCCGCTGGACCAGGGAAAGCGCGTGGGGACGCCGTCGAGATCGACGGTCTTGCCAGCGTTCAGATTGCGGAAGACACGGACGAATTCTTCGAGAGTTTGCAGGGTCGTGGGCTTTTTGCCGAGGACGCGACGCGAGCTATCCCCGCGACCGATGCCGAGTTCCATGCGGCCGCGCGAGGCGATGTTGAGGGTGGCGAAGAGGCTTGCCGAAACGGTGACATCGCGGACGGCGGGATTGGTGACGCAGGTGCCGAGGTGAATCTTCTTCGTGTTGGCGGCCATCAGGGTGAGGAGCGGAAACGGCTCCTTCCAGATGACGTGGGAATCGAACATCCACGCGAAGGAGAAGCCGGAGCTTTCGGCCTGCTGGGTGAGGCTCAGGATGCGGTCAATGGAGATATCAGGTTTGATGGTAATGCCGAAGTCCATAGAAATGCTCCGTGACTAGTGACTCGTGACTGGCGACCCGTGAAAACCTTTTGCGCGGCCGGTCAGTCCTAAATAGACTACAAAACTGACGAGGAAGCCGACGAACCAGGCGTAATCGTACAGCACGCGAAGCGGCGGAACGAATAAGCCAACGAACGCGACGCCCGCGCCTGCGGCTAAGGCAACAACACCGGCCCAGTGAAAGCCGAGCGAGTACTCATACTGGCCGTTGCGACGGTAGAGATCCTCGGCAGAGAGGACCGTTTTGCGCACCATGAAATAATCGCAGATGAGAACTCCCGCGATGGGGCCGAGGAAGCCAGAGTAGCCGACGAGCCAGGTGAAGATGTAGCTGCCATAACTGGCGAGGAGCTTCCAGGGCTGCATAAGGAGGCCCACGACAGCGGTGATGAGGCCGCCGGTGCGAAAACTGATGCGGCGCGGAGAAAGATTGGAGAAGTCGTTAGCCGGAGAAACGACGTTAGCGGCGACGTTGACGTTGAGCGTGGCCATGAGCAGGGCGATCATGGCCAGAACGACGGCAAAGGGATTGCCGAGGCGCGCCAGAACTTTGACGGGGTCCCAGATGGCTTGGCCGAAAATGATAATCGTGGCGGAAGTGACGGCGATGCCGATGAAGGAGTAGAAGGTCATGGTGGCGGGAAGGCCGAGGGCCTGGCCAACCATCTGATCGCGCTGGCTGCGGGCGTAGCGGGTAAAGTCGGGAATATTCAGCGAAACGGTGGCCCAGAAGCCAACGACGCCGGTGAGCGAGGGAATGAAGAAGCGGAAAAATTCGCTGAAAGTTTGAAATTTTGAGGGTGTGGAGAGCATGGGGCCGAAACCGCCCGCTTTGGCGCGCGCCCAGAGAAGAAGAGCCAACCCGATGAGGAGCAAGAAAGGCGCGGAGACGCCTTGGAGAAAGCGGATGGTCTCGATGCCGCGGAGAATCACGAAGACGTTGAGAAGCCAGAAGAGAGCAAAACAGGCCGCAGCGCCAAAGTGAAATTTGGCCCAACCCGGCGCGAGGGCGACGATCATGGCGTTGATGGCTTCGCCGCCAATCCAGGTTTGAATGCCAAACCAGCCGCAGGCGACGAGGGCGCGAAGAATGGCGGGGATATTAGCGCCAAGAACGCCAAACGAAGCGCGCGCAAAAACGGGAAAGGGGATGCCGTATTGCGCCCCGGCATGGGCGTTGAGGAGCATGGGAATGAGCACCAGGACGTTGCCGAGAAAAACGGTGAAGAGCGCCTGACTCCAGTTCATGCCGCCAGCAATCATGCCGCTGGCCAGCATGTACGTGGGAATGTTCACGCTCATGGAGATCCAGAGAGCGGCGTAGTTGTAGGTGCCCCAGCGGCGGCGCTCGGATGCAACGGGAGCGAGATCCTTGTTGTAGAGCGAGCTGGATACGATGGTTTCGTCGCGAGGCATGTCCTAGTTCGCTGCTTCGCTGGAACTGCCGGATTCCGCGGCGCGGGTGCGTGTAATTTCTCCATAGGACTCGGGGCGGCGGTCGCGATAAAACTGCCAGGTGTCGCGAACTTTTTGAATTTCATCGAGATCGAGGTCGGCAACAAGCAGTTCATCCTTGTCGCGGCTGGCCTGGGCAATGATTTTCCCTCGCGGATTGCAGAAGTAACTCTTGCCATAGAATTCGCCAATTTTCCAAGGATGCTCGATGCCAACGCGGTTGATGGCGGCGACAAAATAAGCGTTGGCGACGGCATGGGCGGGCTGTTCGAGCTCCCAGAGATACTCGGAGAGGCCGGCGACAGTGGCAGAGGGGTTGT
Organism: Candidatus Acidiferrum sp.; assembly: GCA_036518275.1. GTDB lineage: Bacteria > Acidobacteriota > Terriglobia > Acidiferrales > UBA7541 > Acidiferrum. The sequence continues at coordinate 9,845 of DATDNK010000174.1, forward strand.
AAACAATTTCCGCGCCGTTGAGGCCGAGGCAGCGCGCGCCTTCCGGAAAATGCCGGTCGTAACAAATGTACACACCGACGCGGGCGTAGCGTGTATTGAAAACGGGATAACCGGCGTTTCCGGGAGTGAAATAGAATTTTTCCCAAAAGCCAGGATGGCAATGGGGGATGTGGTGCTTGCGGTATTTGCCCAAATAGCGTCCGTCGGCGTCAATGACTGCGGCGGTGTTGTAATAAACACCAGTCATTTCCACCTCGTGGACGGGCACAATGAGCACCATCTGATGCTTTTTTGCGAGCTTTTGCATCAGGGCGATGGTGGGGCCGTTAGGAACGCGCTCAGTCAGTTCGTACCAGCGCGTTTCCTGCTCGGCGCAAAAATAAGGGCCGTAGAAAAGTTCCTGAAGGCCGAGGATTTGTATTTTTTTCTTACCTGCGGCGGCAATCAGATCCTCGTGTTTAGCGAGCATTCTCTTTTTTATGTCCGGGAGCAAGTATTTTTCTGGAGACCACTCACAGTGAGCTTGAATCAGGCCGCAACGAACCGTGCGGGGCATCGTGACACCTCCCGAATAATGGTAAGGGAAAAATTTTACGCCTCAGGCGTTTACCCTACAAGCGGTAGGCGAGCCAATTTTGGGCAGGTAAATTTTCATGGGGAGTAGAGCTTTTTTACCCGGAATTGGTATGGAGTGTGTTGAAAACAAAAGAGTTGCAGTGGCGCGAAGGTTGCTCCTTTTGACCGGGTGGGGGAGGCGAGCCGAGGATCCCTTTAGGGGATTGAGGGCTGGGCCGGTTCGCTTCTCCCCGATTCCTTTCGCCACATTGGTGAGCTGAAGTTTCCTGAGCCTCACCGAGCCACCCCAAACACCCCGGAAAATATCTCATCCAGCGAAAGTGTGCGTATTGGATGCTGGAGGTTAGAAGTTCGAGGTTGGAAGAGTTTCGGAATCGTTAAGCGAAGTGAGAGGATGAATGCAGGACCGGAGCAAGGCGACTTTGGTCGCGAGCACGGGTCTGGTAGTCGGAAAGAGTTAGCGCCAGCATGATGGCCAGCCAGAAGATGGCGCAAACGATGACAAGCTGAGTGCGCTTGGGGCTGTAGCGCGCGTGCATGAAATAAAGAACGACCAGGGTGGCCTTCATGGTAGCGATGCCGAGGGCGATGACGATGTTGAAGGGGCCGAAATTCTGAAAAGCGGCCCAGACGGTGAGCCCTGTACCGAGGATCAGCGCCGAGAAGATGGCGACATAAACTTTTGGCGAAACGATGTGTTCGGAATGTTCAGACACGCGATGCTCTCCCAAACTTGCCTAACGATGCCGGTCAATCAGGTATAACAACGGAAACAGATAAATCCACACGATATCGACGAAGTGCCAGTATAGCCCGACGATTTCAACGGGCGTATTGTACTCCGGCGTGAAGCGGCCGCGCAGCGATGCCTTGATAAGCCAGATGAGCAGGCCGGCCCCGACAATCATGTGCAGGGCGTGCAATCCGGTCATGGCGAAATAAAGCGAGAAATAAAGCTGCGCGTGGGCGTTGGTGTCGGGATCGGAAGCAAAGGCTTCCTGCACCTCTTTTTTTTCGAGAGCAATTTCTTTCGGGTCATCGTCGGGAGCAGGGTGCGTCGACCGGTAGGTCATATCAAAGTTGTAGCCGGGGATGAGGTGGTGGTCGAACTTCTGCTTGTATTCGACCACTTTAACTCCAAGGAAGATGCTGCCAAGAGTGAGCGTGGCGAACAGAAATCCGGTGACGAGGGTCTTCTTGCCGACTTGCGCGGACCAGACGGCCATGGCCATGGTCAAGCTGCTCATGATGAGCACGGCCGTGTTGGTAGTACCCAGTTTGATGTCCAAAGTATTGCTGCCAATGCCGAAGGCGGTGAAGAAATAGTGCCGGTTGATGGTGTAGGTCAGGAACATGCCGCCGAAGAACAAAATTTCAGTGACGAGAAAGATCCACATACCGAGCGTGGAGGATTCTTTCTGCTGCTCCAGCGTCTGAAATTGCCCGTATAGTTCTCCGGTGCGATGCAAGCGGCGCTCCTTATTCTGTTAGCCGGGCTAAAGCCTGGCCTCTACAAAATCCCGCCCGGTCTCGCTAGGCAGGCGAGGCAAGCCCCGCCCCTACAAAATCCTTGTGGGCGTCCTTGACTGAACGCCAGCCACGTTCCTACTGCACCAACAGCGGTCTACAAACAGGACAGACTAAAGTCTGTCCTACTAAGCCCTAATCGTCGCCGTGAGCCGGGGCCGCCGTTCCCGCAACCAAGCCCAGGTCCGGCCGATTCCGGTAGTCATAAGGTTCCCAATCAACCACCGGAGTAACGTGAAAATTTTCCGTGGGCGGCGGCGAATCCGTTTTCCACTCAAGACCTGTAGCCGGCCAAGGGTTCGGACCGGCAACTTTGCCGTAGCGCATGGACCAGGTGAGGTAGGCCATCGGCAGGAGGTAGCCTAGCGCTAGGATGGAGGCTCCCGCAGTGGAGAGCACGTTGAGAACTTGAAATTCGGGAGGATAGCTGTGATAACGGCGCGGCATGCCGAGATAGCCGAGAATGAATTGCGGGAAGAAGGTCAGGTTGAAGCCAATGAAAAGAACGATAGCGGCAAACTGCGAAAGAGCTTTGGGATAGAGCCTGCCGGTGATCTTCGGCCACCAGAAGTGCAAGCCGCCTATGTAACCCATCACCGCGCCCCCGACCATGATGTAGTGGAAGTGAGCGATGACGAAATAGGTGTCGTGGATATGAATGTCCAGGCCCAGGCAGGCGAGGAACAAGCCGGTAAGGCCGCCAATGGTGAACAGGCCGATGAAACCCAAGGCGTAAATCATCGGCGGGTCCCAAGAGATCGAGCCTTTGTAAAGCGTGGCGGTCCAGTTGAAGACTTTGACTGCCGAAGGAATGGCGACCAGATAGCTGAGGAAGGAAAACGCAAGCGCGGCATAAGTGGATTCGCCGGTGACAAACATGTGGTGGGCCCAAACCAGGAAGCCGATGACCGCAATGGCGATACTTGATCCGGCGATGAAGGAATAGCCGAAGATAGTCTTGCGCGCAAATGTAGGGATGATTTCACTAACCACCCCCATGGCAGGAAGAACCATGATGTACACGGCGGGGTGCGAGTAGAACCAGAAAAGGTGCTGAAACAGGATGGGGTCGCCGCCCATGGCCGGATTGAAAAAGCCCAGGTGAAGAACGCGCTCGAGTGCCGCAAGCAGCAGCGTAATCGCAACAACCGGCGTGCCCAGAATCATCACCAGGCTGGTGGCGTAATGCGCCCAAGCGAAGAGAGGAAGACGGAACCAGGTCATGCCAGGAGCGCGCATGGTGTGAATGGTGACGATGAAATTGAGGCCGGTGAGAATCGAGGAGAAACCGTTTATGAAAATGCCGATGACGGCGGGGGTGACCGCGGAATTTGAATAGATACTGCTGAGCGGCGTGTAGAAGGTCCAGCCGGTGTCCAGGCCGCCGGTGCCAAAGGAGTAGAGGACGAAAGAGCCGCCGATAACATAAATGTACCAGCTCAGGAGATTGATTTTCGGAAAGGCCAGGTCCTTTGCCCCGATCATAATGGGAATCAAGAAATTCCCCAGAACGGCAGGGATCGACGGGATAAGGAAGAAGAAAATCATAGCCACGCCGTGCATGGTGAACAGCTTGTTGTAGGTTTCGGGAGAAACCAACACGCCACCGGGGGTCAGGAGATGGATGCGAATCATGGTGGCGAAGACGCCGCCAATGAAAAAGAAAACAGTGACGGTGGCGAGGTAAAGCAAAGCGATACGCTTGTGATCGGTGGTGAGCAGCCATGCACGGATGCTACGACCGGAGCCATAGGTGGCATTCAAATAATGGGTATCCGGCAATTCGTACTCTGGAGGTACTGGGGGTATGGTGCTCATGGCTTTATTTCTTCTCCGTGGCCGGGGAGGTTCCAGCGCCGCTTGCCGGGGCGATTCCAGCGCCCTTTGCGGGAACGGGCTGCGATTGCAGGGACTTGATGTAGGCCGTGAGGGCGAGAATCTGCTCTTCAGTCAATTGTCCCTGGAACGTGGGCATGAGCGGCTGATAGCCGGCCACAATTTTTGCGTTGGGCTGGAGAATGGATTCTCGGATGTAAGCGTCATCAGCGATGACGGTCGTGCCGCCAGCTAGAAGGACCTTCGCGTCGTAGAGTCCGTTAAGAGAAGGAGCACGGCCCGTGCCATTGGCTACGTGGCAAGTGACACAGGCTTTTTCCGCGAAGAGTTTCTCTCCGACGGTGACAGGATTGCCTTCGCCAGCTCCGGAACCCGAAAGCCACGCGGCATACTCAGTGGGCTCCATGACGATAACCCATCCGCCCATCAGGGCGTGATTTGTGCCGCAATACTGCGAACAGAAAAAGTGGTAGCGCCCGGCTTTGGTGGGGCGAAACCACATGGTGTTGTAATGGTTGTTGCCAGGAATGACGTCCATCTTCACGCGAAACGCCGGCACAAAGAAATCGTGGATGACGTCTTCGCTGGCCAAGGTCAGGCGAATATTGCGGCCAACGGGGACGTGAAGCTCGTTGATTTCCTTCAGACCATTGGGCTGTTGCACCTTCCACATCCATTGCTTGGCGATCACATAGATATCCAGCGTGTCCGAAGGTGTGTGGCGATAATCCACGTAAATGACTGCCCCCCAGCAGAACATGACCATGGCCAGGATCAGCGGAACGATTATCCAAGCCGCTTCGAGCCGCGGGTCCTCCCGCACGGTAGCGCCAACGGCGTCCGGCGCTTTGCGGTGATACCTGAAAAAGAAATAGATGATGGCGAAGGTAATTCCGGCCGCAAAAAAGACACAAATGGAAGTAATAAAAATCATTAGCCCGTCGACAGGCGGCGCAAAGTTGGAAGCTTCTGGCGGATACAATGGCAATGGCAACTGCACGGCTCTAATGTGCTCCTTGAAGTTTCGAGTGGACCGCACGAACCTCGCGGCGCCGGAAAATCCAAATCCCCCCGACAAGGGAGAGAACGGTCAGGATACCGCCGAGGCGGATGATCCTAAGGATGGAAGCGCTGTAGGTGGCGCTCGAAGGATCGTAGTGGTAGCAGAACAACAGGACATGATCGATGGGCGAACCGATCTTTCCAGCAGAAGCGTCCACAAGGCCCAATCGCATGTCGCGGCCCGGATACTCGACGCCATAGAAGTAGCGGGAGATGCGGCCATCGGCGGTCAGAATCATCACGCCGCTGGCGTGGGCGAATAATTTGGATTTGGCGTCGTAGCGGAAGCGGAAATTCGCCGCGCGCGTAGCCGCTTCGATGGATTCCTGCGAGCCGGTGAGGAAATGCCAGCCCGAAACGGTTTCCGGCCGGTGGAAACGGGCGAGAGCGGCTCTCTTTTTCTCAGCCGCCGCTTCGGAGGTATCCCTCGAATCGAAGCTGATGAAGACCACTTCGTAGTCGCGGGCCGGATTGAAGGAGAGCATGCGCAGAGTGCCGACTACGCCCATCTGAATCTGGTCGCAGAGCATCGGGCAGCTGTAATAAACAAAGGCCAGGACGACAGGCTTTTGGCCGAAGAATTCGCGAAGCTGAACGTCGCGTCCGGTTTCATCGCGAAAATGCAAATCGAGGGGCATCTGGCCATTGAGGGGAGGTTCGAAACCGACGTTCTGCAAAACGGGAGGCAAGGTGGCGGCGGCAGGCCCGACATTGCCGGGAACGGTCTGAGCGCGCAAGGCGCAAGACAATGCGAGCAGTGTGGCAATCCCCAAAATGTAGCGAAGCACTATCATTCTCGTTACTTCTTTCTCTCCTCTTTCCCGGCGGGAGCCTGGGAAAATGAGGGCAAACCTTTTTCCGCAACAATCTTCATTGCATCTTCGACAGGAATCTGCGCGATGCCGGCATTTCTGTCGATCCACTCCAATTTCTCATTCGCCTCAGTATCTGCTTTCAGTTTTTTACGCAGGTCCTTCTGGGGATCGGATTCGTGGCCGGGAACGCCCTGAAGCCGGGGTTCGGGAGGGAAGATTTGTTTCTCGCCTAGAGCCGCGCGGGAGGGCGGCGGGGCGACATCAGAAGAAACGGCGAGCTTATTGGTAAGGTGCAAGACGAAAATGCAAGTCACCAGCGCGACTGCCGTGGCCATGCCCAACGAAAAGAGATACCAATAGATAGTGCCCGCCTTAATGTCACGCTCCTCGAAGGAAACGTCGGAATGGTGAGGCGGTTCATCCGATTGGCGGCTCCTCTTGTAGTGTTCAGCGCTCATGGTTCTTAATGGCCTCCGCCAGGTCCGGGTCCCCGAGCGGCAGCAGGGGGTACTGTTTCAAATTAAAAGCGAAGAAACCGAGCCACAATCCACCGAGGGCGATAGGCAAGACCAGGTCGAGCCAGGTGGGCACGGCGCGGGAAGTGAATTCCGGCCGAGTCATCCAGAAGAGGTCAACCAGCCGCATGAGGATCAGCCACACGGCGATCCTGGAAAGAACCTGAGCTCTGCGTTTCAAGTCTTGCGAAAGCAACAGGAAGAAAGGAACAAAAAAGTGGAAGACGACTACGATCACAGCCACCACGCCCCATCCTCCATAGAGCCGGGTACGGTAAAAGCTGATTTCCTCGGGCAAGTTGCCGGACCAGATGATCAGTAGTTGGGAGAAATCGAAGTACGCCCAGAGCATCACAAACGCGAGAAGCAATTTGCCCAAGTCAAGCAGATGACGCGGCTGAAGGACGCTGGCAAAAGGCTCGGCGCGAGAAAGCAACACGACCACGGCAATCATAAACGACATGGAGGAAATGAGCTGTCCGCCAACGAAGATGAATCCATAGATGGTGGAAGCCCAGTGCGGGGAGAGAGACATCACCCAGTCGATGGCTGCAAAACTCATGGCGAAAACATAAAGAATGATGCCCGGACCGGCCAACATCTTAAAGCGCCGACGCAGCGCACGATCGGCCTGATTCGTGTCCTGCTGCTTCGACCAAATGTTGAAGATGAACATCAGCGTGAGCCA
>DATDNK010000175.1:0-2036 GCA_036518275.1 Candidatus Acidiferrum sp.
CAGGCCATGTTTGAGGAGATGGAGCGCGATCCGACGGTCTTGTTGATGGGCGAGGACGTCGGCGTGTACGGAGGCGCGTTCAAAACCAGCGAAGGCTTGCTGGAACGGTTTGGCTGGGAGCGCGTGATTGACACGCCGATCAGCGAAAGCGCGATTATCGGTGCCGCTTGCGGGATGAGCTATCTCGGCCTGCGGCCCATCTGTGAGATGCAGTTCATCGATTTCATCGTTTGCGCGTTCAACCAGATCACCAATTTCGTCGCCAAGGGCCACTATTTGTGGAACGCGCCCGCGCCCATGGTGATTCGCGGGCCGTCGGGCGGCGGAGTCCACGGCGGGCCGTTCCATTCGGCAAATCCCGAAATGTATTTCGTGCACACGCCGGGGCTGAAAGTGATTTATCCGTCGACGCCGTACGACGCCAAGGGACTGCTGAAAGCCGCCGTTCGCGATAATAATCCTGTTCTTTTCTTCGAACATAAGTTTCTTTACCGGCGGATCAAGGGAGAGGTCCCGGCGGAGGATTATACGGTTCCGATCGGCAAGGCTGTGGTTCGGCGCGAAGGTAGACACCTGACAATACTTTCTTACGCGGCGATGATGCACACTTCGCTCGAAGCTGCGGACGCTTTGGCGAAAGAAGGAATCGAAGCGGAAGTAATTGATTTGCGGACGCTATTGCCGCTGGATGAAGAGACCATCGTCAATTCGGTGAAGAAGACCAACAAATGCCTGGTGGTGCATGAGGATACGAAAACCGGTGGCATTGCCGGGGAGATCGCCGCTCTTCTCTGCGAAAAAGCGTTCGGCGACCTGGACGGGCCGCTGGTGCGCGTGACCGCTCTGGATACGCCGGTCCCTTACGCCCCGACACTCGAAGAGCATTTCCTACCCAACGCGAAAAAGGTCTTTGCGGCAGCGAAGGAGTTGGCTCGGTATTAGAATTAGCCCTTTGGAATTAGCAGGTTAGGAGGCGGCCAATGCTTGGCGAGGCCGCTCCGAGTCCGCAGCTAGCTCAAATGTGATAGGCATTAGGGAAAAAGCAAAAGAAACTGAATTCCCCAATTCTTGTAAACTAATAGCTGGAAAACTAAAGACGGGATCGTTAGAACGGGTCATAAGGAGAAGGTCATGGCTGTTGACATTGTGATGCCCCAGATGGGGGAAAGCATTTTTGAGGGAACCATCACCAAATGGCTCAAGAAGCCCGGAGACAAGGTCGAACGCGACGAGCCACTGTTTGAAATCTCGACCGATAAGGTGGACGCGGAAATTCCTTCGCCATCGGCGGGCGTACTCAAGGAAATCAAGGTCGGCGAAGGCCAGACCGTGCCGATCCAGACGGTCGTCGGCGTGATTGATGCCGCAGGCTCAGCGGTTGCGGCGCCGGCCCCTACTCCGGCCCCAGCTCCGGCCAAGGCTCCGGCACCTGCTCCCGCAAAAGCCCCCGCAGCAGCCGCTCCCCCTCCCGCGCCGGCGCCTGTTTCCAGGCCAGCTGCCCCTGCACCGGTGAAGGCAGCCGCCCAAGCTCCCGCTGCGCCGAGCTCTTCCAGTGAGCGGATTCACAGCTCGCCGTTGGTGCGGCGCATGGCCAAGGAGCACGGCATTGACCTTTCGTACGTACAAGGAACGGGCGCGGGCGGACGCATAAGCAAGCAAGATATCGAAGCTGTCATTGCAGCAGGAGGGGCGCCAGCGGCCGTTTCCTCGGTCGTTTCGATTCCCGCGGGGCGGCCCGTTCTGGTGCCGCCAGCGTCGGGCCCAGCTCCAGCCGCTGCTCCCGGAGCACCGGGCGCGCAAGTCCATGTCGCGTTAGAGACCGCAGTGCCGCGCGAGAAGATTTATTTCGGCAATTACGAAGTGCAGCCGATGAGCACGATGCGGCAAAGAATCGCCGAGCACATGGTGGCGTCGAAGCGCGTTTCGGCGCACGTCTATTCGGTCGATGAAATTGACATGTCCAAAGTGGCGTTCCAGCGCGCCAAAGCGAAAGAGGAATTCGAGAAGCGCTACGAGACCAAGCTGACGTTCATGCC
>DATDNK010000176.1:0-7268 GCA_036518275.1 Candidatus Acidiferrum sp.
GGACGTTCCCGTGAATCATTACCGCTGGATTCGTGGCTTCAATGAATATGACAACTGGCAGGCCAGCGGTGTTTCCGGCCTGGGCGCGCGGTCTTTCTATTATCCAAAGTCGCCGTCAAATTGCGCCGATTGCCACATGCCCACGGTGCGTTCAAATGATGACGGCAACGTCAACGGTTATGTGCACTCTCATCGCTTTCCCGCTGCCAATACCGCCGTGCCTACAGCCAATGAAGACCAAACGCAGCTCGACACCACGCGGAAATTCTTGCAGGCCAATCAATTGAGCGTAGATATTTTCGCCGTTTCTCCCGCGAGCAAAATAACCAGCGCGCCCGCTCGTAGCGAATTGGGCAAGCAAGAGTTGTCCACGACCTTTGCTGTGGGCGAAGAATCAGAGTCCGCGCTGCCAAAGGGTGAGGCAGGCGAAGTTCGCGCGATCACAGCTCCCATCGATCGCACCGACGCTGCGGTCCGACGCGGCGACGACGTTCGTGTGGATGTCGTCGTTCGCACCCGTGGTGTCGGCCATTTCTTTCCGGGCGGCACTGTTGACGCCTTTGACGTGTGGCTCGAGCTGCAAGCCACCGATGAAAAAGGTCAAAGGATTTTCTGGAGCGGGGAAGTCGAGGACAACGGCAAAGGCCCGGTCGAGCCCGGCGCCCATTTTTATCGCTCTCTGCAAATTGACTCTCACGGCCATGTCATCAACAAACGCAATGCGTGGGCCACGCGCTCCGTCGTTTACGTGCACCTGATTCCGCCGGGTGCGGCGGACACCGTGCACTATCATCTCCACGTTCCCGAAAATTGCGGCGATAAAATCACCCTGCACGCTAAACTGAACTACCGCAAGTTCAGTTGGTACAACACGCAGTTTTCCTTCGCCGGCGTCGAAGCACCGCAAACCAAGCTGGCTTCCTCCAATGAAAAGATAACCACGCCGGACTACGACGATCGCCAATTCTCGTTTACGGGCGACACTTCGAGCGTATCTGGCAATATCAAAGTGATTCCCAATCTTCCCATCACCGTGCTTGCCGAGGACACCAGAACCTTGCGTGTTTTGCCTCGCAACACCCCGGCGCCGCAAGCGAAAACCGTGAGCCTCAAAGAAGAATGGACGCGCTGGAACGACTACGGCATCGGCCTTTTCTTACAAGGCGACCTGAAAGGCGCAGCGGCGGCATTCGAGAAAATCACCGAAGCGGATCCACAGAATCCCGACGGCTGGACCAACATCGGTCGCGTGCTTTTGCAGGAAGGCGACACCGCCGGCGCGCAGAAAGTCCTGGAGAAATCTCTCTCTATCAACACAAAATTGGCGCGCACCAATTTCTTTTATGCCAAAGTCCTCCGCGATGACGGCGATTACGCTGGCGCCATCTCGCATTTGAAGATCGTCCTCGAGCAGTTCCCACGCGACCGCGTCGTCCACAACGAGCTTGGCCGCGTCTTCTTTCTCGAAAAGCGCTATGCCGACGCCGTCGCCGAATTCGAAAAAACGCTGGCTATTGATCCCGAAGATTTGCAGGCCCATTACAATCTGATGCTTTGCTACAACGGCCTTGGCAACGACAAGAAAGCCGAAGAGCACAAGGAGCGCTACCTGCGGTTCAAAGCGGACGAAGCGTCACAAGCTGTCACCGGCCCCTATCGGCAGATCCATCCCGAAGACAACAATGAGCGCCAGGCGATTCACGAACACTATAGCGTCGCGCTGGGCACTACTCCGCAGAAAAAGCCAGCAACCGCAAAAGTCGCAGCAAAGGCCTTGCCGCAAGATAGCTCGAAGTCTGGTGGTGGACGATAATCTCCCGCATCGATTCCTGCTCAACTGCGAGGCCCAATGACCTGGATCAAGACTGTTCCGATGGAGCAAGATGATCGCGTTAAAACCGCGGTCGAAGCGCAGCGCAAACTGTACCCCATAGAATACGCGACGCCGGTGCATCCCGTCAGTGGCGGGGAAACTTCCGGCATCGTAGCGAGCCACACGCTGATCCCCGACGCGCTCCAGCATGCTTTTAGCACGTTCGGCGCACTGATGGCTCCGGATTTGCCGCTGACGCGCCGCCAGCACGAAATGATCACCACGGTCGTGTCGGTGACAAACCGCTGTCATTATTGAATCGAATCGCACGCAGAGTTTCTGCGTCGAGTCACTTTGAACGAGGAGTTGGTCGAGGCGCTGCAGAAGGATTTCCGTACTGCGCCCATCAGCGATCCGGATCTCACCATGCTCGAATTTGTGGTGAAGTTGACGAGGGACGCGACGAAATGCACTCGCGCGGACATTCAAAAATTGCATGACGCGGGATTTGACGACCGAGGAATTTTGCAGATCACGCTGATTGCCGCGTGGTTCAATTACATCAACAAAGTCGCCGACGCACTAGGCGTTGGCCGCGACTGAAACGGAGGAAGGGTGAAACGTCCGCTCGCCGCGCTTCTCGTCTTTGGACTTGCAGCTTTTTTGATCGCGAAAACGGGTATTGGCGCTTCTCCCGAAACCTCTTCCATTCAATTCCGCGACATCACGCAACAGGCCGGAATCCATTTCGTTCACAACAACGGCGCGTTCGGCAAAAAATATCTCCCCGAGACGATGGGTCCTGGCGTGGCCTTCATCGACTACGACAACGACGGCTGGCCCGACATCTTCCTCGTCAACGGCATGGACTGGCCCGGCCACGTTCGGAAGCATTCGACGCCCAAGCTCTATCGCAACAATCACGATGGCACCTTCACAGACGTAACGCACAAAGCCGGGTTGGACATCGAGCTTTATGGCATGGGCGTCGCCGTCGGCGATTATGACAACGACGGCTACGACGATCTCTTCGTCACCGCCTACGGGCAAAACCATCTTTTTCACAACAATGGCAATGGCACCTTCACAGACGTGACGCAGAAAGCCGGTTTGCAAGGCCCGAAAGAATTCAGCACCAGCGCTGCTTGGGTGGACTACGACAAAGACGGCCACCTGGATCTCGTCGTCGGCAATTACGTGCAGTGGACGCCCGAGACGGACCTCTACTGCACACTCGACGGGAAGAGCAAATCCTATTGCACGCCAGAATCGTACAAAGGCACATCGGTGCGCCTCTGGCACAACCGCGGCAATGGCACGTTTGAGGACGCCACGGAGAACGCCGGCCTCGGCGACGCCACCTCCAAAACTCTTGGCGTCGCCGTGCTCGATTACGACAATGACGGCTGGCCCGACCTCTTGTTCTCCAATGACACACAGCCGAACAAGCTGTACCGTAACAATGGCAACGGCACGTACAGCGAGAAAGCCGTCGTCGCGGGCGTGGCCTTCAGCGAAGACGGCGTAGCGCGCGCGGGCATGGGTGTCGATGCCGCCGACTACGATCATTCAGGCTATCCCAGCGTGCTGATCACCAATTTCTCGAACCAAATGATTTCCTTGTATCACAACGAAGGCAAAGGGCTTTTTGTCGACGAAGCGCCGCGCTCGGAAATCGGCCGCGCCTCGCTGCTCACGCTGGGTTTCGGCTGCTTCTTTTTTGACTATGACCTCGATGGCTGGCCGGACGTTTTCATCGCCAACGGCCACGTCGATGACGACATTCAAAAAGTGCAACCCAATGTGAGCTATGCGGAGCGGCCGCACCTTTTTCGGAACGTGGGCAAAGGGAAGTTCGAGGAAGTGACGCAATCGATGGGCGCGGCGTTCGCTTCTCCGCGCGTCGGGCGCGGTGCAGCCTACGCGGATATCAGTAATGACGGCCGCCCGGATCTGCTGCTCTCCACCAACGGCGGGCCGGTGTATCTGTTCCGAAATGATGCGATGAGTGGCGCGGCGGCATCGAATCGGAGTTTGCGCATCAAGCCGATTGGGACGAAGTCCAATCGGGATGGCATTGGCGCGACCGTGAAAGTCACCGCCGGCGGCGAGACGCAAACAAAAATGCTGCGCAGCGGCTCAAGCTATCTCTCCGCCAGCGAACTCGTGCTGACCTTTGGCCTCGGCCAGCACGACAAAGCTGACTCCATCGAAATCCGCTGGCCCAGCGGCCAAGTCGACCGCCTCTCGAATGTCCCTGCTGGTGCGACGATTAGCGTCACCGAAGGAAAGGGAATTACCGCGCGCCACGAATATGGAAAGGGTTGATGCAGAAGGTTCAAAGTTCCCCTGGATGAAGGAACTCACCGCCTTTATGTGCCGATATTTTTCGGTAAGAGCGAAACTCCTCAGCTCTTCATCAGCTTAATTCCGCCGTTGGTCGTCGTGACCTTTAATTCCCGGCCGCCGCTGCCCACGGTGCCGGAAAGTTCTTTCGAGTTGAAACTTCCCTGCACGGTGATCGGAAAATCCGTGTGAATCCCGCCATTCGTCGTGGCCGCATCCAGCTTGAATTCCGCCGAAGCCGGAAGTGTCACATCTACGCTGCCGTTTGTTGTCCTCACCCTCAACTCGCCGCTCCATTTCGCGCTGCCGATGGTCACGTGGATTCCACCGTTCGTGGTTGTCGCCGAGGCCCACTCGCTCGTCGCAACATCCACGTTGCCGTTCGTCGTGGAGGCTTCTACGACACTCGCCAGGTTACGGCCCAGCACGTTTCCGTTGGTCGTCATGGCCTTGAAGCCCACGCCCCGCGGCACTTGCACCTCAAAGTTAATCTTCGCGCGGTTGCCGTGCCACCACCCCGTGGACTCAGAGGAAACTCCACCGCGATGGCAGCGTCCAGGAGTCTTGTCCCTGGCGTACACCGCACAGATGGTCACGCCATCCGGGTATTCGACCACCTCAACAAAGAATTCGCGGCCGTCATCGTAGCCCCTGCTCGTGCCTGTGGCTCGGGCCTCATCGCCCGCCGCGGCACTGGCATCAATCTCCCCGTTTCGATTGATGACTTCCAGCGTTTGCCCGGCCTTCAGATGTCCCTGCCAATGAAAATCGCTTGCGCTGAATACGGCGCGCTTCTCGCTTTGCGCCCAGGCGGGAACAGAGCCCACCAGTGAAATCATTGCCAGACAAATCGTCCGTGTTGTCCACCTTAGTGCGGATTTTCCTATGCCCCTCATGGTCTATCTTCCTCCTTCACCAGCAAAAGAAACCACCAGTGTTTCCAGCTGACGAACAGACGCGAACGCCTTCTTGTCTCTTTATACGAATCCTAATACGGTTTAGTTCCGAAAACCGTCTGCTCCCTAGAACTCCCAGGAAAGGGCTATCGCCGCTCATCGCTTGCGGTTGCGGATGTACAGCCAGCCGGTGCCGTAGCACTGGCCACACGGTTTCTCGTTCCGGGTTCCCGTGCCAAGACAGGCAGGGCAGGCCTCCCAATCGGCTTCGTTTTTGGCGCTGCCAATGACGCCGGTGCAGCGCTTGCCTGCGGTGACCTGACCGCACTGGCCGTTGATCATCTCCGGCGAGTACGATACGGCTCCGCATCGGGTACAGACCGCCACAGGTTGTGGTTTTTGTTCAGGCATGGAGCTGCAACAGGTTTCAAAGGGCCACGATATATCGCGGCCCCACAAATTCGCAAGCAAGAAGGAATGGAGACTAAAACAGGTTCCAGAGGAACTGGTTGTACACTTCGTGGTGGAACTGGACCTCCTGCGCCTTCACGATCGTGCCTAGAGAGCGCGGACAGCGGTCCGCGGCAGTGCGCTTCAGGTCGACGTAACGCTCTTTAACGTCGGCGCCGAGGAGCGTGGTGGTCCACTCAGCCTTTTCGAAATTTTCAATGGCGGTATAGATGTTATCCGGGAGATAGCGCTTAGCGGAGCGCAAGTCTTTGATTTTGGCCGTCTCGCCATCCAAGCCAGTTTTGAAGATGGCGTACATAACCATATAGGGATTGGAGTCGGGCGCGACGGCACGCACCTCGGTGCGCATGCTGCGTTCGTTGCCGATGGGAATGCGTACCATGGCGCCTCGGTTGACGGGCGAAGCGTTGAGCTGATTGGGCGCTTCAAAGTGCGGGTCGAGTCGACGGTACGCGTTGACACTGGAGTTGAAGAGCAAGCAAATGTCATTGCCATGCGTGAGGATGCGGTCGACGAACTCCCAGCCAAACTTGCTGAGCTTCTCTTCGCCCTTGGGATCCCAAAAGAGGTTCTTGCCGTCTTTGCTGACAGAAACATTGGTGTGCATGCCGCTGCCGTTGACGCCGACGATGGGTTTAGGAAGGAAGCTGGCCGTGAATCCCATATTCGTGGCGACTTGGCGGCAAACCAGCTTGTAAAGCTGAATCTGGTCTGCGGCCTGCACGACTTCGCCATAGTTGTAGTTGATTTCAAATTGCGAAGGCGCAACTTCGGGGTGGTCCTTCTCATTCTGGAAAGCCATGCAGCGTTGCACTTCGGCAGTGGTATCGATGAAAGTGCGCAGCGGATCACCGGGAAGTGAATGATAGTAGCCGCCGGTGTTGACGTACTCGAATTTGCCCGTTTCATGATAGCGGCGCTCGGCACTAATGCCGGCAAAAAGAAATCCCTCGATTTCATTGGCGGCGTTGAGCGTGTAGCCCTTCTTTTCGAAGAGGCCGTCGGCATAGCCTTTCAGGACACCGCGAATGTCGGCGCTATAAGGAGTGCCATCCTTATCAATGACGTGACCAAAAATGAGAACTTTGCCGGAGCCGAACACGTCCGAGGGCGCCCAATAAAAGGAGGGCCAATCCATGGACAAGCGAAGATCGCTCTCGCGCTGCGCGGTGAAGCCCCGGATGGAGGAGCCGTCGAAGGTCAAGTTGTCCCAGCTCTTGATGAGAAACTTCTTGTCGTAGTCGAGCATGTGGAGGCGGCCTTCGAGGTCGCTGAACAAAACGGTGACGGCTTTGATGCGCTTTTCGTCCGTCAAATACTTGAGGCGCTCTTCCTGGACTTTATGCACCGGGACGCGATTCTTGCGCTGCTCCTTGGCGTTCAAATTCAACTGCTCCAGCTCATCGTAAGAAAGAGTGAGAAAGTTTCGCAGTTCGTTGGACATGAATCTCCTCGGGTTAGAATCAGACGCAAGCTCGGGCGTTAGCTTTGTGGCGGACGCGGCCATCAGAATCTCCTCATATTCGGATTGGGGAGCAACTCATCTTATGGGGACTGACGCAACCATCGGACGGACAATAGGGTAACGCGTGCGCGTTGTAAGCGTCAATCGAAAGACCTGATGCAATGAATCCAAGAAAATGGGGGTTGTGGAAAAAATCGCCGGCAAGGGGACAAATTGGAAGCCCGCCGAGTTTCCACTTCGGCGTGTTATTATTTTCTATCCTATTTATTTATGTAGG
>DATDNK010000177.1:0-5308 GCA_036518275.1 Candidatus Acidiferrum sp.
TCCTTAGTAGCTTCGGGGCAGCCCGAGAACGAAGTGCCCAATAATGTTGCGCTGGATTTCGGAGGTGCCCGCTTCGATAGTATTTCCGCGCGAGCGGAGATAGCCATACGACCAAATGCCTTTATCGACCGCAAGACTGTCACCGGCAAGCAGCTGGCCATAGGGGCCAAGCATTTCTTGCGCGAGCTGTTGCAGCCGCTGATTCAGCTCACTCCAAAACAGTTTCTGTATGGAGCCCTCGGGGCCCGGCGCTCCGGTGGCGCTGAGTCGGCTGAAAGCGCGCAACTGGTTCAAGCGCATGATTTCCACCTCGGCATAACATTGCGTGAGCTTTTGACGCAGGATGGGATCTTCAGACGCAGGCCGGCCGTTGCGTTGAATCGTGCGAGAAAGCTCAATCAGGCGATTGATGTTGCGCTTAAAGATGAGGATCAGACGCGCGCCATAAGCTCCGCGTTCATGCATCAGAGTGCTGACGGCTACATTCCAGCCGTCGTTGATGTTGCCGAGGACGTTTTCTACCGGAACGCGCACGTCGCGGAAAAAAACCTCATTGAATTCGCTCTCGCCGGTCATCTGGCGCAGAGGGCGGACCTCAACGCCGGGCAACTTCATGTCAACCAGGAGAACCGTTAGGCCCTTGTGCTTGGGAACCGCGGGGTCGGTCCTTACAACAAGCTCGCACCAATCTCCCACCCACCCGTAGCTCATCCAAACTTTTTGACCGTTGACAACGTAGTGTCCGTCCACAAGTCGCGCTTCGGTTTGCAAGGCTGCCAGATCGGAGCCCGCGTTCGGCTCGGAAAAGCCCTGGCACCAAATCTCTTCCGCACTAAGGATTTTTGGAATGAAGCGCTTCTTTTGAGCATCCGTCCCGTAAGCGATGATGGTCGGCCCAATCAAGCCTAAACCAAGAGCGTTGGCCATGGGCGGAGCTTCGAGTCGCGCCATTTCTTCCCAGAAAATCGCTTGCTGCATCAAAGTGGCGCTGCGGCCGCCGTACTCTTTTGGCCAGGAAACTGCCGCCCAACCGCCTTCATGAAGCTTTCGCTGCCAGGCTCTCAAGTATGGAAAGGATTCTTCCAGCGGCTTCTCGCGCCATTCCGCCCAATCCTTTGGAACGTTGACCTGCAGCCAGGCGCGGAACTCGTCGCGAAAGGCCACCTCTTCAGGCGTAAAGTTCAGGTCCATTTCTTCCTTGCTCCTCAATCCACAAGCGGCTCCGAGTCATTTGTTTTGCCCGGCTCGCTTCACTGCGCTACTGGTGGCCGTGCCCTTTGATTTTGGGGTCCTAGCGCTTGCCTCAGCCGCGCTAAATTCCGGGCGAATGATGTCCTTTCCCTGCCAATATTTCTTCCGCAAATCTCTTTTTAAAACCTTTCCTGTGCCAGTTCGCGGCAGACTTCCCAGATACTCGACGGAACGCGGGCACTTGTAATGGGTCAGGCGCGAGCGGCAATGCTCGATGAGTTCGATTTCGCCCGCTTGTGCGCCAGGCTTTAGCACCACGAGGGCCTTCGGCACTTCTCCCCACACTGGATCCGGCACCGGTATGATGGCGACCTCCAAAACGGCCGGGTGCGAGAGAAGAATCTTCTCCACCTCAAGCGAAGAAACGTTCTCCCCGCCGCTGACAATGATGTCTTTCTTGCGATCGACAATGAGGAAGTAGCCGTCTTCATTCCAGGTTGCCATGTCGCCCGTGTGAAACCACCCGCCGCGAAGGACTTCTGCACTAGCCTCAGGCTGCTGCCAATAGCCCTCCATAACGCCATCGGTGCGGGTAACAATTTCCCCCATGGACTTTCCATCGCGCGGCACATCCTGGTCATTTGCATCGACGACGCGAAGCTCAACGCCCGGGATGGCGTAGCCGGTCATCGCCTGGCCAAGAAAGCGTTGCTCCCCCTCCCAATTCATCCCCGGCTTCATGGGAGAGATGGTCAGTACAGGGGCGGTTTCCGTCAAGCCATATCCCGAAAAACAGGTGCAGCCCAGCTTCTCCTCTACTTCCCGCACCAAGGTAGGGGATGAGGCCGCGCCGCCGATGGAAATTCGCTTGAGGCTGCTCAGGCCATGCTTTGTACGTTCGGAACAATTCACGAGCGCGGTAGCCATCGCGGGCACAAGACTGCAATAGTTCACGCGCTCCGCTTCGATGAGCCGAAAGACTTCCGCAGGATCGAATTTCTGCATCATGACGTGCTTGCCGCCAAGCAGAGTCAAGAAGTGCGCCACGCCCCACCCATTGGCGTGGAAAAGCGGAATGGTATGCAGTTCCACTGCTTCGTTATCGGTGTTCAAAGCCAGACCGGCGTTGAGGGCATGTAAATAGATGTTGCGGTGCGTCAGCATCACGCCTTTGGGTTCGGCGCTGGTGCCGCTGGTATAAAAAAGCTCAGCAAGCGAATTCTCGTCGACTTGCATGATGTCAGCACGATGTGGAGGCGCGTCAGAGAGGAGTGCCTCGTAATCCTGTTCAGACATCCAATCCATTTCCATCGAACGATCCAGAGAGTGGAACGATTTAACAGTGGTTAGATGGGAGCGGAAAGATTCTAGCAATTCGAGAAAGTGGCTCTGCAAGAACAGCGCCCGTGCGCCCGCATCGTTGAGGATGTAAGCAAGCTCTTGCGGAGCAAGCCGGATATTCAGCGGCAGCAAGACCGCGCCCGCTTCGACGACGCCATAGTAAGCTTCCAACAACCGGTGACAATTGGTGCTCAGAAAAGCCACGCGGTCGCCAGCCTGAATACCCGCCTTTCGCAAAGCGCCAGCCAGCTTGCCCACGCGCTGGGCAAACTGCGCGTAGGAGAACCGTTCTTTTCCACACACCACCGCGGTGCGCTTTGGATACTGCTGCTCAGCGTAGCGAAGGAAGCGGATCGGTGTCAGGGGAATGTTCATCGCTTAGCGCGCCTCGTTCAGGCGGTCTGCCCTCCGTCAACGACCAATACGTGTCCCGTGACAAAATCGGAAGCGTCCGACGCCAGAAACACGGCGGCGCCCTTCAGGTCATGCTCGCTGCCGAAGCGGCCAAGAGGAACCTTCTTGAGAAACGCTTCTCTGTTTCTTTCGATCATCACTTCGGACATGTGCGTAGGAAACCAGCCCGGAGCTATGGCGTTCACCTGGATGTTGTGAACGCCCCATTTGCAGGCCAAATCCTTGGTGAAGGCGATGACGCCGCCCTTGCTGGCGTGGTACCCGATCGCTTGGAACTCCGGCGGCGCGCCTCGCATCCCGGCTACCGAGGCGATGTTAATAATTTTTCCTCGCCGCTGCGGAACCATAAACTTTCCTGCGGCCTGCGAAAACAGAAACGTGCCGGTCAAATTCGTTTCGATCACCTTGTTCCAATGCTCCAACTTCATTTCTTCGACGGGTGCGCCCCAAGCTGTGCCCGCATTGTTGATCAGGATGTCGATGCAGCCGAAGTGCGACACAGTTTGCTGCACGACATCGTGAATCTGCTCTGGATTTTTTACGTCGCAGCCAAGTGCCAGCGTTTTGGCGCCAAGTTTCTTTAATTCTTCCGCGGCTTGCTCGCAACGCTCCTTCTTGCGCGCACAGAGCACCAGGTTCGCGCCCATTTCTGCAAGGCCTTCCGCCATTTGACGGCCGAGGCCGATGGAGCCTCCGGTTACGATAGCCACGCGCCCGGAGAGATCAAAAAGCTTCTTGGTGTTCATCCCGCCCATCGGATGGTTAGGGCATGACTAATTATCCCCGCACCGGGACCCGGTTTCACACTCCTCGGCTTCGCCAGCAAACGGGCGAAGATACTGCGCCGGGTGGAAATCGACGTAGGCCGGCGGGACGACGCTACCTCCGCCAAGGGTATTGAGCGGACCCAGGGCGGCGGCAGCGGCATTCAAAGCGGCAGGATCCAAGTTCCGCCATTTCCCTGTATCCAGGCGATCGATTAGGACCTGGACGGCGGCGATGGTTTCCGCGGGCGTGAAGATGCAATGCCCGGCCCGCGAAACGAAAGTGCGTCGGAGCAACTCCTGATTTCCGTCTTCCCGCACAACCTGGCGATACGCGCTCTCGTTTTCCACTACCACCAGGCCGTCACCCGTGGTATGCAGCGTCAGGACCGGGATGTGAATGTCGCCGTTGAAGATGATGTTTCGCTCAAGATATTCGGTAGCGCCCAGGTCAGCGTTGATTCTGGCCGCTTCGTTCAGGGTTTCTAGGTCGGCCTCGAGGTCGAGACCGGCCTGCTCGTAGAGCGCCCGCACTTCGGTCGCATCGATGGAATGCGCTAACTGTCTGCGGTAATCCACGTGAGTATTCCACGATGGATTCCCTCCCGCGCGAGCCTCAAGCTCGGCGCGGAGTGCAAATGCGAAACCAAAGTCCACATTGCGAGCCCAGAAGTACTGGTTCATCTCCTGGCTGACAAAATCGGTAGGAGCGGGCTCCGGAGAAAGCGGATCGAACCAACCTGGGCCGTCACCAAGGGCGGAAACAAGCGCGATGCGCGCTCTGCCCTGAGGTGTAACTTGAGCACCATCAAGTATTGCCCGGGCGAGCAGGAAATTACCGACGGGAACCGCAATGTTTACGACTTGCAATGTCGAATGAGGAGGAGCTAATAATGTTTTGAACGCGAACGCGGAATCCAGCGCCGTATTCCAAGTCGCAACTCCACCCGAGAGCACCCCACACATTGGAAGCGCCGCGTCAAAGCGATCGGGGTAGCGCTGGATGAGCCCAGCAGTAACCATGCCGCCCAGAGAGTGCCCCCACGCGATAGTTCGCTTTGGTACGCCAAACATTTGATCAAAAATATCGAGCACGGCGATTTGATCCGGCAAAGCCTGCTCGATGGCCCAGCCTGTGGTGGCGTAGGAAGAGCCCGCAAGCGCAAATCCGCTGAAAAGCATAAAATCGTGAGTAGCCTGATCAGTGATGGCGGCGTCTTGCGCGGGATTGGGGCTGCCGGGAGTTACATAACCGTGGCTGTAAAGAAATAAGGTGCCATTCCAGTTGGGCGGAACCTCAATCAAATATTTCGCTCCGTCCAGCAACATCCCCTTTTGCATCGTTCCGCCGGATTGCGCCTGCGCACCGCCGGCGAACAAAAACAAAACCACCGCCGCCACGAATACAACGTGCATCATCCTGAGCCGCATATTCCTTACCTCCCTTGCTTTGTTCAAGCTTCCGCTAGTAAGCGATTCTTCTCATCCAACACTGTCTTGGACAGCGGGGACGCTGTCTTACCGGCGGGGACAGCGCCGGAAAACGAATTGATCTGCCCTCAGAAAGTGAACCGCAACCCCAACTGGATTTCGCGCTT
>DATDNK010000178.1:0-2574 GCA_036518275.1 Candidatus Acidiferrum sp.
GGGAAATCCGAACGGTGGTGGGACTGAGGCCGTACCGGCCATCGGGATTCGTAGTCAAAGCCGAGAAGCTGGGAGAAAAACTGGTCATCCACAACTACGGCCATGGGGGAGCCGGTATCACGCTGTCCTGGGGGACATCGCGGTTGGCCACGGCTTTGCTTCCGGGCGAGCCGGTGTCGTCCGTGGCGGTAGTCGGATGCGGAGCGGTGGGACTGGCGACGGCGCGGCTGCTGCAGGACCGCGGCCTCCCGGTCACAATTTATGCGGCGGATCTCCCTCCGAACACCACGTCCAACATTGCAGGAGGCGAGTGGTTCCCGTTCGGCGTTGTCGACTTCGATAAGCTCAACCCAGAGTTCATGAACCAGTTTCTGCAAGCCACGGAATTTTCTTACCGCAGATATCAGACGCTTCTAGGACCGCGCTACGGAGTGCGCTGGCTGCGGAATTTTGTCATGGGAAATCAGCCTTTCAACGAAAATGGTGTAGTGAGCGCGATTCGGCCATTTTTGCCGGAGATCCGAGACTTATCGGAATCGGAACATCCGTTTTCAGGGTATTCCTTCGTGCGGCAGTACGACTCGATGTTGATTGAGCCGCCGATCTACCTGAATGCGATGCTGACGGATTTCCGCATCGCCGGGGGCACGGTTCACGTGAGGCATTTCGATGAAGTTTCGCAGCTGCTACAACTCGCCGAGCCGGTCATCTTCAATTGCACGGGACTGGGCGCGCGGGCCCTCTTCAACGACCAGGAACTGACTCCCGCGAAAGGACAATTGACCTTTCTATTGCCCCAACCGGAAGTGAATTACATGATGGCCACGGATGATAATCTCTATATGTTTCCGCGTACGGACGGCATCTTGCTGGGAGGAACGTTTGAAAAGGGGGAATGGTCCCTCAGCGTGAACGAAACGGCAAAGGCGCGTGTTTTGCAAGGCCACACGAAGTTTTTTAGCAGCTTTCGGCGGTGCGGCCGATAGGAGAAGCGGAGATTGGAAAACTGAAAATGGAAATTGGGGGGAAGCACGGGAGTAAACTCTGACCCATGACGTTCACCAAGCGGCTGCGTGAGAGAGTTCGTCGCGGCGAAATCAAAGCAGAGAAGGCCGGGCTAAAGGCGACAAAAGCACCGGTCTGGAGACCGGCCACTACAAAGCATCGCGCATCCCCCGTAAGGCTTCTCGTCTACTTCCCCATTGCGACGCGCGACTAGTGGGGCGTTTGGGGCAATGACCGCAAATACGCGATGATGGCTTTCGCGTCCGCAGAATTCATGTGATAGATGTGCATCGGCGGCCGCAGCGTCTCGCCTTCCGGCCCAGTTCCCTTCTCGAGGACCCGCTCGCCTTGCTCCTCGGTAAACCCCGGGAAACCCGCCAACGCCGGGGCGCGATCCGCCCAATTAGGAATCCGCTTGACGGGCATGATCCAGATCGGCGCCCCCTGCAACCAGGCGTGCTGGTCCAACTGACCCTGCGCATCGCGCGGAGTGTGGCATTCGGCGCATTTCGCCACTTCCTCGACCAAGTATCTACCGCGCTCGATCTCGGCGGTATCCGCAGATCGAGTGCTCGATCTTGCCGAGCCGATGGAAACGGCAAGCGCAACGGTAAGAAGCAACGCGGAAAAGCCTAACTTCTTTTGCATAACCCCCCTTGGAAAGAACAACTTCAAATCGAAAGTTCCATGTTACGGACGTGCGAAAAAAGCCGCGGACGGTGATCCAGGGCGGCACAGTCCCGCCGGCCATCTACATAGGATTCGCCCAAGCCCAATGATCCGCGACCCAGAACTGGAGCATAGAAGCGATGTTCATGGACGGTGATATTCCAGTCGCGGCCGCCATCAATCTTTGCATCCGCGAGGGAAACGATTTCTCGAACTTGCTCTTTGCGCCCATCGCGAATCCTGGGGAGGGTACTTGCCGCGCGGGAAAGAATCTGCTGCCTCAAAACGTGGCTTCTCGCCTATCCGGAGGTCTTGCATCGTCTTGGTATCGTCCACCACACATTGTACCGCTTCGGGGAAAAATGATGCGCACTGGAATGACGACACGAAAAGTGAGGAAGGCAAAAAGCAGAAGGCCACGCTACGAAAGAACTGTCACTTGGGGCGGGATTTGGCGTCGGGGTGGCGCGGGGACCAGTCCTTTGGGGGGAAAGCCACGTGCCAGAAGGTGGGATTGGGGAGAAGAAACTCGACGCCAACTCTGACTTGCTCATCGGGGAAGCGGTCAATGTGCGCGACGACGCATTCGAGCGAATCTTTGGTTTGCGGATTCAACAGAGTGAGCCGCTGGCCGCGGTACACCGGCGCGGAAACGGCAATCAGCGCGCCGTGAGCGCTGACCGCCAGCGTGTGCGTCTCTTCTTCAGAAAGGGCCGCGTTACCGATCTGAACGGAGATATGGACGGGAATTTTCATCAGGACGCGCTGGCTCCGGCGGCGATTCGCGGCGAGCCAGGAGGTCTCGCGGACTTCGGCGATCCAGGAATCGAGAGTGCCACCGTGTTCCGGCTTGACCGCGGTGAACATCAGACCCATGCCCTTGCGCGGCTGGACGTAAAC
>DATDNK010000179.1:0-3861 GCA_036518275.1 Candidatus Acidiferrum sp.
GTACAGCCACACGTACCCGACCAGCAGAATCCCCAGGAACACGAACATCGAGATGAGCGCAAACATTCCCAGATGCGCCATTACCCAGCCGCGGTACAAAATCGCCCAGGGAATCAGGAACATGGTCTCCACGTCAAACACTACGAACAACATGGCGATAATGTAAAACCGCACAGAGTAGCGCCCCCGCGAGTGGCCCTCTGGCGCAACCCCGCACTCGTACGGCTTCAGCTTTGGACCGTAAGAAGTGGAGTCCGGCCGGATGAGCTTGGCCAGGACCAGCGTCACCGCGGGAAATGCCACCACCAGGGCGGCATAAATCAAGACGGGAAGATAAGCTCCGGGCATGGTCTCCTCACGCGCAGCATCCTATCATTTTTTGGGATTCTTGGGAGTTTCTTACTTCTCGAAGAGCAGTTCGCCGGCACGGCTGGTCGCTTTGACCACCGCCTTGATCAGTGTGACGCGCAGCTTCCCTTCTTCCAGTTCGAGGATGCCGTCGATGGTGCAGCCCGCCGGCGTAGTTACGGCATCTTTCAGAAGCGCGGGATGATCGCCGGTCTCGAGCACCACGCTTGCCGCGCCTTTCATGGTTTGCGCGGCAAGCAAAGTCGCCACGTCGCGCGGCAGGCCGACCTTGACGCCAGCTTCCGCGAGAGATTCGAGGATGATGTAGGCAAAAGCAGGCCCGCTCGCGGAAAGGCCGGTCACGGCATCCATGTTCTTTTCGTCCACTACTACGGTGCGGCCAACGGCGTTGAACATCGTGCGCGCCATTTCAAGGTGTTCCGCAGTGGCGTGCGCACCCTTGCAGATGCCAGTCATGCCGCATTCCACCGTCGAAGGTGTATTGGGCATCACGCGTATCACAGGAACCTTCTTGTTGAGATGTTGCTCGATATAGTTTGTGGGCACGGAAGCCGCCACGGAAATCACCAGCGTTTTCTCAGTCAGCTCCGGCGCGATTTCGTTCAATACTTCTGCGACTACCTTCGGCTTGACGCAAAGCAACACGATGTCTGCGCCTTGCACCGCCTTGCGGTTCTCGGTCCTTACTGTCACGCCAAGTTCTTTCGTAAGAGCCGCAGCTTTTTCACCGTGCGCCACTGTTGCGGTCACGTGCTTTGGCGCGAAGAGTTCCTGCTTCAAGTACGCGCGCAGTAAAATGCCGCCGAGCTTGCCAGCCCCTAAAACGGCGAGTTTTTTTTCAGCTAATTTTTGCGTCATGGTGCAAACATTGTTGACGCTATTTCCCGCTTGGTCAATCACTGATTCGCGTTTTCCGGGCGTCTGGCGGTTATCCCCCGAGCACCGTTTTCGTTCGCGAGTCTCACGCTTCCAGCAGGTCATGTCAGAATGGAATCAACATGAGTACCCTGCCGCCGTCCAACACAAACTTGGTCTCTGAGCACGCCGCAGAAGGACGTCCGTCAGGCCCATTCGCAGCGATACACCGCCTGGTTTCCTTTTTTCTGGAAGAAGGGATTCAACTTTGGGTGCGTCTCGCCGGCAAACGTGTTTGTCTTGAAGATACCCCCTGGCTGGTCGCCCCCCTTGGGGAGCCCGAAGGCATCGGCACGCGTATCTATGAGCGCATTGCGCAGGCGCAGGGACTCCAGATCCGCATGCTACCTGATGCGGGATTGATACCCGACTTTGGCACCCTCCGCGGACCGTCGTTTAACCCGGATGCCATTCGCCCGGAAATCCGCCATTTCTACGAGCACGCCGCCCTATATAACCTCGAGGTCTGGAGCGAGGTATCGCTCACCGGCCGCTTCTTTCTTTGGCTGTTGGTTGAGTTCATTAGCCGCCGCATGGACCAGCTCAATTTCCCTATCTCTTCACTCGAGGTGGCCAGAGGAATGACCAGCCAGGTCGTCCAGTTAGTCGATTCTTCAACGGGTCGGATTGTCGATACGGGCTGGTTGCGCCGTTTGAAGTCGTCCGGCCACGTTATCTACGCGGGGCTCTATTCCGTCGTCCAATTGCCGGGAGAAGAGAATCCCTGCGTCAAGGTGACGTTTCCATGCCGGGGAAGCGCCAATGTCTACCTTCGACCCGTCCAGCATCCCGACGGTTCCTTTGGTCTGGACTCTTCCGGTTCCGCTTGGGGCCGCTCCGGTTTCTACCGTATGGTTCGCTCTGGGCGCGAAGAAAAGCGCGTTCGTTATGTCAAAACGCTGCACGAACTGTTCTACGTCTACGTAGACAACGAGGGAGTCCTTCGCGTGGATCACACGATCTCGTTTCTTGGACTCACGATTCTGCGTCTCCACTACAAGATGTCTCCAACGGCTCGCAGTTCCGCCGCCCCCGATGAGAACAGCACACCAGGCTTTAAGATTCCAAGCTAAGCGGATAGCTAGCTTCTTTACGGTCCACCGGTTCAATCGTGGCGGGCGCCGTGGAGAACCTTCACCGCGTGGGGCAGCAGATGCGCCACGGCATCGAGAGATTCAGCCGCGCCTTTGGGGCTGCCCGGAAGGTTGACTATGAGTGTCTTGCGTCGAACTGCGGAGGTTCCCCGCGAAAGAACGGCCGTTGGGGTGTGTTCTAAACCCTTGCGCCGCATTTCTTCGGAAATTCCCGGCACGATGCGGTCGGCTACCGCCTGCGTGGCTTCCGGAGTATTGTCGCGCGGCCCGATGCCAGTGCCGCCGGTGGTCAGCAAAACATCTACGCGGCCGGAATCCGAGAGATCCCGCAACTGTTGACGAATTCCCGCTGGATCGTCGGAAATCGCCGATTCCACAGTGACTTCCCAACCCAGCGCGCGGCAAGCGGCTACCACCGCCGGACCCGAACGGTCCTCACGTTCGCCTTTGGCCACGCTATCGCTGATGGTGAGAACCGCTACGCGCATGAGGAGGATTCTGCGATTGCGTCACTGCGTTGCTACGGGATCTTGATCGCGATTGGCTTCGTCCATCAGCCGCATGGCTTCCATGAGCAGCCCGGTGGTGTTTTTGGTGGTGGTAGTGCGCTTTGAGGCGTTCGCCGCATTAAAATCAATTTCAAACTCTCCCGCGGTCCACAGCACGACTTTGTAAACTGCGTCGTCACCTTCCACTTTGCCGACTTTGGCGTCGCGGCACTGCCCACCCGCAAAATAAAGCTCTCCTTGCACACCATTGTTGCGCACCGTCAGGCGGCACGACTTTTGCCCCATCTCCAGCGACTGCATCAGGTCAATCATGCTCATCTCTTCCAGCCGTCCCTGAATGACGCCTGGCCGCGAAGCGCTCTTCTGGAGCTTCTCCAAGTGCAGACGGTCGATTACTTTTTTCGCGATTCGCACAAGGTCCTTGACCAGGAAAGGCTTGGTGATGAAATCCTCAACGCCATCGACCAACGGTCGTAACCGTTCCTCGATGTCTGGGCGGCTGGCCATGAACAAAAAGGGAATGTGGCGGGTGGCGTCTGTCGCGCGCAGTTTTTCAAAAAGCTGTCTACCGTCCAACACGGGCATCTTGTAATCGCAAAGAATGACGTCGGGATGAGCGTCTACCACCTTAAGCAACGCGTCCGCACCGTCTTTGCACACCTCGATCTCGCAAAATGGCTCAAGCCCCTTGAGAATCAAGTCACGCACTAGCGGATTGTCCTCCGCCAGCAGCAACTTGACTGCCGTTTTGCTTCCCGAAGTGGTCATCGCGTGCGGTTCTCCCGAGCCGCCTTGCGGCGGTAGTCCCCGCTTTTTCCGCCAGTTTTCTCGACGAGCACGATATCCGTGATTTCCATCCCTTTATCGAGGGCCTTACACATGTCGTAAACCGTGAGGGCTGCGGCAGCCACGGCAACCAGCGCTTCCATTTCCACGCCCGTCTGGGCAGCCGTAGTCACTACGGATCGCACTTC
>DATDNK010000180.1:0-18074 GCA_036518275.1 Candidatus Acidiferrum sp.
GTGAGAGATGCCAAAGCGGCCGGCCGCTTCAAAGGCGGCGCTACTCTTGCGCTCGAGTTGACAAGCATTACCGTCGCTGGCCGCGACTATGAAGTTCAAACTTCTTCCGCAGCCATGTCCAGCAAGGGCAAAGGCAAGCGCACAGCCGCGATGGTTGGCGGCGGCGCCGCGGGTGGCGCAGCCATTGGCGGCATTGCCGGCGGTGGCAAAGGCGCTGCTATTGGTGCTTTGATCGGCGCTGCTGCGGGCACTGGCGGCGCGGGCTTGACCGGCAATCGCGACATTACGCTCAGCGCGGAAACCCCGCTCGACTTCAAACTTCTTCAGCCCGTGAAGGTTCGCGAAAAGTAGTCTCAGCGAACACTAGGTTGTTTTCCTGGCGCTCCGCGGCTCCTTTCTGCGGAGCGCATTTTTTCCTCTTCGGCTCGTAGCCAGTCGCTTCGCCAACCCTATCATTTCGAGCGGAGGGGCAGCATCTCTTGCTGTTCCGAAGCGAGAAATCCCTCTTCGATTCACGAATTTCGTGTTTCGATTTTCGAATCTCTAGCTTCCAATTTCGATTATGAACACAGAAGCGTTAGAATCCCTCTGGAGACCCCGAGGAACGCCAATGGAATCAGCCTATATCTGTGACGCCATTCGAACGCCTTTTGGCCGTTACGGCGGAACACTGGCCGTGGTTCGCACGGACGATCTCACCGCCATCCCCATCAAAGCTCTCATCGAGCGCAACCCTAAAGTGGATTGGAATGTCCTCGACGATGTGGTCTACGGCTGCGCCAATCAAGCCGGTGAAGACAATCGCAACGTCGGCCGCATGGCTCTTTTGCTCGCCGGTCTTCCCAAGGAAGTTCCTGGCTCTACCGTAAATCGTCTCTGCGGCTCCAGCATGGACGCCGTTGCCATTGCCTCGCGCGCCATCAAGTCCGGCGAAGCCGGCCTCGTCATCGCCGGCGGCGTCGAAAGCATGTCGCGCGCCCCGTTCGTGATGGCCAAGGCGGACAGCGCCTTCTCTCGCTCCGCGAAACTCGAAGACACCACCATCGGCTGGCGCTTCGTTAATCCGCTCATGAAAGCGAAGTACGGCACCGACTCCATGCCGGAAACCGGCGAAATCGTCGCCGAGGAATTTCACATTTCGCGCCAGGATCAGGACCTGTTCGCCCTGCGCAGCCAGCAGCGCAACGCTGATGCCACGCGCTCTTGCCGCATGAGCCAGGAAATTGTTCCTGTGCCCATCCCGCAGAAAAAGGGTGACCCTGTGCTCTTTTCCGAAGACGAGCATCCCCGCCCCGACACGACCCTTGAAGCTCTTTCCAAATTGAAGCCTATCGTGAAGCCCGACGGCACCATCACCGCGGGAAACGCTTCCGGCGTGAACGACGGCGCCTGCGCCTTGCTCCTGGCCTCGGAGGCAGCAGCTAAGCGTCATGGACTCACACCCAAAGCCCGAGTCGTCGCTGCGGCCGCCGCTGGCGTCGCTCCGCGCATCATGGGAATGGGACCCGCACCGGCCACGCGCAAAGTCCTCGCAAAAGCCGGTCTGCAGCTCTCACAAATGGACGTTATTGAACTCAACGAAGCTTTCGCTTCGCAAGCGCTCGCCGTTCTGCGCGACTTGGGAATCCCCGACGATGCGCCTCACGTCAATCCCAACGGCGGCGCCATCGCCATCGGCCATCCCCTCGGAGCCAGCGGCGCGCGCCTCGTCACCACGGCGCTCTATCAACTCCTGCGCACCAGCGGACGCTACGCCCTCTGCACCATGTGCATCGGCGTCGGCCAGGGCATCGCCGTCATCCTCGAACGCGTATGAGCTTCATATCCTCTAGTGCCTTTCCTCGCACCGTGCTTTTAGGCTTTTTTGTCGTCACTCTATTCGCAACCTGGGTTGCTCGCGCTCGCGACAAACCGATACCGGATTCGGTAGCTATAACTCTGATTTCTGCCTCATTCACATGGACACTCCTCCCAATGTGGCAAGTTGTGCGCGGAGGTCGGAAGCTCGGATTAACTCGCTCGGGCTATGCCCGATTAATGTCCCAACCCCGCCCCGTCGACCCTGATGAGCCCATTGCCAGAGGAACAGCATGGCAATGCTGTTGCGCTTTTCTCTCAGTCTTAATGGTCGTTATTGCGATAACATTTGCCTCCTCTTAGAGAAAGGCTCAGCCGTGCAATACTCCTCCCTCGCTGGCAATCCCTTCGCGGTCTTGACCGCGATTGTGGCCCCTGCCATCCTCACAAACGCGTCTTCCGTCCTGGCGCTGGGCACCAGCAACCGCCTTGCACGCGTTGTGGATCGGACTCGCATCGTCGCCACGCAGTTGGCCGCCTTCGAGCCGGGCACTGCGGATTATCAAGTGTGGTCTGCTCAGTTGGCGCCTTTGCATGTGCGCTCACAACTCCTCGTAAGGGCTCTGCGTTTCTTCTACGCGGGACTCGGCCTATTTGCCGCTTCCGCGCTTGTTTCCGTGGGCGGTTCGATTGGCGCGTACTATGGCCAAGCCGTTCTTTTTCACGCCGCGGCCGCGCTTGCAGTCCTTACCGGGGCATCTGCGGTGTTCGGATTATGCGCGGGCTGCGTGCTGATGGTTCGCGAAACACAGCTCGCCGTAAAATACTTGGAGGAAGAAGCGAAAACGCAAGCGGCTCATCACAAGGACATGCATCCGCCTCGCTAGCTCATGCCCTTCCTCAATTCAAATCAAGCGCAAATTCACTACGCCCTCGAAGGCGAGTCCGCGAAGCCCGCCCTCATCCTTTCCAATTCCCTCGGCACCGATTTTTCCATGTGGGATCCCCAAATCCCCGAATTCACCAAATCGTTCCGCCTCGTACGCTACGATACACGCGGCCACGGAAAGTCCTCGGTCACGCCCGGTCCTTATTCCATCGACCAACTCGCCAAAGACGTCCTTGCCCTGGCTGACTCTTTGAAACTCGACCGCTTCCACTTCTGCGGACTCTCCATGGGCGGCATGATCGGCATCTTGCTTGCCGCTCAAGTTCCGCAGCGACTGAACAAACTCGTTCTTTCCAGCACCGCCGCCAAAATCGGCACGCACGAAATGTGGAACGCTCGCATCGATGCCGTCCGAAAAAGCGGCATGAAGCAAGTTGCCGCTGCCGCCATCGAGCGCTGGTTCACTCCCGATTTTCGGGCAAAAAATCCGTCGGTCGTTGCAAACATTCAGAGGATAGTGGAATCAACCAATTCGGAAGGCTACATCTCGAATTGCGCGGCGGTTCGTGATTTCGATTTCCGCGACCAGCTTAGCGCAATCCGTACTCCCACTCTCGTTATCTCCGGGACGCACGACCCCGCAACCACTCCGGCCGATGGTCACTTCCTTGCCCATCGCATTCCCAATGCGCGCTATATCGAACTCAATGGCGCGCACCTCTCTAACATCGAAGATGCCGACCGTTTTACTCGTGAGGTGAGTGGCTTCTTGGATTCCTAGAGAATTTCTACGCTCGCCGCACCAATACAGAGCGCGCTAGCAGCTTGCGCGATCGATTTGAAACGTTCGCGTCACCAGTGACCGGTCCGTCAGCAACGCCGTCGCCGGAAAGTGGCTTTGCCTCACAGCGCGCTCGGGCCCGTCGTGCCGTACTCTCCCGTCTTCGCCCACCTGACCCTTGAACACCACCGCGCCCTGCGGGTCGACAATTACCAGCTCAAACGGGGCACAAAACTCCCGCGGATCCCTGGACCGCACACACGCAGCCATTTGCAAAGCCAGCCCTCCCGCGAGTTTCTCGTAGCTCATCCGGTTCTTTGCCATCGGCCGCCGTACTCTGCCGCGCATCGTCGGTGCTTTCCTGCTGGGCTTCATGACATGCCTCTCCTTCCGGTTCCCACTTGCACCGAAAAGGGATCCCACGTTCGCTCGCTAGGAATGGGTCAGCCAAGCCTCTCGGCGTGGCTCTCTTCATACGAAATCAACTGCTGTGTTGCGCATAGCTATATAGCACCACTTTTCCGTTGTCAAGTCATTATTCTTGTTTTATAAGAGTTGTGGAAAAGCTGGACTATAGCACCGCGCGCAGACCGGCTTCCGAGCGGCAAGAGCATCGCAGCCGTCGGCGTATGGTCTCGCGCGAACGTCGCCCGGTTCCAGGGCTTGACGTATTTTCAAGATAGAATATCGTTCTTTCTAACAGGTGCAATCGATGCCCTCGAGCAAAAAAACTCTTGCCGTCGCGGACCGCTTTCCCGCCCGCATCCCCAGCTCTCTCCCGGCGTATCAGCGTATTCAGAGCCTCATTCGCAAGCGTATCGACTCCGGTCAGCTCAAACCCGGCGATCCCGTTCCCTCCGAGCGCGACCTCGCCAGGACCCATCACGTCAGCCTCATGACCGCGCGCCATGCTCTCGCCTTCCTCGAACGCGAGGGCCTCGTCGAGCGCCGCCGCGGCATCGGCACCTTCGTCGCACCTCCGAAAATCCACTTCAACAAGCTCATGAGCTACACCGAGCAAATGGCAGCGCGCACGCTCACGGCCGGCGCCAAAGTCCTGTTCGCCAAGATTGTCGACAACGAAAACGAGGCCGCCGCTCGTCTTTCCCTTCCCCCCACCAGCAGCATCATCAAGCTCGAACGCCTGCGCCACGCTTCCGGAGAACCGTTCGCCCTGGAAACCTGCTACCTCAGTGCGGCAGAATTCCCGGGCTTGCTCGATGCGCCACTCGCGCGCGAATCACTCTTTGGCATTCTCGAGCGCGACTACAAAGTCGAACTCGGGTACGCTGATGAAGAAGTCGATGCCACTGCCGCCGACCCGCGCATCGCCGACCTTCTCGCCATTCCGCGCCGCGAA
Source organism: Candidatus Acidiferrum sp. (assembly GCA_036518275.1). Classification (GTDB taxonomy): domain Bacteria; phylum Acidobacteriota; class Terriglobia; order Acidiferrales; family UBA7541; genus Acidiferrum. Next base: position 4,828 of record DATDNK010000180.1, read on the forward strand.
CCGCTGCTGCGCATTCGCCAGGTCATTTATTCCACCAAGGGCAAAGCCATCATGTACGTGCTCGGGTGTTATCGCTCGGACCGGCACAATCTGGTCATTCGCCGTTTCCGTTGATTGATCTATGTCGGCGGCATATTTTCTGAGCGCTAACCATTCACCGAATCATGAGCGTTAACGACTTTCGTGAGGCCCTCGCATGCTGGTGATCTTGAAGCGCGACAACGAAGAAGTAAACGAGCAGGCCGCGCAACTCATTGCCGGAGCCATAAAGAAAAAGCCGTCGCTCACCCTGGGCCTTGCCACCGGCAGCACCATGATTGGCCTGTACCAGCATCTTGTGCACCTGCATAAAGCAGGCTCGCTCGATTTCTCCAAGGTCGTGACCTTCAATCTCGACGAATACCTCGGCCTGCCCGCTTCGCATCCTCAAAGCTTCCGCCATTTCATGCACGAAAATTTCTTTCGTCATGTGAACGTGCCGCCTCGAAATATTCATATTCCCGAGGGCAGTATCCACGCCGATTACGACGCCTACTGCGCCTCTTACGAGGATGCCATTCGCGCCGCCGGCGGCATCGACTTGCAGCTCCTCGGCATCGGCCGCAATGGACATATCGGCTTCAACGAACCCACATCCAGCCTTGCTTCGCGCACGCGCCTCAAAGTCTTGAGCCGTGAAACGCTCGACGACAACGCCAAATTTTTCGGCCCCGGTGAAGAAAGCCCGCGTTGCGCCGTCACCATGGGCATCGGCACGATTCTCGAAGCGCGCAAAATTCTTTTGCTCGCCACCGGCGCGTCCAAAGCCGCCGCCGTTGCTAAATCCATCGAAGGCCCCATTACCTGCGGCGTTTCCGCTTCGGCCCTTCAGCTCCATCCCGACGTGACGTTCCTCCTCGATGAGCCCGCCGCCGCTCAGCTCGCCCAGCGTGACTATTATCATCGCGTCCTCGAAATGACCGCCCTCCTCACCCCCAACCGACTATCGTAAGACTTAGTGCCACAACACGTCATTTCGAACGGAGCTAAGCGGAGTGAGAAATCTCTCTTCTTGTTTCTAATGTCCTATTTCGACTTTCGATTCCTTTTCGGCCCCGCATCTCCGCTAAAATAGACCCATGACTCTTGGGCCCAAAAAGGCGCCCGTCCCGAGCCTTTTCCCCATCTTCATCAAGCTCGCGGGACGCCGCTGCCTCGTCGTCGGCGCCGGCGACATTGCCGAAGGCAAAATCGCCAGCCTCCTCGACGCCCACGCTACCGTTCGCGTCGTCGCTCCGGAAGCCACCCCGCAGGTGCAATCCTGGGCCGAAGCTGGGCAAATCGAATGGTTCGCGCGTCCCTGCGAACCCACAGACCTCGACAGAATGTTTCTCGTGGTCGCCGCCACGTCCGACCCCGAATTGCAGCAGCACATCTCCGCTGAAGCGCGTGCGCGTGGCGTGCTCTGCAACGTCGTGGACGTTCCCGAGCTTTGCGACTTCTACTATCCCGCCGTCACTCAGCGCGGCGCCCTGCAAATCGCCGTCTCGACCTCCGGCCAGAGCCCCGCGCTGGCCCAGCGCCTCCGTAAGGAACTTGAGGAGCAGTTCGGCCCGGAATACGAAGCCTGGCTCCGGCAACTCGGCGAAGAGCGCGCCAAACTCTTCGCCGCCAGCATGGATCCCGAAGAGCGCAAGCGCCTGCTCCACGACCTCGCCAGCGCCGACGCCTTCAAATCCTTCCTCCGCAAGCACCGGCCCAAGCGCCCCAAGAAATAACCGTGCTCGACACAGCTTTCCTTCTTGTAGGAGCGCAGCCTGCTTGCAGTAGGCAGGCACTGTTGCGCCCTTCCTTTCTGGGCTACGGCTTCAGCCGCGTTCTTTTCGCCCAGGATCGTGTTACGAAGCCGTCCCTTTTGGCCCGCGCTTTACCCTGAACTATGACAAGGACGACGTGATTAAATGACTTGAAACTTTGCGTAAAGACATATAATCATTCCAGTAGAGTTCCCTACGGTACCGATGAAGGATTTGACCCAGGTTCCCTCGGTGCCACATATGACGGACTTCTCTTTGCACTCGACTGGACATTCTTGTTGTGCCGATTCCCGCTCAGGTCGCAACGGGAGACCTTCCAGCAGGTAACGTCTCAGCCGGTTTCAAAGGGCTTTTGATCGCGAAACGAGATTGGCGTCTCAGCAGGAGCCAGGCATGATGCTCAATCTATTCCGCTGGGTGGTGCTCATCGCCGCCCTCGCGCCGCTAGCTTACTATCTGGTTGCCACGTACTCCGGCTGGTCTTACTTTCGCGCCGTGCGAAAGACTTCACGGTCCCCTTCGAATTTCACCCCGCCGGTCAGCATTCTCAAACCGGTATGCGGCCTGGATCGCGAAGCCTATAAGAATTTCGCTAGCTTCTGCCGCCTCGACTATCCGGTCTACGAACTTCTATTTGGCGTATTGGAAGCGGATGATCCCGTAATTCCTGTGATTAAGAAGCTTCAGCGCGACTTTCCCGATTGTGCGATCCGCCTACTGGTGGGCGCTCCTGCGGCCGGTACCAGTCCAAAGATGAACAACTTGAGCCGCCTCGTGCGCGAGGCGAGATACGACCTGCTTGTTATCAACGACAGTGATGTGCGCGTAGAGGCGGATTACTTGCGCGATGCTGCCGCGCCCTTCCGCGATCCACAGGTCGGAGTGGTCACCGCTCTATTTCGGAGCATTACAGAAGGTGATTTTGCCAGCGACCTCGACGCCATTGGAGTTCCGAGCGATTCCTCAGCAAGCGCGCTTGTCACGCAGAAATTTAGCCGAATTGATTTCGCCCTTGGCTGGACCATGGCCACGACAAAACAACGTCTTAAGGAAATCGGTGGCTTCGAGGCCATGGCCGACCACCACTCAGACGACTTCACGCTGGGAAATGAAATTGCCAAAAGAGGCTATCGAATCGCGTTGATGCGCAAGCCGGTCTGGATGGTCTTTCCAAAAGAAGGACTCCGCCAGTTCTTGAAGCATGAATTGCGATGGTCGGTTATGCTCCGAAACATTCGGCCGGCGGGATATCTCGGGCTTGCGATGACCTTTGGACTGCCGTGGAGCATACTCGCGGCCCTTGCCGCTCGTTCGACAGTTGGGTCTGCTGCCTACCTCTTCGCTTATTTATTTCTGCGCTTGACCATGGCCTGGACTATCGGAGCGTGGGGGCTTGATGACCCCGTGGTTCGCAAGAAGCTTTGGTTAGTCCCCTTGCGCGATGCAGTGGGCTTTCTCGTCTGGGCCGCAGGATTCTTCTCCAGCAAAGTTTCCTGGCGCGGCAAAGAATATCGCGTGAAGAAGAGCTTCCTGATCCCTCTGCCGGCCGTGAAAGCCGCGTCCAGCGCGACTTTGGGTGTCACCACTCCTGCCACATTGTTCTCTGCCAGAAGGTAGTGCCGCCGTCGCGCTTCGCTCACTCCGAGCGGAGCATTTCACGCCGTCCCAGCGAATCTTGTGGCACAGCCATTCTTGACTGGCTCTTGCTACCCGCGGGTTATGAGCTTGACACCAAAACGAACGGGGGACTACGCTTCGGGAAACCCACCGGTCCAAGGACGGCCCTTTCAATGAAAACCTCTCGAAGGAGGAGGATTCCCATGCGACAAATTCTCATTATAACTGCCACGGTGCTTCTCAGCGCGGCGACAGCAAGCGCCCAAACTAAGGTTAGCGGAACCGCACAATGCGCAAAACCGGATCCGGTACATGTGCTTCCCGTAGGAGACCGGCCAGACCATAGCCTCGGTTTAGCGCAAATCAAATGTACCTACACCAAGCCCATGGAAATCGGAGGCGACAAGTCCAAGGACGGCGTGAGCACGGAGACCTCCGACATTAGGGTCAACACCTCGCGCCCTCGCGGCTTTCATGTGGTGACCATGCAAAGCGGAGACAAGGTTTTTTTCTCGTACCAGGGCACAGCAACAAGCAAGGACAATGCCGTCGTGGAACTCAGGGGCAATTGGAGCATGAATGGCGGGAGCGGCAAGATGAAAAGCATCAAGGGCAAGGGCACGTTCTCCTGTAAACCCGAAGACGACGTGCTTTCCTGCGAGGTTGAGGGCGAATACCAACTCGCGAAATAGGCCTAGATGGGCACCGCATGGAATTAGGCTAATTACTGGATTGCGTTCTGGAGGGCAAATCTTTTATTGAGCTCTTTGGTCTCCGCCAAATTGGAGGGTAGAGCATCGAAAATATCGATGCATGGAATGAAATGTTCGGAGGAATAAGGCGTCCAACCAGGTGGTAACCTGCTTTGAGAACCTTCGGCGAGCGTTGGGCATCCAACCCGAGCCGGGGAATGCCGTCGGCAGGCCAAAGGGACGACGGCGGGGGCCAGGCCATGAACACGCCAATCCGGAAAGGAAAAGTTTATCTGATGGGGGCAGGTCCGGGGAATCCGGAGCTGCTCACCGTGCAGGGCGCGCAAATTCTTAAAACGGCGGAAGTGGTATTGCACGATCACTTAGTGCCGCAAGAAATCCTGGACTTAATCCCCGCGTGGACGCAAGTGCGCAACGTGGGGAAGCGCTGCGGGCAAGCGGGGATCGCGCAGGATCAGATTCATGCCATGTTGATCGCGGCGGTGCGCGAAGGCAAGCAGGTGGTGCGTTTAAAGGGCGGCGATCCGCTGCTTTTTGGGCGTGTGGGCGAAGAGATGGAAGCACTGGCGCGCGCAGGAGTCGAATTTGAAGTAATTCCCGGCGTAACGTCGGCGATGGGAGCCGCGGCGGCCGCGAAAATTCCGCTGACCGACAGGCGGTGCGCCTCGAAACTGATTTTTCTGAGCCATCACACGGCTGGAAACGTTTCGCCGGAATGGGATGACGTAGCCCTGAAAGACGCGACGTATGCGGTGTATATGCCGGGGAAAGACTACGGCGAGATTGCCACGAAATTGATGGAAGGCGGGCTGGACTCTACGACGCCCTGCGTGATCGTAGCGAATGCAACGCAGGCAGAGCAGCAAATTCATCGCACGACGCTGCAAGAATTGACGCTCGAAGAGCGGCTGCCAGCTCCTTCCCTGCTGATCATCGGCGAAGTGGCGCGTCCGCTGCCTGCGGCGGAAAGCGAGAAAGATGATTCCTGCTGGGAAACGCCCGCTAAAGCGAGCGAGCTTGTCTTGGAGTTAGGCGAGGCGCGGACTCAAGAAGAAAGCCCATGCGTTCGGACCGCAAAAGCCGGCTCAAGCTGAGGCGAACTGTGCGGGGGATCAAGCCGACGCACTTCCCCGCCGTCGAAAGCATCATTCGTCGCTAGTTTTTGCTTTCAGTTTCGGCGGGCCGCCTCAGAAGGCGGTCCGTGCATTCGCTTCTTTGCGAGGAGAGCCGCGGCTTGCTCAGCGGTCTCCTTGACGAGAAAACCCATCTTCGGGTGAGCGGGCTCAAGGTCGGGCTGAATTCCCTTCCGCCGCAGCTCTTCGGAAGTGGTAGGGCCAATCGAGGCGACCATCGCGCGGCGCAAGCCTTGGCGCATCTTTTCCTCATGTTTCATTCCTGCGGCAACTTGAAACAAATGCGCCACCTGAATTCCAGTGGTGAATAGAACAACGTCGATTCTTTCCGCTGCAAGCTCCTTGACTGCAAATTGAAGGGGCGCGACGTCCTCGGGCAACGCCCACTGATACACTGGAACGCGCGTAACGATGGCGCCGCGCTCGGTGAGTCCGCTGATGAGTTCGGGATTGGAAACGCCGTACTCTTGAAGCGCGATGCGCGCGCCGCGAAGGCGAAAATCCGGCGAGGATTTTGCTGCATTATCGAGCGATTGAAGAAGTTCACGCCAGGTATTAGGCTCGGGAACGGTGAGCGCGGGAGTGATGCCGAGTTCGCGCAAAACCCCGATCGGCTTGGGTCCGCGAGGAATAACTTTTGTACGCTTCAGAGCAGAAATGAAATCGTCGCGGGAATATTTTGTTTCGGCAACGCTTAGGACGGCGCGTGCGCCGACCCCCGTGAGAAAGATGACCATGTCGAATTTGCCAGCAAGAAGCGCTTCGGCAAAGGACAACGCTTCCGTGTTGGAGTCGAGGGGGATTTCGCGCATGGCTGGAGCGACAACCGGCTCGCCGCCATAGTTGGAGATGAGTTTAGCTAGCTCGGCGGCGCGCCGGCTTTCCAGTGCTAGGACGCGCAGTCCAGCGAAGTCAGACATGACATACGATTGTTAAACACAATGAAGAACGGCGCTAGCCAGAAATTCGCATCGGAATGAGAACTTCTACGTTGTGGTGCGGTCGAGGTAGTGGGTTTCGCTCATTTCACGAAGGCGGGCCGCGGCGGATTCGGGGGTGAGGTCGCGCTGCGGAGAGGCGAGGAGTTCGTAACCGACCATGAACTTGCGAACAGTGGCGGAGCGCAGCAGCGGCGGGAAATAATGCGCGTGAAGGTGCCAGGCCTCGTGAGGCTGGCCGTCAGTGGGCCGCTGATGAAAGCCCATGGAATATGGAAAAGCCGTTTCAAACAAATTGTCGTAACGAATGGTGATGCGCCGAAGGATGTCGCTGAGGAGATCACGCTCTTCCCCGTTGAGTTGATCGAGAGAAGCAACATGGCGCTTGCTTATGACAAGAGTTTCAAACGGCCAGATGGCCCAAAAGGGCACGACGGCGGCGAACGCGTCGTTCTGGCAGACGATGCGCTCATTGCGTTGCAACTCTAGTTGCAAATAATCGCAGAGCAAGCAGGAATGTTTTTCCGCAAGATGGACGCGCAGAGATTCATCTTCGCGGGCCGGCAGATTCGGAAGAGTGGCGTTCGCCCAAATCTGGCAATGCGGATGCGGGTTGCTCGCGCCCATGAGTTCGCCGCGGTTTTCGAAGATTTGGACGTGGCGGACCCACGGGATTTGTGCGAGGGAAGAAGATTGTTCGATCCAGGCGTCAATTACGCCGCGTAGTTCCTGGGCATTCATTCGCGGAGTCGTAAGGTCGTGGCAAGGAGAAAAGCACAGGACCCGGCAGATGCCGCGGTCGCTTTGAGCGACGAGCAAGCCGCTTTCCTCGTATTGCAACTGCTCGCTCTCCGGCAAGAGCGCGGGAAAATCGTTGTCGAAGGCGTAAGTCCCTGAGTACTTCGGAGTTTGCTTCCCGCCGGCGCGCTTGTTTCCCGGGCAGAGATAGCAGTTGGGATCGTATGCGACGGAAGGCGGCGCCGGAAGTTGCTCCACTTTTCCTTGCCACGGGCGCTCGGTGCGCTGCGGCGAGACGAGCACCCATTCTCGCAGGAGGGGATTGAAGCGTTTGTGAGGAGTGGAGAGAAGTTTTTCGAGGTTCATGATGAGGAGTAAGGACTATGAATGTTACCAGCCTTCGCAACGACGTACCCTAAGAATTGAGAAAAATAAGATTGTTCCCGCCCTAAACAAGTAGCGCCCGCCTCAGAAGGCGGCCGCTACACAACGTCCACTTGTTGGACGCCGTCGGCGGCGGGGGAGACGTAGATTTCGGGCTTGAGTCCTGTTTGGGCGTGATACTTGGCGGCAACGTTTTTCTTGAAGGCGTCCACGGTAGCGGATTCGACGAGGTTGATGGTGCAGCCGCCGAATCCGCCGCCGGTCATGCGCGCGCCAATCACGCCGGGTTGCGCGGAGGCGATCTCCACCATGAGGTCGAGTTCCTTGCAACTAACTTCGTAATCGTCGCGCAAGCCGCGATGCGACTCGCGCATCAAGCGGCCGAAAGCACTCAAGTTTCTGGCGTTGAGTGCGCTAATAGCTTCCAGCGCGCGGCCGTTTTCGGTGACGACGTGGCGGCAGCGCGAGTACACCGTTGGATTCAAAAGAGAACCATGATTTTCCAATTCCGAAATGGAGACGTCGCGAAGCGCACGAATCTCAGGCAAAACCATGCGCAAGGCGCGTACACCTTCCTCGCATTCGGCGCGGCGGCGATTGTATTCGCTGGAAGCAAGTTCATGTCTCACCATGGTGTTGCAGATCACCAGCCGGATTCCTGCCGGCAACTGCACCATCTGAAAGTCCAACGACCGGCAATCGAGCAATATCACCCAAGACGCTCTCCCATAGCATGCGATGAACTGGTCCATGATCCCGCAGCGCGCACCGACAAATTCGTTTTCGGCTTTCTGGCAAAGCTCGGCCAACTCGGTGCGATTGAATGTGCAGCCACTTTCGCTCAAGAGCGCAAAACCAACCGCAACTTCGATGGCTGCTGAGGAGCTTAGACCTGCGCCAAGGGGAACTTCCCCGCTGAGGAGAAGATTCGCGCCCTTGAGGCGCTTCCCGGCAGCCTGGAGCTTGTCCGCAACACCCAAAGGATAGTTGGCCCAATGGTTTTTGCCTGTGGGAGAGATGGAATCGAGATTTGCCTCGACGGTTTCGTTGAAATTTTCGGAATGGATGACGAGTTTCTTGTCACTGCGCGGAGCAGCAGCGACCCAGCAGTAAAACTCGATGGCTGCGGGCAAAACAAAACCGTCGTTGTAGTCGGTATGCTCTCCGATGAGGTTGACGCGGCCCGGCGCGCGATAAATCGCGGCGGGCGTTCCGAATCGCGTGCGAAACTTCTCTTGAAGCTCAGTAGGATCTCTCAACGCTCGTATTATTTCAGATTTGCTTTGGGCGATAGCAAAGAATTTGTGGCTGCTGAAGTAGAAAAATCGGCCACACCGATGCGAATCACGGTGTCTCGCGTCGTAATGTTCTCGGGCTTTTCCGTCCAGATGCCGCAGACGCGGCCGTTCATGGCGGCCAGACCGTTGTAATCGCCGATGAAGCCGCCTCTGGCGTTGAAAGACTGATCCGTCCAGGAGTAATTCTGAAAGGATTGGCCGCCATCAGTGGAACGAGCCAGAGTGACCGTCTGAGCGCGATTCCTGGGATCGCCGCGGCGGTCATAAAAGATGACGTTGACAGAGCCATCGGCTTGATCCACCGCCATCCACTGAAAGAAATGTTCAGCACCATTGTGGATCGCGTCGGTAATCACTTTTACCGCGGGAGACCATGTCGCGCCAAAATCTTTCGACGAGGAGCAGAAGACGTCGATTTCTCCGTTGCGGTAGTCGGCCCAAGCAACGTAGAGGCGCCCGCCTTTCGGACCGCCTCGGGGATCGATGGCAATCTGCGGAAAACCATTGGCGCGCGCGACGGCGTCAACGCTGAACATGATGGGCGCAGTGTCAATAATGTTGCGAGTCGGCGTGAAAGTGACGCCGCCGTCGGAAGAAGTAGTGAAAACGAGATGATTGCCGTCGCCCCACACCGCGTAGAGCATGCTGTCCGGGCCGACCGCGCCAGCAAAGCCTTCGACGGCGCCATTGTCGTCGCGCGGCAGACCACGAACGTTATCAATTTCGGTGGGCCTCGACCAAGTTTTGCCGTGGTCGGTGGAGCGCACGAACTGGATTTGGGAATCGGCGATAGTCCAGCGCGTCCAACCTATATATAAGCTGCCGGCGAAAGGGCCATGACTCGTGTCCGCGACGAGGTAGGGCTTGTCTTCCCACGCGACATCCTTGCCGTCGGGCGTTTTGTCGGGGTGCTCCGACGCGGCGATGTCTTTGGCTTCCCAGGTTTTGCCGCCGTCGAGAGAGCGGCGAATGTAAATTCCATTGCGCGAAGAGTTGTGACCCCAGTAGCTGTAGGTTCCGAGCTTGTCGAACGCGATGTAACAAATGAAAGCGTGACCCTGATTGTCGTATGTGGTGGAAACGTCACCAGAAACGCGATAGCTGGTCGATTCCACGCCTGTCGCGATCTGCCAGGTGCGGCCTGCGTCGAAAGAATAGGCGGCATGGGCGTTGTCCTGATACACGGCGACGACTTGCTTGGGATTATTGGGATTGATGGCAATGCCCGGCTCGGTGAAGTAGCCGGGTTGCGGAGTCAAAGTGATGACCGTGGAGTTCGGAGCTTTCGGAGGGAGTTGGGCCAAGACGGTTGTCGAAATTGCCGTGAATACGATGAGCAAAAATGCGGCGCGAAAGGTCTTTCCTGAATTCAAAGGCGTTTCTCCTTAAAAGGACTATCGGGCACGCGTAGCAGGAGCTTCCCGGTCTTCGTGAATCGCAAAGTCGGGAGGCGGAGTGACGCCCAGAAGATGCTGCACGAAATAATCCCAGCGGCGGCGGATCAAATAGGGATTGCCGCCCTCCCCGTGGTACATGTTGGGCACGATGAGCTGATCGAAGTTTTTGTTGGCTTTGATCAGCGCGTCGGTCAAGCGCATGGTTTCGACGACGTGGACGTTGTCGTCAATGTCGCCGTGTTCGATGAGCAAGTGGCCTTTCAGGCGGTCGGCCATGGTGACGTTCGATTGTTCAGCGTAGTCCGGTCCCACGGGATAGCCCTGGTAGAGCTCGTTCCACCACGCCTTGTCGAGCCGCGCGTCGTGATCGCCAGAAATGGACACGCAGACTTTGTAGAAATCAGGAAAAGACAGGATGGCGTGCGTCGAACCGTATCCTCCGGCAGATGTGCCGTAGATGCCGACGCGTTCGATGTCCATGTAGGGAAACTTCGCGGCCATCTGCTTGATCATTTCGACGTGATCTTCAAACGCGCCGCCTAAGTTGTGATAGGAAAATTCGTGGAAGGCGCGCGAACGGCCAGTGGTGCCGCGGCCGTCCACCATTACGGCGATGAACCCGAGCTCGGCAATTTGCTGCTGGCCATTGCGCAGCGCCGCGCCAAAAGTTTTCGGAACGAAGAAACCCTGCGGGCCGGTATAGACCTGCTCGATGATGGGATACTTTTTGGAGGGATCGAAATTCGACGGCTTCCAGATGAGGCCGTACAAATCAGTTGTTCCGTCTTTGGCTTTACCGTGAAACGGCTCCGGGGTTTTCCAACCGGCTTTTGTGAGTTCGCTGGTGTCGGTTTGTTCGAGGACGCGCACTTGCGAACCATCTTTGGCGCGGCGCAATGCGGAGACAGAAGGCAGGTCAGGCCGCGAGAAATTGTCGACAAAAAAAGTGTGATCGGGAGAGAAGTTCACGGTGTGAGTAGCGTTTTCTGGAGTTAGGAGCGTGAGGCTCTTGGCGTCGAAGCCGACGACGTAAAGATGCGTTTGGTACGGATCTTCTTCCTTTTCGCGGCCGTTGGCGAGGAAATAGACGCGGCGCGCTTTTTCATCGACGTCGACAACCTGCCGCACGACCCACTGGCCCTGTGTCAATTGGCTGCGCAATTCGCCCGTCTTCAGATTCGAAAGATAGGGATGGTTCCAGCCGTCGCGCTCGGAGGTCCATAGAACGTCGCCCGTTTCGTGCAGAATGCGGAAATGCGTCTCTCCGGGGTCCACATACTTCTCGCCTTTTTCGCGAAGCACAACTTTTTGCTCACCCGTGCTGCGTCCACTTCACGCAGTTCAATGGATTTTTCGCCGCGCTCCCAAGCGTCGTAGGAAAAGGCCCTGCCGTTCTCATACCAGTCAAATCCAGGGCCGCCCTGGAATTGGATTTCGAGGGGAGCGGTCTTCACTTCGATGCGCTTGCCGCTTTGGACTTCGAAAATAATCGGCTCGGCTTTTGGGAGGACTTCTCCCGGCAGAGGATACACGACTGTGTATTCCTTCGGGCGAAGCTGGTTCGGCGGAACAAACTGAAGATAGCTGAAGCGTCCGGCGTTGCGCGTGTCCATGCGATAGGTGACGAGCTTTGAGGAGTCCGGCGACCAGGACACCGCGGGCCGCTGGCGGATTTCCTGCGTACCTTGCGCGACGAACGGACGGAGGCCCGCGATTTCGGTTGCGTAATCGTAGGAGGCTTCGCCGTCGCGGGTCAAGCGGATGATTTCGCCGGTTTCAACATAGCGCACGTAGAGGTCGTGATCCTTGACGTAGGCTACCCACTCTTTGTTCGGGGAGGCTTCTTCGTATTGGCCGGCGACAGGCTCGGGACCGCGCTTGCAATCGTATTTTTCAAGCGTGCAGGACCAAGGCGCGCCATCGACCTGGAAAGAAATGGACTTGCCATCTTCGGAGAACTCAATGGAGTCGAAAGGCAGCTCCATGGGCTGGACTTCTCGTTTTAGCGCTTTCGAAAGCGATCCGGCGAGTCTTACATGGTCAAAGGCGGGCCCGGTCGTGCTTTGCTCTGCGTCAACGAGAAGGAATTCCGCGCCCTTCGTTCCGGCCTTGCGATACCAGAAGCGATTCTTCTTGGCGATCCAGTGAGGCGCGACATCCGCGACGTAGATGCGATGGCGCAAATTGCCGGGGAGGAATTGCTCGGCGCGTTGATAATCTTCGCGCGTGCCCTGGGCAGCAGCATGGCCTATGGGGAAAAAGAGCAAGGCCAGCAGGAGAATTTGGCAGCGCGGCAGAATCCTCATGAGAGTTTCTCCTCCACTAGAGAGTCTCGAAGCCTTCCGGTGTACCGCCAGCGAAACGCGAGCAGGCTGCGGGCAGGGCAAGCCCCGCCCCTATTCACCGCTATCATCGTCCTCGTCCTCATTGGGCGAGGGGGGCACGAAGGCAATCGCGGTGATTCCCTTATCGAGCAAGGCGCGATTGAAAGCGGGCAGTTCTTTGTCGATTAGGTTTTGGTAGCTGCCCCGCGCTTCGGTGAGATCCTTTTCGATGGTTTCGAGGATGGCGGCTGCCGTGTCAGTAGGAGGATTGTCTACGCCGCCAGCTACGTCACCCGCGCCGGTTCCGACTTCACCGTTGAGCCAAATCAGGTGGAGATAGATTTTCTCCGGGATGGAATAGTATTTGTCGTCGCTCAAGGCGTCGGCGCGGGAGATGAATTTGTACTCCACTTCTTGCATCTTTTGATCCATGGCTTCGGCCGCTTTGAGCAATTCGGGATCGGGATTGGCTTCGCCCTTTTCTTCCTTCGGTTCCTGCGCCCCTTCTCTGTTGTCGGCTAGATTCGGAGGTGCGGTTTTGCGCCCGCCCAGCATGTGCGCGATGACATCGAGCTGCTTGCGCATCCACTCCAGCTTGTTGGTGGCTTCGGAAGTTTTTGTGATGTCGTCGCGAATGCGTAATTGGAGTTTGAAGGCGGCGTCCAAATCCTGATCGCTTGTGTGAACGTTGGGATTTTTGATAATGGTCAGCGGTTGCGTGAAAGTTTGGCCGTCGACAATCAGGCGAATGGTGTACTTGCCGGGCAACGCCATGGGGCCGACTTCGGCTTCGCGAATGCCCCAATGCAAAACCTGGCGCGAATCGCTGCCGCGGAACCGGCGCTCTTCCCAAATGTGAGAATTTTCCAGCGGCGTGGTGCGCAACGAGACGAGCTTTGGAGGGTCGTA
>DATDNK010000181.1:0-21627 GCA_036518275.1 Candidatus Acidiferrum sp.
TTCTTCTTCGTCTCTTCCACCAGGGCATCTGTTTGGCCAACGGTTTTGAAGAGAATATGCTGCACGTGCACCTGATTCGGCACTTCATACTGCTGGATACTGTCCTGATACTGCTTCTTGAGTGCTTCATCAGGAACTTGGATCGTCTGGCGAAGCTGGTTGACGTCCAAGAGCGCGTAGCGCACGGAGCGGCGCTCGGGGACCAAGTATCTGGACTTGTTTTTCTCGTACTCTGCCTTAATCTCCGCGTCCGAAGGGGTGATCTTAGCCTCCAGATCCTCCGGTTTGATCAGCGCGTAGTCGAGCTTTATCTTTTCGTTTTTGTAGCGGTATCCTTCCTGAAGTTCGGCGGGGCCGACGCTGATTCCGTCGGTCACCAGCTTGCGGAATTTTTCCTCCAGCAGCCCCTGGCGGACAAGGTCCTCGAAGGCCGAAGCGGACATATGGAAGGTGTTCTGAACCAACGCCTCGTATTGGTCCCGGCCGATAAAGGCGCCGCCGCTTACGGCGGTGGGGAGGTACTGACGTACGCGGTCAGCAAGCTCCTGATCGGAAACCGTGATTCCCATGCGCTTGGCTTCGTACTGCAGCTCTCGTTGAAAAACGAGGCTTTGCAAAATCTGCTGGGCGTAGAAACCCTCCAGTTGCCTGGGGACTTGACTGCCGCGCTCAATCTGACTGAGCTGCTGACGGATGTCCTGCACCGTTACGGACTCATCCCCGACCTGGGCAACGGTGTCTGTGGAAACTTCCCCGGTGGCAGGCCCTTGCGGAACCAGGTACAGAAGCATGCTGCCGCCGAGCACCAAGACGGCAGCGCCTAAGAAGATGCGGTATCCCAATTTGCTTTTATCGTTCGCACCAGCCATCCGTTGATTCCCCCAGGTCGGTAGACAAACTTAATATTATAGGAGATACCAGAAGCCGCCTCAAATAGAATCGCAGACAGTCGCCTGGGTAAAGAGACTTCACTGCACGGTGAGCAGCATCTAAGATCGAGAATGTCCAAAGTCCGGCCACTTCCGTCTGTGATCAGAAGAACCATCCTAATCACCCTGGGGGTTGGCTTGGGCATGTCAGGCCTGGGTTCGCTTGCGCGGCAAAATGGAACTGCTCCGCCAACGTTTTATCGTGAGGTTCTTCCGATTCTTCAGCAGCATTGCCAGAGTTGCCATCGCTCAGGCTCGATCGCGCCAATGGCGTTCGAATCCTATGAGCAGACGAAGCCTTACGCTGGCGCGATCCGGCGCGCGGTGGAGCAAAAATCGATGCCACCGTGGTTTGCCGATCCGGCGGTTGGGAAATTTGCGAACGATCCGTCCCTGAGCACGGCGGAAACCACTACGCTTGTTGCTTGGGCAGAGGCCAACGCCCCAGCGGGTGAGAAAAGAGACGCACCGCCTCCCCGGCATTGGGCAGAAAGCTGGAGCATTCCGAAACCGGATTTGGTTTTGGCCATGCCGCAGGCTGTGACGCTGCCTGCCAGCGGCGACGTCGAATACACCTACGAAATTGTGCCCACGCATTTTGCGGAAGACCGCTGGGTACAAATGGCGGAAGACTTGCCTTTGTTGCGTTCGAACGTGCACCACGCGGTCGTATACATACGCCCGCCGGACTCGAATTGGTTGCGCCACGCGCCTGTGGGGGTTCCATTCACTGCCTCGACATTGGGCGATCCGGACGACCGACGCGCGCTTTGGACCGACAGCGACATCTTGCTGGTCTATGCACCCGGGAGTTCGCCGGACGAGTGGCCGCCGGACATGGCTAAATTCATTCCCGCCGGATCAGACCTCGTTTTTCAAATGCACTACACTACGAACGGCCGCGCCGCTTCCGATCGAACCAGCATCGGGCTGATTTTCTCCAAGCATGGGCCCGCGCAACGCGTGCTGACGCTGCAACTGACTAATGACCACTTTGTGATTCCTCCCGGGGATGCCAATTTTCGCGTCGAGGCTCGCGGGACTCTGCCGAATGACGCCACCTTGTTGAGCTTTATGCCGCACATGCACTTGCGGGGAAAGCGTTTCGAATACAACATCATTCACAGAAACAAGGATGCTGCCGGAAAGCCAGCCTATGAAATCGAGCCGTTGCTCCGCGTCAATTACCATTTTCACTGGCAGATGAGCTACCGGCTGGCGCAACCGCGTTTTCTGAAGGCCGGAATGGAGTTGCAGGCGGTCGCGTGGTACGACAACTCGCAAAAGAATCCGCACAATCCGGACCCCCGGGCGGCGGTGCGCTGGGGAGAACAAACTTACGATGAAATGATGGTCGGTTTTTTCGATGTTGCCGTGCCGGCTTCAATGGATAAGAAGCGCTTTTTCATCAGACCAAAGAATTGAAGCCATTGCCCCGCGCGGACCTGGCCATAAGTCCAGGCCGGACAGGCCGAAAGTCCAGCTCGACTGCATTCCTACGTGCTATTTGCAATTTGACTACGCCGCTGCTTCGCCGTCTCAGAGTCCGCAACGCGCTGTGCTACATTCAAAAATTGAGGCTTTGCGAGCGACGCGACCCGTGACAATACATTCCCCCATCGACCCGAGGCACCCGCAGCAAAAAGTTCCGCGTGTGGAAGTGTATTGGACAACCGTCACCTATAAGACGGTGATCATGTATTCGGTTCTTGCGCTGGCTGTCATTTTCGGGGGGCTTTATATCGCCAAGCCGGAGATGTATACCGCAGTCATCAATAAGATCGACAAGACCGTGGGCAATCCCGATGCCGATCCGGTCAACGGGGACCAAAAGCGTGCGAAATTCGTGAATCTCGAGGGCCGTGTCCAGGTTAAGAAGGTCAGCTCCGTGCAGTGGGTGGATGCCACCCTTAGCACGTCTTTGGATCAAGGCGATTTGGTACGCACCGGCTCCGACAGCGACGCACGTATTTCCTTTGCGGACGGCACGTCTTATACCATCAAGCCGGATACGCTGATTACCGTCGAGGAAAACACCACCGATAACAACCGTCCAACCAGCGTGAGCGTAAGCATCCAAACGGGCGCGGTTGATCTGGCGACGCCCATGTTGAGGTCCGCGGACTCCAAGGCGGCGGTGAAGTCGGAAGACGCGACCACGCAATTGCATTCCAACAGCCGTGCTGCGGTCAAGTTCGATCCGGAGAAGAAGGAGAGCGAGGTTATGGTCTCCAGCGGCAGCGCTCAGGTGCAGCGCGGCCAGGAAAGAATCGACCTTGTGCAGTATGAAAAAGCCACCATTCCCCGTTCCGGGGCGATTCAGAAATCCATGATGCTGGCGCCGCCGGAGTTGGTCGAGCCGCTGAACCTTGCGCCCGTCATCGCGGAGAATCCCAAGAGTGCGACTATACACTTTGAATGGAAGGCGGTTCCGGAGGCGGTCTCCTACACTCTGCGCGTCAGCACGACTTCGATGTTCACCAGAACCGTGGTAGACAAGAAGAACATTACCGGGACGAGTTTTGATGTTTCCGGGCTGGAGGCCGGCGATTATTTCTGGAACGTGACGGCCACCGACGCCAAAAAGCAGTCCAGCGAATTGGGCGAGATCTTCAAATTCACGCTGGTGGCCCAAGGCAAGTCCCAGGACATGGTCCTGGAAATCACGGGAACGCAGCTTCACGGACGCGTTGCAGAAATCATCGGGAAAACCGAACCGGGCGCGGCGCTAATTGTGAATGGCCAGCCGGTTCCGAATATTGCGCCAGACGGCACCTTCCGTCATTTCACGGAGCCGCTGGAGCCGGGACAGCATACTATTGTGGTGGTGGGGCAGAACCGCCGTGGCGGTACGGGGCATGCGCAGGTTTCCATCGTCGTGCCGAAGTAAGAATTCCGAACCACAGACCACAGCGCTTTGCTTTGTTGGTGGCGCCCGGAGACAATAGCGGGAAGGCTGATCGCGCAGCCTTTAGCGCTCTTGCCGGCCGGACAGCGGAGAGCCTTTCTCCGCGGGGGGAAGTAGGGATGAACAAGAACGGTTACAACTTGAGGTCGGTGTTCAGTCTGTTTTCTTCCGACCTGGCCATCGATCTCGGCACGGCAAACACTCTGGTGTTCTCGCACGGCAAAGGCATCGTAGTGAATGAGCCTTCCATCGTGGCCATCAACAAGTCCAATGGCGAAGTGGTCGCCGTCGGACGCGAAGCCAAAGAAATGCTGGGCCGCACTCCCGGCAACGTGGTAGCCATCAAGCCGATGAAAGACGGTGTGATTGCGGACTTCAAAGTCACCGAAAAAATGCTGACGTATTTCATCCAGAAAGCGCATAACCGGCGTGTGCTGGTGCATCCGCGAATCGTCATCGGCGTACCCAGCGAAATCACGCCGGTGGAAAAGCGCGCCGTGCAGGACTCCGCATACCGCGCGCGGGCCAGCGAAGTTTACCTGGTGGAGCAGGCCATGGCTGCCGCCATCGGGGCGGGCCTCCCGATTGAAGAGCCTTCCGGAAACATGGTTGTGGACATCGGCGGCGGTACCACTGACATTGCGGTCATTTCCATGAGCGGAATCGTGTACTCACGTTCCGTGCGGGTTGCGGGCAATGAGATGGACGAAGCCGTCATGCAGTATTTGAAGCGGAAGTACAACTTGCTCGTCGGCGAGCGCACCGCAGAACAAATCAAGATGGAAATTGGTTCGGCTTATCCACTAGAGAAGCCGCTGACCATGGAGGTCAAAGGCCGCAACCTCATCGAAGGCGTGCCGCGCACGGTCACCATTGACGACAGCGAAATCCGCGAAGCGCTCAGCGAATGCGTAGCCACGATTTTGAACGCCGTGCGCGTGGCGCTCGAGCGCACGCCTCCAGAGCTTTCCGCGGACATCAGCGACCGAGGCATTGTTTTGACCGGCGGGGGCGCGCTGCTGAAGAACCTCGACAAGCGCATCCGCGAAGAGACGGGCTTGCCGGTTTCCATCGCTGATGACCCGCTGGCGTCCGTGGTACTCGGTACCGGAAAAATGCTCAGCGATTTCAAATTGTTACGCATGGTGTGCATTGACTGACGGAGTTGAATCTGCGAGTTTCCGATTGTGATGGACGTGGTAACTTTCTTGGAGGAACCGGGGCGCGAGAATCTTTTCCAGCAGGACTCGCCGAAATAGCATTCTGTTCTTTGAACTTTCAACTGTGAACGGTTAACTGTCGGATTTTTTGCCGCCATGCCCTCTCGTCACAAATCGCTGGTTCTGCTCGCGGGAGTCATTCTCCTGCAAGTGCTCTTGCTCGCGGTGCAGATCAAACGCGATTCTCAAGGCCGCCTGATTCGTTCTTGGACCGTGGGAGCGGTGTCGCCCGTGGAGCGCGTGGGCTCCTACGGATTCGGGTGGTTTCGTGACTTGTGGCGCAACTACTTTGCGCTGCGCGGCGCCAAGAAGGATAACGAGGATCTGCGCCGCGAGAACGACGCCCTGAAATTGCGTATCGCGCAGCTCGAAGGAAAGGCCGCCGAAGCCGATCGCCTTGGTGCATTGCTGCATTTCCGCCAAGAACAGGCGGATGTGCCCATGGTCGCGGCTCGGGTCATCGGTGGGAGCCCCGGCGCGGCCAGCCTTACCATCGAGCTCGATCGCGGTGAGCGGGACGGCATCCGGAAAAACATGGGAGTTATCACTCCAGACGGGGTTGTCGGAAAAATCATCGAAGCGTATCCCAAAACTTCTCAAGTGCTCTTGCTGACTGACAAGGAAAGCGGCGTGGGCGCCAAACTTGTGGATTCCGGAATTCAAAGCCCCGTGGGGGGATTGGGTGAGCCGATGCTTACCATGAAATACTTCCCCAACGACGACGACGTGAATGTCGGCGCGCGTGTCGTTACCAGCGGCATGGACCGCATTTTCCCGCGTGATTTGCCTGTCGGGACGATCACCGAAATCAAGCCCGGCAATCCGTTCAAGCAGATTCGCATCAAGCCAGCCGCGAATCTCGAAAAGCTTGAAGAGGTTCTCGTTCTTTTGACGCTTCATCCTTTGAGGGAACCCGAAGCCGTGGCTGTCAAGCCTGCCGCGCCAGCTGCCGCTTCGAATTCCACGCCGGTGGCCAACCCATGAACAGTGCCTTTGATCTGCGCATGGGCGAGTCCCACATCGAGGTGCACAAATTCCGCACCGGCGCGATTCTCATTGCCACGTTGCTGGCGCTGGTGATTCAGGCTTGGTTTCCCCTGCATTTTGCGAGGGCCGCTCTTCTTGATTTGCCTTTGCTGGTGACGATTTATTTTGGCCTGAGCCGGCGCAATCCTTCCACGGGGCTGCTGCTCGGAACTGCCATCGGCCTGCTACAGGACAGTCTTAGCGGCCCCACCGTTCCTCTCGGCTTGTTCGGAATCGCAAAGACGATCATTGGCTACCTTGCCTCCTCGATCGGAGCGCGGCTTGATACAGAACATCCCTTTGCGCGGTTTGCGCTCACCGCTGGATTCTTCGTAGTCCATCAGGCAGTAATCGTTCTGACGCGCCGCATCTTACTTGCACAGCCGGAACCTTGGTTCAACCTGCACCTGTTCGCCGCCGCGCTGGTCAACGCCTTCGTTGCCGTCTTTCTCTTCATCCTTCTCGACCGCCTCCGCCGACAATCCTGAGGAAATTATTGCTTTAGTAGGAATTGCTTGAAGTCGTCGTAATTGCTCGACATCGGCAGCGACAGCTTCTCGCGCTCTAGATACGCGGCCAATCGGTTAGGTAACGGCGGCGCGGTGCCAACCGCTTTCCGCACCACATCTGAGAATTTCGCGGGATGCGCTGTTGCCAAGATCAATCCTTGAGCGGGCTCGGCGTGTTCCAGCTTGTACGCTTCCCAACAAAAAATTCCGACCGCGGTGTGCGGGTCGGCAAGGTACCCGAAGCGTTCGTGAATCTTTTTCATCTCGCACAGCGTCTCTTCATCGGTGGCCGAGTGGCCCCAAATTTCTTTTTGCACGTATTCGAGCCGCCCTCGGCACAAATCCAGCAGCCGCGGAAAATTGTTGGGATTGCCCACGTCCATCGCATTCGAATACGTAGCTTTCGCCGGACGCGGGCAAAACTGGCCGCTGCGCAAATACTGCGGCACCACGTCGTTAATGTTGGTGCTGGCAATGAACTTCGCCACGGGCAACCCGATTCGTTTCGCAAAAATCCCCGCCGTCAAGTTTCCGAAATTTCCGCTGGGTACCGAAACAATCAGCGGCACGGATGCCACCGGCAACTGCCGGTACGCCGCCACGTGATAAAACATCTGCGGTAGCAGCCGCCCAATGTTGATGGAATTGGCCGAAGTGAGAAACGCCGTCTTGTTCAGCCCGACGTCGGAGAATGCTTGCTTCACCAGACGCTGGCAATCGTCGAACGTGCCCGCCACTTCGAGCGCCGTGATGTTTTCGCCCAGCGTGGTGAACTGTTTCTCTTGCGCCTCGCTGATGCGCTTCGAAGGATAGAGAATCACCACGCGAATTCCCGGTACGCCCAGAAACCCATGTGCCACCGCGCTACCTGTATCTCCTGACGTGGCCACGAGCACCGTGAGCGGCCGCGATTCGCCGCGAACGAAATAGCCCATCAGCCGAGCCATGAATCGCGCGCCAAAATCCTTGAACGCCAGCGTCGGCCCATGAAACAGCTCCAGAATGTGCAGACCGGGAGAAAGCGAGACCAGCTTCACCGGAAAATCCATGGCTTCGCTCACGATTTGCCATAGCACTTCTTCCGGCACGTCTGGCGTGGCAAAAGGTTTCACCACGCGGAAACAGACTTCCGTAAAGGGCAGCCTGCGAAACTCCTTCAGCTCTTCCGGCGAATGCCGCGCAATCTCCGCTGGCATATACAGCCCGCCATCCGGCGCGAGCCCGCGCAGCACAGCGCCTCGCAGCGAAGTCAGCGGCGCCTTTCGCGATGTGCTTCGGTATCTCATTGGGTGATCAGTGATCACAGATCAGTGAAACGGAGATCAGAAAACATAGAACCCGTATTGTGTTTTCTGCTCTCCGATCTCTGTTCCTCGATCTCCGTTCTCTGATCTCTGTTCTCATCTCATGTGCTTTCGTACCTTCTCCAAAAACTGCCCTGCATCGAGAGGCGCCCGCAATTCGGCAACGCTCAGCGTGCAGTGCGCCAGCGCTTCGTAACTTCGGCGCCGCGCCTCGATCAACGCGGGATAGCATCGCGCCACGGTTTCGCGCGGCGTTTCTCCGCTCTTTGGCCGGAACGCGCCGCGCCACAGCACCGGCTTCGGATCGTTCAAATATCTTTCGACCAGGAGTTGCTGTTCCTCTGCGGTCGCCGCCAGATACACCACGGTCATCTGCCGGCGCAAGCGCATCAACAAATGATTTCCCGAATAAATCACGCTGCCCGTGGTATCCAGAACGAGAGAAGCGTTCGGCTCCCCCTCGAGCTTCTGTAAAACCTCGTCCAGCGTATGAATTTCTTCGGCCAAGTACTCGGCCTCGCGCTCCGCGTAGGTCGGGCTGTCCGGCCAGCCCATCCACGCGGCCACGCCGTTGATGCCCGAATATCCACCACTGGCTAGTCGCGGTGCGAGCCTCTGCTCAATACGATCGTCGCAAAAGACCGCCGGGATTCCGCTCGCCGCTAACTTCTTTGTCCAGAACGTCTTTCCGGCGCCGGACATACCAATCAGTGACAGCCGCATCGGACTTTCTATGTTGGTTTCTCGCCGCATGAGAGAATTTTCTACAATAACTTGAGGCCCGTCTCCCGGGCAACCTGCGCTCCTCGGCTCCCGCGAGAAACGCGGGTGCGAATCTGGAACCTGTCCTCGCGGACGGCTTGCGGCCCTTCTGCCCAAGTGGTAGGTTGGAAATGACTCTGCTGCTTCTTGCAGCTTTAGTCCGGCGGTTTTGCGGGAGCTCCCGAAGATTTTTTCGTTGCCCAGATTCGAGGAAATTTTCGAAGGACAATTTGAGCCTGACCCCGGTTTACTTCGGGGCCGACTCGAAACCCACGCTGTAGATTTTTCGTGACGCGAGCCTAGTTCAGTTTAACTGGAAAAAACACGCAGTCCTTAGAGGACCGCTCGCGCGCGGGGTTTTCGTGTCTTACTGGTTTGGGAACGACAATCGTTTGCCGCAGGCGCGGCTTGCCATCGCCTCCTACTTCATCGTAGGAATGATCGGCGTGTTGTTGCTGGGCTTCTGGAAGCTCCAGGTTATCGACTCCGATAAGTACGCCACTCTCGCCGAACGCAATCGCGTTCGCGAAATTCCCGTCATCGCCCCGCGAGGACGCATGCTCGACCGAGATGGCCGCGTGCTCGTGGACAACCGGCCCTCCTTCAGCGTGCTCCTCTTGCGCGACGACATGGCTCAGGTGGAAAAACACCTGGGCGCCATCTCTGAGGGTCTAAGCATTCCCCTGGATGATTTGAAGGATCAGCTGAACAGTACGAAGAGTCTTGCCAAATTCCAACCCATCATTATCAAGTCCGACGCTTCGCCCGCAGACATCGCCTACATTGAATCGCACCGCTCCGATATTCCCGTGCTCGAAATGATCTCCGTCTCACGCCGCCGCTATCTTCCCGACGGCTTCCTTTCGCACGCTGTGGGCTACGTGGGTGAAGTCAGCGAGCAACAAATCGAAGCAAGCAATGGCAAGTTGCGCATGGGGGACTATGCCGGCAAGTTTGGTTTGGAGCTTCAGTACAACGATTCGCTGCAAGGTACCGACGGCAAGCGCCGCGTTATCGTGAATAGCATTGGCAAAGAAGTGGGGCGCCTCACGACCCAGGAAGCCATTCCCGGCAAGCAAATTCAGCTGAGCATTGACTATGATCTGCAGCAAGTTGCGGAGCAATCCCTTGGGCCGCGTCCCGGAGCCGTCGTTGCACTCGACCCGCGCACCGGTGAAGTTCTGGCCATGGCCAGTCATCCTGCGTTGGATCCGAACGATTTTGCCGTGCGCGTCTCCGCTGACGAATGGAAGAAACTCAACGAGGACCCGGAAAAACCGCTCTTGAATCGGGCCATCCAGGCGCAACTCGCCCCGGGCTCCGTTTTTAAAATCGTTATGGCCACAGCCATGTATGAATCGAAGGCTGTGCCTGAAAGCTTCAGCGTATTTTGCCCGGGCTATGGCACGTTTTACGGACGCCAGTTCAAGTGCTGGGTTTTCTGGCAAAATAAAGCTCCCCACGGCGTGGTGGATATTCACAAGGCCGTCAATCAGTCTTGCGACATCTTCTTTTACAATTTGGGCATGCGTCTCGGCATTGATCGCATTTCCTATTACGCCGAAAAGTTTGGCCTTGGACGCAAAACCGGCATCGACCTCCCGTCAGAAGAACCTGGCTTGATGCCCAGCGAGGACTGGGTCCGGCGGGTATTTCATCGTAAGTGGTATCCCGGCGAAACCGTTTCCGTCGCTATCGGACAGGGCGCCGTCACCACGACGCCGCTTCAACTCGCCCGCCTGATCGGCGGAATCGCTTCGGGCGGCGTTTTTATGCAGCCGCATATGCTCAAAGACGCGCAAAACGTCGCGGAGGTGAAATTTCCGCTCTCCGATTCCACCGTCGAAAAAATCACAGACGACATGTACGGCGTTATTAACAAGGGGGGCACTGGCGCCGCGTTAAAACTGCAGGACATCGAATTCTCCGGCAAATCAGGCACCGCCCAGGTGATTGGCTACAACACGCGCGACCGCGTCGGCAAACAAAAAAGGTTTATCGATAACGCCTGGTTTGTCGGTTACGCGCCGCGCCGCAATCCGGAGATTGTTGTTTCCGTGCTCGTACAGGAGAGCGGAAAGCACGGAGGCGAAGCTGCCGGTCCCGTGGTGCGCGACATCATTAAGGCCTATTACGACAAGAAGAACAAGAAGACCCAGGGCCAGTACACGGCGGAAACCAAGGCGCCTGCGCCCCGAAACAAAGCCATCTCCACAGCGGCGGCTGTTCCCCCGGTGGCCCTCAAGGCGGAGGACACGGCCGCCACAACCACCCGGCCTGTCTCAGAACGGGAGCGTTGAGCACACTATGGCGCTCTACTTCACAATTCGCTCATGGGAAGCCCTACGAACAAAGCTTGCATTTGTCTCTTTCGCTTACTATCAACTGTCGGCTGTTAGGTTTGGACCATTTTCATGAAAGACGCACCCGGAACACGCGATTACGACTGGTGGCTCCTTGCCATCCTCACTACCATCTGCGCTCTGGGCGTGATTGAAATCTATTCCGCCACCCATGGCAGTTCGCTCGCGGGCATGCATTGGAAGCAGGTACGCTGGCTCATCATCGGCTTCGTCTTGATGTTTGCTCTCTCTCGCGTGGACTATCACGTGATTTTAGACCAGGCTCCTCTCTTGTATTTATTGAGCCTCGCGGCTCTCGTCGCTGTCCTAGCCATTGGTCATACACATTTCGGCGCCAAACGCTGGATTCAGCTCCCGGCCATTGGTGAGCTTATCCAGGTGTCAGAATTGGTCAAATTGGTTATAATCATTGTGTTAGCGCGCTTCTTTGCGGAAGTGCGCTCTGATGAGCTTGATCTCCGGGACCTCATCAAGGCAGGATTGCTGGTGGGCGTTCCGCTGGTCTTGATTCTCAAGCAGCCCGACTTGGGCACGGCGTTGGTGCTGATGCCCATGGTCGCAGTAGGCGCTTTTTTGGCGGGCTTGAAGTGGCAACATGCAGCGGTTTTTTCTCTAGCGGGGATTCTCCTGGTCGGGGCGGTTTTCTATCCCCCCGTCAGCAGGCGCATCCTCAAGCCGTACCAGCGGGAGAGAATCACCTCTTTCCTGCACCCGGAAGAAGACGCCAAAGGCTCCGGCTATCAGCTTTTACAGTCCAAGATTGCCGTGGGCTCCGGCGGTTTCTGGGGCAAAGGATTCGGCAACGGCACGCAGAATCAACTGGGCTACATCCCGGTCCGCTATTCAGATTTCATCATGTCGGCCTGGGCGGAAGAGCAGGGATTCAAGGGCGTGCTATTGGCTCTCGGTTTGTATATGGCGCTTCTGCTTCGTTTAGTACAGAATGCTCAACGCGCGAAAGATCGCGCGGGAATGTTTCTCGTAATGGGCGTTGCAGCGGCGCTTGGTTTCCATGTATTGGTGAACGTGGCGATGGTGATTGGCGCGATGCCCGTCACCGGCATTCCGTTGCCGTTGATGAGCTACGGAGGCTCGGCCACGTTGTTTGTTTTCCTGGCGATTGGTCTGGTCATGAACGTTCGGCTACGCCGCTTCGTCAACTAAACCGGCTGCCAGTTCCGCGTGGCATTCCCACTCCGTCGGAAGGCAACGGAAGAAGTAATTGCAAGTAAGTAGGTCATTTGAAGATAGGAAGTAAAGGATTTGTTGGCCCCGGCAAGCTTTGGGGTCACGTCTAATAAGGATTTCAGAGTGAGGACAGCATCGTCCGCCGTTCGCCCGGCCAGTTTCAGGCAACGGTTCAACCTCGATAGACTGAGGATATCTTTTTCCTCTGGCTTCGAACGCCAAGCCATCTCCCCATTAGTGCGCCCAGAGTCCTTCCCGGCATCGCCGGTACGGTTTCTCTCTTCTGGGCCCGCCAGGGGCAGCAGCTTGCGGCGGTGCGTCCTGCGGTGGACTCCGGCCATGCTGGCGCCACCTTCAAGGAGTTTTCATGTCAAAAGAATTGGTTATCTCCGCGTCCTCCCACGAACGGCGGGTCGCGATTTTGGAAGAGGGTCAGCTAGTTGAAATTTACATCGAGCGGGAAAAAGAATTTGCTCTCGTCGGCAGCATCTACAAAGGAAAAGTCACACGCGTCCTTCCCGGCATGCAGTCGGCTTTCGTAGACATTGGCCTGGATGGCGACGCGTTTCTCTACGTTAGCGACGTTTTCGAGAATCTCGAGGACTACGAGCACACGCAGCCCCACGAGCAGCATATTCCTGCGCCCGCAATGCCTGTCGCCAACGGCTCAACTGTCGAATTACTCCCGGGTGAATCCCTTGCACGCACCTCCGAGCGACGCGAAGAGCAGCACGCCGAAGAGTCTCATTCTCAGCCGGCTGAGGAGCGCGCCGCCGCATCCTCGGAAGAAGTCCCGGCTCTCGCTAGCGAGGAAGGCCCCCAGACTGAGGACCAATCTGCAAGTGAACAGCACGCGGCTGGGGAGGATCGGCATGCGGGATTAGGCGAAGAGCGTCAGCCGGATTCTAACGCTTCGGCGCCGCAGAATTTTTCCCCGCGTTTCAACCCGACTCAAAACTACTCTCGGCGTCCGGGAAATGATCGCGGCAATGACCGCCAGGGCCAGCATTACGGCCGCGGGAACGACCGCGGTCGCGGCGGACGTTGGGGCAAGCGTGGCGGGCGTCATCGCGGCGGCCGTCAACAAGGCGGTCCCGGTGGGCGGAATCTTCCGCCGTCCAAATACGCGTCTCCGCAGGGCGGCGAGTTTCGCGGCTATGACAATCGCGGCCCGCAGCGCGGCTATGATAGCCGCCGCCAGGAGGGTCCGCGCGGTTCGGGCTCGCCGCCTGCCGATGTCTCCGAGGAAACGATCCTTCTCCCCGGCGAATCTCTCGCGAAGTATCGCGACAAGGCGGCGGCCTCCCCGGCAGAGGCTCCCGCTGTCGAACCGCAATCCGGTAGCGACTCCCTTTCAAAGGAAGAAAGTACGCTGCGGGCGGCCGGCACACTTCCCGTTGCTACCTCCGGCTCTGCCGGCGTTCCTCGCCGCTTCTCGGGAGGCCTGCCTAGCTGGCTCCTCGCCGAAGGTGCGGCCGAGGCTCGCACCGACGCCGCTTCTGAAGCATCTCCCGCGGAAACCGAATCGTTGCCTCCCCCTTCCCCTGAGCCGGTGAGCAATGGTGCCGACCTAAACGACGATCAGGTCGCTGCCTTGGCGGCCGACCTCGTGGAAGCCAAGCATGAAGAAGCCACCGCCGAAGCGGATGCTGACTCGGTCGTTGGTGGCGCCGTCTTTGAGGAAGAAGACCCGGAAGAAGAGGCGGACGAAGAAGCCGAAACCGCGGAAGAAATTCATTCTGAAAACGCCTCTGGTCTCAGCGCTGAAGATGTGGCAGAGGTGGAAGCCAGCCGCGCCGCCGATCGCGCGGATTTCGCAGCGGATGCCGCGCAGGAAAGCGCCGAGCATATTGCTGCCCTTGGCGGGCATCCTGAGCTTCACGAAGAAATACACGAAGCCGGACTCGATCGCGCCGAATCCGAAGAGGAAGAGCACGCGCCGGAAGCACAATCCTCCGAAGAACACTTCGAAGTCGAGCAGGTTCACTCCGAAGCCGAAGTGATTGCCGCGTCTTCCGGCGAAGGCGTCGTCGAAGCTGCCGCTTCCGAAGGCGTCGAACTTCTGCTCCCCGGCGAAACTCGCGCTCCCCGGACTGGTAGTGGCCCATCCTCTGGGCGCGAAGACTATCCCCGCGATTCCGCTCGCATTAGTGGCAACCCGCGTTCTCGCTTCCAGCGGCCCTTCCGCGGACGCGATCGTGGCGGACGCCCGGATCGCCGTGGCGGCGATCGTGGACGCGGGCGATTCGAACGCCGCGGACCCGGCGGGCGCCATCACGACCGCGGTCATTCCGCTCCGCGCCGGCCGCAACTCATTTCGGAAATGCTGAAGCCCGGCGAGGAAATCGTCATCCAGATCGCCAAGGAGCCTCTCGGCAAGAAGGGCGCGCGCATTACCAGTCACGTTGCCCTGCCGGGACGTTTCCTGGTCTACATGCCCACGGTTCATCACACCGGCGTGTCGCGCAAAATCATCTCCGCAGAAAATCGTTCGCGCCTCCGCCGCTTGGTAAGCGAAGCAAGCGCCAATTATCCTGGCGGCTTCATCGTTCGAACCGCGGCGGGCGGCGCCACGGACGAAGAAATCCGCACCGATATCGACTTCCTCGGCAAGACTTGGCTTGAAATCAAGCAGCACAGCGAGGAACGCAAGGCTCCCGCTTTGCTCCATCGCGATCTAGACCTCGTCGAGCGCATGCTGCGCGACTACGTCAGCGACGATTTCACCGCCATCTGGATCGACAGCGAAGAGGAATATGGCAAGGTCGTCGATTTCGTAAGTCGTTTCCAGCCCAAGCTCGTCAGCAAGGTGAAGCTCTACACCAAAGAAACGCCGATCTTCGAGGAGTTCGGCATCCAGCACGAACTCGACAAGGCTCTCCGCGCCAAAGTGTGGCTCAAATCCGGCGGCTACATCGTCATCAACCACACCGAAGCGCTCGTGGCCATTGACGTCAACACCGGCAAGTTCGTCGGCAAGGGCTCCACGCGCCTCGAGGACACCATCGTCAAAACCAACCTCGAGGCCGTCAAGGAAATCGTCCGCCAGATTCGCCTGCGCGACCTCGGCGGCATCATCGTCGTCGATTTCATTGACATGGAAGAGCGCCGCAACCGCGAAAAAGTTTTGTCCGCATTGCAGCAGGCCTTGGAGCAGGACAAAGCTCCGTCGAAAGCGCTTTCCTTCAACGAATTCGGCCTCGTCTGCATCACCCGCAAGCGCACAAAGCAAGCGCTCGAGCGTGTGCTCTGCCAGCCTTGCCCGTACTGTACCGGTTCCGGCATGGTGAAATCCACGCCCACGCTCTGCTACGAAATCCAGGCAGAGGCCCGCAAGATGGCTGCGGCCGATCCCGAAAGCCCAAGCCTCACGCTTCGCGTGCATCCGGAAATCGCCAAAGCGCTCAAAACGCGCGAGTCCATGCTCATCGATGAACTCGAGCAGAACTCGCACAAACACGTCATCATCCAGTCCGACGCCACGCTCCACTGGGAGCAGTACGACATCTATTGATGCTGAATTCCGTCACCTTGAAAGCGAAACGCCCGGGCACATCATCCGCCCGGGCGCCTTTTTTTTAGGGCCCCGAAAGAAGGTCGCTCGACTTCCTGAGCACCCTTAGACTTCTTCGGGGATTAGGAATGCACCTGGAATGTTCCGATCCAATGTCGCCAGCACCGCCCCATTCCCCTTCGCAAGCTGCACGAGATGGCCATCTGTAATCTGTTTCGGCATCTTCACCCAGCCCGGAAGCCGTGAGACGTCCTGGTCATCCGTTATAAACGAAAATCCGACGCCGCCTTCAGTCTTCATGCGGCTAAGCAGGCTCTTTGCTTCGTTTACAGTGAGCCCGTATTGCGGTGCCTGCGCAAGTATCCGAACGAACCCCAATTCTGTAATCGCGCAAGTCGCCAGCTCCTCGCCGTCTCGGGCAGCCAAAGACCGAACCCAGCGAGCCAGTTGTTCGTGGAATATATGTTCGAAAAACCCGAATGCGACCAGCGCGTTCACATCCAAAAGGTATTTCACGGAAAGTCCGCGAGCAACGCTTGGACCTGCTCGCTCGTCAGTTTCGGTGCATTTTTCCCGGCGCTAAGGACGGGAAATCCGCTAATGGGATCCTTGATGATTTTGGCTTTTCGACGTCTCCCCCTTCGCGGCCGCAGAACAATAGCGTCGCCTTCCAACCTCACATCCAGCGCATCGCCGGGGCGCAAACCCAGTTTCTCGCGAAGCGGGCTCGGCAAGACCACTTGCCCTTTAGTTGAAATCTTCGTTTCCATCGTAAGACAATCTTACCTGCCGCACGCGCCAGTAGCAACCCAAATGAGCGGACCATTGTAACCAGGGACCGTTTCCCCTAGTAAATAAGGGTAGAGAGTGGTGCATGGAGCTGCTCGAACGATTCGCGGCGGGTGACCTCGAAGCCTTTGAGGCTCTCTTCCGCCAGCACCAGAAAGAAGTCTACGCCTGGACCGTCCGCATCGTTCGCGACAGCGGCGTCGCCGAGGATTTGACCGTGGAGACGTTTTGGCGCATCTACCGGGCCCGCGATAGATTCGACCCCGCCGTGGGAAACTTTCGCGCCTGGGCCCGCCGCATTGCAACAAACGCGGCCTTGGACCACCTCCGCCACGCGCGCAAGGAAACGGAGCTTTTCGACGACTACCCTGCCGCCGCGCAGGGTGACCCCGCGGTCCGCGGCGAGCTGCGTGGGCATCTCCGGCGGGCGTTCCTTGAGCTTCCTGCGAAGTACCGGCTCGTGGCAACTCTCGCGCTCATCGAAGACGAACCCTATAACGAAATCGCCGAAGCCGCCGGAATTTCCGTCGCGCTCGTCAAGGTGCGCGTTTTTCGCGCCGTTCGCATTCTGCGAAAAAAACTGACTTCTTTTGGTTTGGAGGCTGCTACAAAATGAGCAACGAAGAAAAGAATCTGCAACACGAAGACGAGAAGGAACTCCGGGCGCTTCTCCAGCGCGAGTTTCCTCCCCTGCAAAACGCCGAGCTTCAGCGCGACCTCTGGCCGCAAATGCTCCGGCGCCTCGACGCGCCGCCGTTTCGCGTCCCCTGGTTTGACTGGGCGCTGGCCGCCGCCGTCGCCGCCGCTCTCTTGCTTTTCCCTAGCGCAATTCCAGCTTTGCTCTATCAGTTGTGAGCGGGAGGCTAACTATGAATAAGCACTCGTATCTCCGGGCCTACATGGCCGGCATCGTTGTGCCTACGATCTTCCTTCTGGTTGTCGCCACCGGGTTCACCATCGGTCGTTATGTCTACAACATCCCCGTTCCCATCGAACGCGTCATCGTTTTTCCCATGGCAGTGGTGCCCAACCTCTGGGGTCTGTGGAACGTGCTTTTCGTCGCCTGGCGCCGCCGTGTCCCGCTGTCTCTCGGCCTGCATGGCGCGCTGCTGCCAATTCTGCTGGCGCCGCTCGGCCTCGTCGTCTCAAGTCTTCTGAACTTCCAGATTCCCAGCTTTGCCGCGCACGCTTTCCCGGTCTTGGCGCCGGTTGCGCTGATCGTCTACTACTTTGCCTGGAAATATTTTGTGGGATTCCTGAACCGCGTCCTCGACCTCGCCTGAGCTTGGGCCGCTGACAGTGCCCGGCGTTGGGTTGCCCCAATGGCACTTCGACGGGAGAGACTTGCAGCTTTCTGCCTCCATTCTCCCCCAACCTGTCCCATCGGGCAGTTTTCCAACTGCGCAAATCTGCTTTGTTTCTTGGTTGCCTCCGCGCTCTGCGCGGCACAACATGGGTTCCACACTGCTCCTTCCCAACCGGAGCAAATTTTATTTTCGGATTCCGATAAAGGGAGGTCCCTAATGTGGTCCAAGCAACAAGCAGCGGTGGCGGAGCCGCCCGCGGTTTCGCCATCTCCAGCTCCGGCTGCTCCAGTAGTTCCGTTTACTCAACCTTCGTCAGGAAGACTCGGCACTGTCCCGGCCCGCGGTGGTGCACGCCTCGGCGCCAGCATTCAGATCAAAGGGGAGGTCAACGGTACCGAAGACTTGCAGATTGACGGCATCGTCGAGGGTCCCATCCGCCTCAAAGGTCATGAACTCACGGTCGGCCCCGCCGCTCAGCTCACTTCCGAGATTCACGCCGGCGACGTGGTTGCCTTCGGCAAAATCATGGGCAACGTCCATGCGCGTGGCCGTGTCGACATCAAGAAGGACGGCTCCATCACCGGTGACATTTCTTCCGCACGCATCAGCATCGAGGACGGCGCTTATTTCAAAGGCCGCATCGAAATCGACCCGACCAAAGCCCCTACCGCCGCGGATTAATTCGCGCCAGCCAGGTTGCCCAAATTATTTTTTGCCGGTTCTTTCCGAAAGACGCCCAGCTCAAGTTCCTCCCGGGCGTCTTTTGCTTTTTCTTGCAGGTCACTTCTCTCGCTTGTACGCCAAAATGCATATCTCGCGAATCCCTGCGTTGCTGATTTCCTCCACAACCGGGGCTGCATCTCCGTACCTCGCCCGCGAAACCACGGACAGGTAAACCTTTTTCTCCGCGCCTTCTTGCATCGCGTTGTGAATGAGGAAAGGAAGCGACTTTGGCTCAGCCCTGTAATTGCGGAAATAAACGCGGCCATCCCGCATCACATAGATCTTCATCGCGTCTTCGGCCCGTGCTTTCGGCTGTTCTGTGGCGCAAAAACTGCCCGGCAGGTCCAGCGTAATATGATGAAAAGGCGGAGCGTTGACCATGAAAATGCAAAGCAAGACGACCAGTACGGCCACGAACGGCCAAAGGTTGAGGTATGAGTAGAATCGCGGTCTTCTCTTCGCCTCTCTCTGTGCCGCTGCCTGGCTGGGCGACCACACGGGAACACCTTCGCGGTCCATGAAGAACACCTCTTCCTTCATTAGACACCGCCGCCCCGCTCAAGTTTTCTGAGAATTGCTGATGCAGCTCAAAGAGTCAAGAAGCACTCAGCGCTGGTTCTGCGGGAACTCTTTATCGAATTTCAATTTTCTAATTTCGAACTTCCCTCTTTAGGCGCCCTAGATTTGATCATATTCACTCATACCGCAGCGCCTTCATCGGATCCAGCTGGCTCGCGCGCAGCGCCGGAACGTATCCCGCCACGCATGCCACTATCGTCAACGCCACCGTGGCAATCGCCAGCGTTCGCGGATCATGTCCCGTCAATCCGAAAAGCTGGCTCTGCACCAGGCGCATGAGCGCCAGCGCCGCAGGTATTCCCGCCACGACGCCAACACCAATCAGCCGCAGCACCTCGCGCATGACCATCCACAATACGCTTCTTTGCTCCGCGCCCAGGGCCATGCGGATTCCGATTTCCCTCGTTCGCTGCGCCACTGTGTACGACATCACGCCATAGAGACCGATCACCGCTAGCGCCGTCGCCAGAAATCCAAATACCGTCGAAAGGCTGGCAATCATGCGCTCCGTTGTCAGCGAATTGCTGATCTGTGTCTCGGTCGTTCGCAGCGCGTAAATCGGAAGATTCGCGTCCAGTTCGCGCACTTTCTCCCGCACCGAGGGCATCAGCAGCTTGGGATCAACACCCGTCCTTAAATACACCGTCATGCTGCCCAGGAAGCGACTCCCCATGTACGGGATGTACGCCTGCTCTGGAATTTCGTCCCGCAAATTGGTGTACTTGATGTCCTTCACCACGCCAATAACTTCCATGTCCGTGCGCGTTCCCGGATCGCTTCCGAAACCAATGTGCATGCCGATGGGGCTTCTCCCCGGGAAAAACTTCTTCGCAAACTTCTCGTTGATCATCACCGTCGTGGGCGTCCAGTCATCGTCCTCCGGACCCTTCTTGACCTCGTGGTTGTCGGTCAGCCGGAAGTCCCGTCCCGCGACAATGGGCACACCAAGCGTCGCAAAGTACCCAGGGCTGATCTGATTCATGAAAGGCTGCGCTCGGTCTTCTGGTTTCGCTGGAGTGTACCCTTCTACCGTCATGCTGCTGTCCCATTCATTGTCTTCAAGAATTCTCATGCTTGCCAGGCCCACGGATTGCACTCCGGGAACCGAGCTGAGCGCATTCGTCAACTGCTGCAGGTAGATTTTTTCTCTTTCAGGTGTGTAGCCGCCAAGCGACGGATCGATATTGAAACCCACCAGCCGCTCCGCGGGAAACCCTGGCCCGAGGTTGCTCAGGTTTTCCAGGCTGCGCAGAAAAAGGCCCGCGCCGATCAGCAACAGCAGCGAAAGCGCAACCTGCGCGACCACCAGCGTTTTCCTTATCCCGGTGTGACCGCCTCCTACTACCGCTCCTGCCTCATCTTTCAGCACTCGTCCCACGTCAGGCCGCGTCGTTTGCAACGCCGGCACCAACCCAAACAAAACCCCAGTCAAGGCGGTCACTCCCAAAGTGAAAGCTAGAATTCGCAGATCGGGCAGCGTGGCGATGTTCAAGCCGGTGGAATCCGCAGGCAGGTAGATCCGCAAAAGGGCCTTGTCCGCCCAGAAGGCTAGGGCCAATCCGACAAGCGCTCCTAAGGCCGCCAGCGATAGCGTTTCTGTCAGAAGCTGCGACACAATGCGCCCGCGGCTCGCGCCAATCGCCAACCGCACCGCAATCTCCTTCTGTCTACCGACGGCTCGCGCCAGCAACAGGTTCGCCAGATTTGCGCAGGCAATCAGCAGCACCATTCCGGTCGTGGCCATCAGTACCCACAGCGGCGTGGATAATTCCCGCCGCGTGTACGAACGGCCCTGCGACCCCGGCAACACATCCATCCAGCACTTTAGAAATTGTTCGCGGTCATACGCCGAAGCATGGTTAAAGGCCGCTTCCTTCACTTCCATTTCCAGCATCGAATGCATCAACGGTTGCAACGATGCCTTGGCCTGCGTCATAGACACGCCGGGTTTCAGCCTCCCAAACGCGTTCACCCAGCGCGATCGCCGGTCCGTGAGCATTTTCGGATTTCCCACCACAATCCAGTCTTGCATCATGATGGGAATGAAAATATTCGTCGTATACCCGAGTTCCACGCCGTCAAATCCCGGTTGCACCACGCCGACCACTTGCATGTTGTGGCCGTTCACGATTAGGTTCTTCCCTACAATTCCGGGGTCTCCTCCGAACCGTTGCCTCCAATAATCATAGGTAAGCATCACCAGCGGATGCCCCAGCGGTACACGATCATCCTCTGGCGTGAACGCGCGTCCCAGAATCGTGTTCACCCCAAGAACGCTGAAATAGGTCCCTGAAACGAGTTCCGCATGCACGCGCTCCGATTGCCCGCCAGACGTCAGGCTCACCGAGTTGGGAAACCGGCAGAGCATTCCCGAAAACACTTCGTTGTGCGATTGAAAGTCGCGGAACATCGGGTGCGAAATGGCATTTCCGCCCCAATTGCTGCCGTAATGGTGACCCCGCATCGTAAGCAGCACTAATTCCTTGGGGTTTTTCACAGGCAGCAG